>NZ_CALUYG010000040.1 GCF_944324935.1 uncultured Desulfovibrio sp. | reverse complement strand
ATACATCTGGCCGTGGATGCGCATGGTATGCCGGTCAGAGTTATTGTTACAGAGGGTACCCGAGCTGATTGCAAAGAGGCCTGTGCGTTGATTGACGGGTTGAGTGCCGGAGCGCTTTTGGCTGATAGAGGCTACGATACGGAGAATATTCTCCGCAAAGCGGGTGAATCCGGTTGCCAGGTTGTCATCCCGCCAAAGAAAAGTCGTAAAATATTACGCAACTATGATAGAGAGCTCTACAAAGTAAGGCATCTTGTCGAAAATGCTTTTCTCCATCTAAAACGCTGGCGGGGAATTGCCACACGGTATGCCAAAAGATGCTCCTCTTTTCTCGCCGCCGTTCAAATCAGGTGCATATCCTTATGGGCAAACACAATTTGACGACACTATCTAGTCACCCTTGTCGCCTGAGGCGGCGTCGAAAAAGTCGGCGATCATTTCCGTCACGATGTCCAGATAGCGGGGGAAGTCCCGGTCGAAGGTCTCCGGCGACACCAGCGCCTCCACGGAAAAGCGCAGGGCAAAGCCCTCCTCGTCATCGAACACGATGACCTTGCCGACCTTGTAGGCCTGGGAAATGGCGGCGGCCAGCGCATAGCAGGCGTCGTGCAGCTCTTCGTCGATATCCTCGAAGCCCGCGCCGAGAGAGATGTAGGCCGGGTCCTCCGCGTCATGCAGCAGGGTCATGGAGATGTCTTCGTGGGTGAAGTGGATGTCCCCGTCCTTGTCGGCCTCGCCCTGGATGCCATGCCGCTGCATGATGTCCAGCAGTTCCTGCGTATCCATACTGATGCTCCTTGTTCTGCTGCCCGCTCCGTCCTCCGGGGGGTCAGCGCTTGGGGTTGATGATGGCGCCGCTCTCCTCCCGCTCCAGTTTGCGGTCGATGAGGCGGCAGACCTTGTGAAAGCGGGCATTGACGGCCTGGAAAGTCCTCAGGCGCGCGGCAAGGGCCGGCCCGGCGGCGGCCATGCGTTCCTCGAAGCGTCGCAGCGCCCAGTCATAGAGGGCGCTGTCCAGTGCGTTGCACTGGGCGGCAAGTTCCCTGTCCTCGGCGCTGACCGGGGCAAGGCCCGCCGGATTAAGCATGTTCTGCTTCTCGTAGAAAATCTCCTTCAGACCGATACGGTCGGCCAGCATGAGCAGGCCGGCGTCGAAATGATCCTGCACGCCGAAAAAGAAGAGATGCTCCAGATTGTGCCGGGCCATGTCCAGCAGCTCATCCCCGGGCATGTCCTCGCGGAAGCAGTGGGCCAGCGTATGCGTCATAAAATTGCGTCCCCGGTAGCGCAGGCCCTTTTCCCGGCTGGTGAGATAGTCGCGGAAGCTGACCTGCCCGGCGTTGAGGCGGGCGTACAGATGGTTGGCCGGCCAGCTTTTCTGGAAGCGGTACTCGGAGATGATGCGCGCCACCGGCTCGCGCAGCAGGGTGAAGATGCGCACCTCCCGGTCGTAGAAGCGCGGCGGCTCCACGGACTGGGGCATGAGGTGGCCGATGACGAGCCGGATGCCGTCAAGCTGCGCGGGGTCGAGCTCCCGGCAGCGCGCGTACTCCTCCTTGTGATAGATGCTCAGGATCTCGTCGGGCGCGAAATTGGCCTTGAGCACGGTATTGAGCGTCGTGCCGCCCGTACGCGGCATATGCAGGAAAAAAAGCATGGGCGGCATGGTCTCCCCTTGCGGACAACGTCCCGGATCTCGTCAGCATGTTACATGCCTCGTCCACGGCTGGCAAGGGCGGCGCTTGCGTGTCGCCGGGCAGTCTGGCATACTGCCGCAGCAATCGGCGCGAAGCCGCTCCCCCGGCGGCGGCGCGGCCCCCGAACGTCCGACAAGGAGCGGCTATGCGGGCGGAACTCCTGCTTTTCGACATCGGCAACACGTCCACCAAGATCGGTCTGGCCGATGCGGGACGTGTGCTGACCACCTATTCCCTGCGTACCGATGCCGAGCAGACAGCCGACAGCCTGGGACTGGGCCTGCTGACCCTCTGCGGGCATGCCGGTCTGGAGCTGGACAGCGTGCGCGCCTGCATGGTGTCCTCCGTCGTCCCGGACGTCACGCCCACCCTGCGCGAGGCCCTGACACGCTATGTCCGGCGGCCCGTCTTCTTTGTACCGGCCGACGTTCCCCTGCCGCTGGAAAACCGCTACGCCCGCCCGGAACAGGTGGGCGCGGACAGACTGGTGGGCGCCTATGCCGCCCGCCGCCTCTGCCCGGAGCCGGAATCCCTCATGGTCGTGGACTTCGGCACGGCGGTGACCTTTGACTGCATCGCCCGCGACGCCTACGAGGGCGGGCTCATCTTTCCCGGGCCCAAAACGGCGCTGGCGGCGCTGGCGCGCCATGCCGCCCAGCTCACCCGCGTGGACCTCGAGGTGGACGCCCTCACGCCCAGCATCGGACGGGACACGACCACCAGCATCCAGCACGGTCTGGTGTTCGGCTTCGTGGGCATGGTGGAAGGCCTCGTGGCCCGCCTGCGGCCCCAGCTCCCGGGCACGACCCGCATCCTGGCCACGGGGGGCTTTGCCCAGTCCATCGCCCGCCTGAGCCCGGTATTTGACGAGGTGCTGCCCTCCCTGCTGCTGGAAGGGCTGCGCCGGCTGTTTTATGAATGCGACCCCGCCTAGGGCCTTTCGCCATTGCAAAAGGCGGCACGCGAGGCGGCACAGCGCCGCCCGGCCCACGGCAGGTGGAAAAGCCGCGCTTTTCCGCGAAACGACAGGCCGCATGGTTTGAAACGCGATGCGTTTCAAATGAAAAAGCTCCAGGGAGCGTCGTTTTTTGCCGCACGCAGCGCATGGGCGCGCGACGGCCTTTCGCCATACCCGCCCTCCCCCGGGAGAGCCCAACACTTAGGAGCAGCCATGAGCAGCATCGCCTCTGTCTACGGTCGCGAGATCCTCGATTCGCGCGGCAACCCCACTGTGGAAGTTGAAGTCTCTCTCGAATCCGGTCACAGCGCCCGGGCGGCCGTGCCTTCCGGCGCGTCCACCGGCAGCCGCGAAGCCCTTGAAATGCGCGACGGCGACAAGGAACGCTTTGGCGGCAAGGGCGTTACCAAGGCCGTGGAGAACGTCAATGGCGAGATCGCCGACGCCCTGCTCGGCCTTGACGTGCTGCATCAGGTGCAGATCGACAATACCCTCATCGATCTGGACGGCACGGACAACAAGAGCCGTCTCGGGGCCAACGCCATGCTCGGCGTGTCCATGGCCTGCGCCCGTGTGGCCGCCGAATATCTGGGCCTGCCCCTCTACAAATACCTGGGCGGCGTCAACGCCAAGGTGCTGCCCGCGCCCATGATGAACGTCATCAACGGCGGCGCGCATGCCTCCAACAATCTGGACATCCAGGAATTCATGATCATGCCCCTGCGCGCCCAGAGCTTCCGGGACGCCCTGCGCATGGGCGCTGAGATCTTCCATGTGCTCAAGAAGATCCTGGAAAAGGACGGTCATTCCACCGGCGTGGGCGACGAGGGCGGCTTTGCGCCCAACTTCAAGAACCATGACGAAGCCTTCAGCTACCTCATCAAGGCCATTGAGGAAGCGGGCTACAATCCCGGCAGCGAAGTGGCCCTGGCCATCGACGCCGCGGCGTCCGAATTCTACAAGGACGGCAAGTATGTCCTCAAGGGCGAGAACCTGAGCCTCAACAATGCCGAAATGACCCAGTGGCTGGAAGAATTCACCCGCAAATATCCGCTCATCTCCATCGAGGACGGCATGGCCGAGGGCGACTGGGACGGCTGGAGCATGCTCACCGGCAGCCTTGGCGACCGCATCCAGCTTGTGGGCGACGACGTCTTCGTGACCAATCCGGCCATCCTGGCCGAGGGCATCGCCGAAGGCGTGGCCAACTCCATCCTCATCAAGCTCAATCAGATCGGCACGGTCACCGAGACCCTGGACACCATCGAAATGGCCAAGGAAGCCGGTTACACCACGGTCATCTCCCACCGTTCCGGCGAGACCGAGGACAGCTTCATCGCGGATCTTGCCGTGGGCGTCAATGCCGGGCAGATCAAGACCGGCTCGCTCTGCCGCTCCGAACGCATGGCCAAGTACAATCAGCTCCTGCGCATCGAAGAGGAGCTGGGCGACGGCGCGGAATTCTTCGGCCCAATGCTGGCCGAATACTACGATCAGGACTAGGCATATGCTGCCCGGAGGGGCCGCGGGAACAGAGGCCCGCGCCCCTCCGCACGACGACGGATCATGCCGCGCGGGCCCTGCTTTCCCGTGTGCCTTGCGCCGTGTGTCTTCCGCCGCGGAGCGTACGGCGGCCCAAGGATATCCCTGCCCCTCCGCCCGCGGTCCCACGCCCTCTACCTGCCGGGAGCCGTCATGGGAGCCCCGCTCATCGCCTACGGCCTGCTGGCCGTGGCCATCACCGCCGAGACGTTCGCCACGTCCTGCCTCAACGCCTCCCAGCAGCTCAGCCGCCTCTGGCCGACGCTGGGCAGCATCGCGGGCTACTGCGTCTCCTTCACCTGCCTCTCGCAGGTGCTGCGCTATCTGCCGGTGGGCATCGCCTATGCCATCTGGTGCGCGCTGGGCATCATCCTGGTGACGCTCATGGGCTATTTCTGGTTCGGGCAGAAGATGGATCTTCCCGCCCTCATCGGCATGGGGCTGATCATCGCCGGCGTGCTGGTCATCCAGCTCTTTTCCCGCACGGCCCAGCACGGATGACCCGCCCCGGGCGACCGTCCCCGCTCTCCTCCGCCGGCGCTCAGGCCATTGGAGCGGCAAGCTCTGTCCGGGCGGCCATGACGGCGGAGAGCGCCAGCAGCCTGGCCCGCGCCACCAGACTGGACAGCACCAGGTATTCCTTGTCCGAATGGATATGCTCGCCTTCCGGGCCCATGCAGCAGATGGTGGGGATGCCCAGCACCGAGGAGCAGAAACCGGACTCGGCGGCGCTTTCGTAATGCTGTCCTTCCAGCGGCATGCCCAGCTGACGGCCGGCTTCCCGCACCAGATCGAACAGTCTGTCTCCGGCGGCCGTGCGTTCCAGCGGATAGAGCCGCAGGCCGCCGCTGGCCGTGGCATGGGTACGCGGCAGGCTTTCGGCGGCCGTTATGTCCCGTATGGCCGCCACCACACGCTCACCGTCGGCAAGCCGGCGGTAGGTGAGGTGCAGGCGGGCTTCGGCCCAGGGGGCGACGGAATTGGCGGACGTGCCGCCGGAGATGAGGCCCGTGTTGACCGTGATGCCGTTGGGCAGATCCACCAGACGGTCATAGGCCAGCACCTTGTGCGCCAGGGCCAGGATGGCCGATGCGCCGTCGGCATAATCACGCCCGGCATGGGCCGCCACGCCGCGTACGCGGATGTGCATATGCCCCGAGCCCTTGCGGGAAAGCGTCACCTTGCCGCCCACGCCGCCCGGCTCCGCACAGAACACGGCATGCGCGCCGCGCAGATGCTCCCGCAGGGCCAGCGAGGAGGTGGGAGAGCCCAGCTCCTCGTCGGAAGAGAACATCAGCGTCAGCGGACAGGGCAGCAGACCGTGGCCGGCAAGGGTTCTGGCCGCAAAGAGCATGGCCACAAGGCCCCCCTTCATGTCCGCCACGCCGGGGCCGTAGACGCGGTCCGCCCGCCGGTCCACGGTAAAGGGACGCCGCTGTGCCGTCCCCACGGGGAAGACCGTGTCCATATGCCCGATGAAGCCGATGCCCGGCCCGGCCCCTTCCGCGCCATGACGGGCCGTCCAGGGGCTGGCCAGGTCCGCCTGCCACGCCTCATCCTCGGGAACCGGCGCATGCGGCAGACAGGCCGTTGCAAAGCCCGCCCGGGCCAGCCAGTCGGCGCAGACCTGACCGACCCTGTGCACGCCTTCGGCGCAATTCGTGGGGGAGTCGATGCTCACCAGCTCCTCGAGCAGGGCCAGCATCTCCGCTTCCTGCCCGGCCAGGGCCTCGTCAATGACCTTACGGCAATCCTGCAACTCCATGACATGCCTCCTTGCGGCTGTCGCCCCATGATGACAGGCCGCCCCTGACCGCCGCGCTGACGGCGGCATGGCGGGACGACCTGCGAAACAAGCGGGGAAGGAGCTCCCGGGAGGAGACTGGCAGGGCCCCTTCCCCGGCAACGACTGCGGAAACGGCAGCCTATTGCGATAACTTTTGCAGATAGTCCGCGCGAATGACGGGCAGTTCCGCCGCCTTTTCGCCTTCACCCTTGCGCGCGGCAAGGAAAGCGGCCATATCGCTCAGCACGGCCCGCAGCGAACCGTCCCCTTCGCCCAGAAGCCGCACCTGCTCGCTCACCGGGTAGACGCGATGATCCCGCATGTCTTCACGGGCCGTGGCGGCGTCCAGCTCCCGGCCTGCCCATTCCCTGCAGAAGCGCACATAGTCCACCACCAGCTGTTCATCGGGTTCAGCCGCCAGCACGGCGGCTCCGCGCTGATACAGACGCAGGAAGCGCCGCACCAGTTCCGCGTTCTGCTCGGCGAACTGCCGGTCGGCCAGCAGCACCAGCGGCAGGGAGGCCTTGACGTCGGCAGCCGTGGCGGCCACGACGCAGCCTTCCTTTTCCGCGGCATAGGTGTAGGGAGCCCAGGTGACCAGAATGTCCCCCATGCCGCCCCGGAACGCGCCCAGCGCCTGTTCCGGCGGCATGAAGCGGATCTTGACGTCCTTTTCCGTCAGCCCCAGCGAGCGCAGCCACTGCACCAGCGTATAATGGGCGGACGTGCCCTGCGGGCACAGCACGAGCTTGCCCCGTACGGATGCCGCATCGGCGAACCTGGCGTCCTTGCGCGCCAGCACGGCATTGGCGGCGGCTTCATCGCCGGCCACGGCCACCACCTCGAACGGCGCGCCGAAGGCGGCCGAGACCGTGGGCACGCTGCCGCAGCCGGCAAGGACCCACTTGTAGGCCTTCATGCCCTCGATGAGGGCCTTGCCCGAGTCAAAACGCAGCATCTCCACATCCAGACCGGCTTCCTTGTCCCAGCCCTTCTGCCGGGCATACCAGACGGGAAAGGCCTCGTACTCGCCGAGCCAGCCCGTCTTCAGAGCCACGGTCTCCGGCGCGGCCGACGCGCCGGCGGGGCTGAGCAGCAGCGCCAGCGCCAGCACGGGCAGCATCCGAATGAGTGCGGAAAGATAACGCATGAACACCCTCCTTCATGCGGGTACGACGCCGCGCCGACCCCGGCGGGCGGCAACCGGCGCGGCGAAGCGTACCCTACTTGCTGACCATGTTGTTTTCCTTGAGCACCTTGCCGATGGTCGTCCACATGTTGTCGATGACCTTCTGGAATTCGTCGTGCGGCAGATAGTCGCAGGTCAGGCCGGCCTTGGCCATCTTGGCCTGCACATCGGGATCGGCCAGCGCTTCCTTGATCAGATTCTGCATGGCGATGATCTTGTCGTCGGGCGTACGGCGGGGCGCCACCAGGCCGTGCGGCGAGGGGAAGACCAGCGCCGGGTCATTGTCGAACTGTTCGGTGAAGGTGGGGGCGTCGGGCAGTTCCTTGACGCGTTCCCCGCTGGTCACGCCGATGATGCGGAAATCACCCGCCTGCGCATAGGGCAGCTGGTTGGTGGTCACGCCGAAGGCGCTGGTGATGTGCCCGCCCAGCAGGGCCGTGGACACGTCATGGCCGCTGGTATAGGCCACATGCGGCAGCTTCATGCCGCCGAACTTCTTTTCCACCATCAGCATATACAGCCGCTGGGAGGAAAAGGCGCCGTGCGTGGCGAAGTTGATCTTGCCGGGATTGGCCTTGGCGGCCTCGAAGAGCTCGCGGACGCTGGTGATGCCGGAGTCCTTGCGTACGGCAAGGCTGAGCACCATGTCCGTGATCTGCACCACGGCCTTGAAGTCCTTGAGGCTGTAGCCGGTTGGCTTGGCCTGGGGCGTGGTGCAGAAGGTCGGCACCGCCGGGAAGCCGAAGGTGTAGCCGTCCGGACGGGCGCGGGCCACATCCAGCATGGCCGGCGCGCCGGCGCCGCCGCCCTTGCAGACGATGTTCAGGGTGATGCCCTTGCCCTGGAGGTATTCGGCGATGATGCGCGCGGCGATGTCCACGGCGCCGCCGGGACCGAAGGGGATGATGATGTTGACCGGACGGTCGGGATAGGCGGCCAGCGCCGGACGTGACGTGCCCAGCACGGCAAGGCCGAGCAAAAGGGCGCAGCAGGCAAGGGAAAGAAGCTTCTTCATGGCAAACATCCTGACTGGTTGATGTTGAGGTTACAGAGTGACCTTCGGTGACGCGGAAAACTTTCGTGCGGCCTGGAGCGCCGCCAGGGCAAGGATCTTGGCGCGCGGCAGGAAGGTGGACGGGATGATGTATTCCTCAGGCGTATGCAGGCCCGTGCCTTCCGGGCCCATGCTGCAGACGGTGGGCAGATCGAGCACGCTGCAGCAGTAGCCGGATTCCGCCGCGCCCTTGGAACGTTCAAGGGAGCAGGGGTAGCCGATGCAGTCCGCCGCGGCATGGATGAGCTCGTACAGGGCCATGACCTTGGGCGTGGGGCGCAGCGGCAGCAGGCGCAGCCCGCCGCTGATGTGGGAGCGCGTCCCCGTCACATGGGTCTTGTCGGTCTCCTCCCGGATGGCGCGCACCAGCTCCTGGCCCAGTTCGTAGGTCGGATAGGTGAGATGGATGCGGGCGGTGGCAAAAGGCGCGACGGAATTGGCCGACGTGCCCCCGGAGATGAGGCCGGTATTAACCGTCATGTCCCTGTCGAGGTCCACATGCCGGTCATAGGCCAGGATCTTGTGGGCCAGCTCGAGGATGGCCGAATGCCCGTCGGCATAATTGCGGCCGGCATGGGCCGACTTGCCCTCGATCTCCAGCAGCATATGGCCCGATCCCTTGCGTTCCACCGAAACGCCGCCGCCCACATAGCCCGGTTCCGTGCACATGACGGCATGCGCGCCGTTGAGCTCCCGGCCGAGGTGATAGCTCGTCGTCGGCGAACCCAGCTCCTCATCGGGCGAGAAGGTCAACGTCATGGGCACGTCCATGAGGCCCAGCTCCTTCAGGGCCCGGGCCACGAACATGTTCATGACCACCCCGCCCTTCATGTCCAGCAGGCCGGGGCCCGTTGCCCTGTCGGCCTGACGATCCATGCGGTAGGGACGCGCCGCCGCGGTCCCCGCCGGGAACACCGTGTCCATGTGCCCCATGAACACCACGCCGGGCCCGGCTTCCCGCGCATGGGTACGCGCCGTCACCACATGGCCGAGACAGGACATCCACTGCTCGTCGGCCGGAATGGGGGCCTGCGGCAGCACCTCCACGGCAAAGCCAGCCTCCCGCATGTGTCCGGCAATGACCTCGCCGACCTTGTCCACATCCCCGCCGTCATGGGAAAAGCTGTCCATGTTCACGAGCTTTTCAAGCAGGGCATACATTTCCGTCTCATGCGCGCCGAACCAGCCGTCCAGCGCTTCCTTCCAGCGTGCAAGTTCCATACGTTCCTCCCCGGAATGGCTGCGTTATTCCTCGGCGATGTTCTCTCCGCGCAGGGCCGCGCGGATGCTGTCATAAATGGGCTTGATCAGCACGAAGAGGCTGACGGCCAGGATGCACATGGCCACAGGGCTCGTGTAGAAAATGCTGTAGTCGTTCTGGGAGATGCTCAGGGCCCGGCGGAAGTTGGTCTCCGCGATGCCCGCCAGGATCATGGCCAGCAGCATGGGCGGCTGGGGGATGTTGCACTTGATCATCAGGTAGCCCACCACCCCGAAGATGGCCACGATGAGCAGGTCGAACATGTTGTTGTTGACCGCATAGCCGCCCACCGCGCAGAGCGTCACCACGATGGGCATGAGCACGCCGCTGGGGATGGCGATGATCTTGTTGGAGCCGCGGATGGCGATGAGGCCCAGGATCAGCATGAGCACGTTGGCGATGATGAAGGCGGCGAAGATGCCGTACACGGTGACCGGATGCTCCACGAAGAGCAGCGGCCCGGGGGTGAGGCCCTGGATCATGAGCGCGCCCAGGATGATGGCCGTCACAATGTCGCCGGGCACGCCGAGGGTCAGCAGCGGGATGAGCGCGCCGCCGCACACGGCGTTGTTGGAGGATTCCGTGGCGGCGATGCCGTCAATGGCGCCCTTGCCGAACATCTCGGGATGCTTGGAAAAGCGCTTGGCTTCGCCGTAGGCCATGAAGGTGGCGGCGCTCACCCCGGTGGCGGGCACGATGCCGATGAGCGTCCCGATGACGGACGAGCGCAGGAAGTTCACCACGTTGTCCTTCATGTCGCGCAGGCTCAGGCCCTTGCTGGACAGATTGCCGCCCTTGAGCGTCACGCCGCGGAAGACATCCTCCACGGTCACGATGACCTGCGACATGGCGAAGAGCCCCACCAGCACGGGAACCAGCGAAAGCCCGCTGAAGAGATTGGGATTGTCGAAGGTGTTACGCAGGTCGCCGGTGATGGGATCAAGCCCGATGGTCGCCAGAAAGAGCCCGATGAAGGCGGAGATCATGCCCTTGAGCATGTTGCCCGTGGACAGGGAGGAGACCACCGTCAGACCGAACACGGCCACGGCGAAATATTCCGGCGCGCCAAAGCTCATGGCGGCCTTGGCCAGCAGCGGCGCCACGGTCACCAGCACGAGCGCGCTGAACATCCCCCCGATAAAAGACGCCCAGGTGGCCATCTGCAGGGCCCGGCGGGATTCGCCGCGCGCCGTCAGAGAGGGCCCTTCCAGCATGGTGGCCGCCGCCGAGACCGTACCGGGCGTCCCCACCAGGATGGCCGTGATGCAGCCGCCGTAAATGGCGCCGCAGTACATGCCCAGCAGGGCCGAAAAAGCCTCGATGGCCGGCATGCCGAAGGTGAGGGGGATGAGCAGGGCCACGCCCATGGCGGCGGTCAGCCCGGGCAGCGCGCCGAAGATGATGCCCAGCGCCACGCCCATGAGGTTGGCAAGCAGGCTGCCCAGGGAAAGAGCGTTGGTCAGACCTTCAAGGATGGGTTCAAACATGGGTATCTCCTTTTCCGGCGGTTAGGGAAGCAGGACCTGGAAGAATCCGCCGAACGCGGCCACCACGCCGGCCGTCGTCAGGCAGGCAACCAGCACCACTTCCAGCGGGCGGCGACGCCCGAGCAGCGGCAGTGCCAGCAGCAGGAAGAGCACCGTGCTCACCGAAAAGCCCATGCCGCTGTGGAAAGGGGGATTTTCCATGGTGGCGAAGAAGTCGCCGAGATAGACGATGCCCGCCAGATAGGCCAGGAAGAGCCCGATGAAGCACATGGTCTTCTTGAGGATGGCCGCCTCGGGCCACTTGTGCCGACCGGCGGAGAACAGCCCCCTGACGAGAAGCCCCAGGCTCAGGGCCGCCAGGATGACGAGGACGATGGTGGGGAAGGTCGCCGGGCCGACGCCTTCAGTGGGCGCTTCGGGGATGTTGCTGACGCTCCATGCGCCAACCCCGCACAATCCCAGCAGGATGATTCCGGTCGTAATGTCTGTACAGCTTCTCATGATTGCTCCTTGGCGGTTGAGGTCCGGTAACGCGTTACTCTACAGGACATCCAGCAACATCTTGATGCCGACGCAGATCAGCAGCAGAGCAAACGCGCTCCTGAGCCGGCTGACGGGCAGCCGGTGCGCGATGCGTGCCCCCAGCGGAGCCGTCAGCATGCTGCAAACAACAAGAGGGAACAGGGCGGGCAGATAGAGGTAGCCCAGACAATACGGCGGCAGGCCCGTCGCGTGCAGACCGTTGATCAGGTAGCCGCAGCAGCCGGCCACGGCAATGGGGAGGCCGATGGCCGCGGACGTGCCGATGGCCCGGTGCATCTCCACGTTGTGCCAGGTGAGGAAAGGCACGGAAAGGGTCCCGCCGCCGATGCCCACCAGGCTGGAGATGAGCCCGATGACGCCGCCGGCCGCTCCCATGCCCCATGCGCCGGGCAGCGTCCGTGTGGCCCGCGGCCTGCTGCCGCGCAGCATCTGTACGGCCACATAGGTCAGGAAGATCACGAAAAAGATCTGCAGGAAGCGACGGGGCAGCAGCACGGCCACATAGGTTCCGGCAAAGGTCCCCAGTACGATGCCGGGGCTGATGCGCAGCACGGACAGCCAGTCCACGGCGCCGCGTCGCCAGTGCGCCAGCGCGCTGGAGACCGAAGTGAACATGATGCTGCCCAGTGACGTGGCAAGCGCCAGCAGCATGATGCTTTCCGACGGGAAGCCCGCACGCCCGAAGGCGAACACCAGCATGGGCACGATGACGATGCCGCCGCCCACGCCCAGCAGACCGGCCAGCACCCCGGCCACAAGCCCCAGCAGACCATATGATACGATGCTTGCCATCATGCTCATTCCCTCGCCTTGACCAGTGGATGACGTTCCGAGATCGTTCCAAGATGATGCCGCACTTCCTGCTCGCAGGCGTCCTCATCCTGCCGCTCCACGGCGTCGATGATGCGCAGGTGCGAGCTGATGGAGAACTGACGCCACTCCTCCGAGCGCAGGTCGTCCGTGCGGCCGGGCTGGTAGACGGCATTGAGCCGCTGCATGGTGGTGCTCAGCAGGCTGTTGCCGGTACAGCGCGCAAGACATTGGTGGAACTGCGCGTCCAGATCGCCGTCGCCTTCATCCATGAGCAGGCGCCGCTGTTGATCGCACACGATGATCTTGAGCTCGTTAAGCTGCTCCTGTGTGCGGCGACGGGCCGCCAGCCGGGCGATGGACGGTTCCATGATGCGTCGAAACTCCATGACCTCATCAAAAATGACGCATTCCGAATCCACCGCCGACAACAGCGCCTGCTCCAAAAAATCCGTCTTGCTGCTGCGCACATAGGTCCCGTCCCCATGACGGCTTTCCAGCACCCCCTGCTCGGCCAGCGTGCGGATGGCCGTCCGCACACTGTTACGGGAAACCCCGAAGGTGCTCGCCAGGCTGCGTTCCGGCGGCAGCCTGTCGCCGGGCTTGAGCTGAAGCTCGGCCATGAAGGCCCGCAAACGGGACAACAGGGGTTCGTAGCTGCGCTGAGGGGTCTTGTCGGAAAGGGCGTCCATCTGTCTCATTCTCCTTTGCAACCACTATGCAGGCCGGTTCAACCAATGTCAACCATTATACACCCTGTTTCGCAACCATTCTTAAAACAGCGATAACCTTTAAACCAATACGCATAACATAGTGAATACTATTTCCTTTTTCGCTAACCATTTTTGCGGCCGGCCGCCGCGCTCAGGCGGGCCATGCAAAAAAAAACGGCGGCCCCGAATCGCTCGGGAGCCGCCGTGGTTGCGCCTGTCCGCCGGGGCGGGATCAGTAGGCGTGTTCGTCCTTCAGGTCAGTGGCCGTCACCGGCTTGCGGAAGAGGTGGTAGGCCCAGGCCTGGTAGATGAGGACGATGGGGACCATGACCAGCGCCACACCCAGCATGATGGTGAGCGTCAGCTCGGTGGAGGAGGCGTTGTAGGCCGTGAGGGTGGCAGCCGGATCCAGCGAGGAGATGATCATGCCGGGGAACATGCCCGCCACGCCGAAGAAGGTCACGCCCACGATGTAGAGGCCGCTGCAGGCCCAGGCCAGCCAGAGCCGCCCGGCACGCAGCATGATCCGCGCACCCACCAGCCCGACCAGCGCCACCACCGGCAGCAGGAAGAGCGCCGGCTGGGCGAAGAAGTTGTCGAAAAGCCGGGTATAGGCCCACGTCATACCCAGGAAGACCAGCAGCAGCACCAGCATGACGGGCCAGAGCAGGCTGGCCGTGGCCAGGGCGCGCAGCTGGAGATCGCCTTCGCTCTTGATGGCCAGCCACAGGGAGCCGTGCAGCATGAACATCACGAGGAAGAAGATGCCGCCCGCCAGTCCGTAAGGATTGAGCAGACCAAGGAGGTTGCCGTGATAGACGCCCTCCGCATCCACGGGGATGCCCATGAAGAGGTTGGCAAAGGCCACGCCCAGCAGGATGGAGGGCACAAGGTTGGACAGGAAGTGGATGATATCCCAGAAGCCCCGCCAGGCGGCGCTCTCCACCTTGCCGCGGAATTCAAAGGACACGGCGCGGAAGATGAGCGCGAAGAGCAGGAGCAGCAGGGGCGCGTACAGGGCGCTGAACATCACCGCATAGACCGTGGGGAAGGCCGCGAAGGTCACCCCGCCCGCGGAGATGAGCCACACTTCATTGCCGTCCCAGAAGGGGCCGGCGGCATTGTACATGATGCGGCGGTCTTCCTCGTTCTTGCCGAGGAAGGGCAGCAGGGAGCCGAGGCCGAGGTCGAAGCCGTCCAGCACGAAGTAGACGGCCCAGAGCAGCGCCCAGAGGATGAACCAGACGATTTGCAGTGTTTCCAGCATGACTAGACCTCCTCGGGACCCTTACAGGCATACTTGCGCAGCAGCCAGATGTCGAGCACACCCAGCAGGGTGTACACGACGATGAAGCCGATGAGCGAAAAGAGCACGTTGCCCGCGGGCACGGGCGACACGGCGTCGCTGGTGCGCATGAGATTATAGACGATCCAGGGCTGACGGCCCATCTCGGCCACCAGCCAGCCGAAGGCGATGCTGACGTACGGCAGCGGGATATTCCAGACCAGCGCCTTCATAAGGCCGGAACACGGCATGTCGCGCTTGCGCTGCAAGGTGGCCGCCGCCGCCAGGATGAGGAAGAGCACGCCAAGGCCCACCATGGCCCGGAAGCCCCAGAACACCGGAGCGACAGGCGGACGGTCCTCCTTGGGGAAGTCCTTGAGGCCCTTCACTTCGGCATCGGCGTCACCGTAGGCGATCCAGCTCATAAGCCCGGGGATGCCGATGGCTTCCACGCTGTTGCGCTCATTTTCCACATCCGGCAGCACCAGCATGTAGAAAGGCGCGTTGGTCGTGGTCTCCCAGTGGGATTCCATGGCCGCCAGCTTGGCCGGCTGGAGCTGGGCGACGGTCTTGCCCTGCAGGTCGCCCGTGGCGGCCAGCGCCACGGCGAGGATCAGCGTGATGGGGGCGGCCATGCGGAAGGACATGCGGAAAAAGTCCGTATGGCTCCCGCGCAGCAGATGCCAGGCCGACACGCCCAGCACGAAGAAGCCCGCGAGCATCCACGCGGCCATGAGCGTATGGGCGTACATGCCCCAGGCATAGGGGTTGCACAGCACGGCAAAGAAGTCCGCAAGCTCGGCGCGGCCGTTCTGGATCACATAGCCCACCGGGTTCTGCATGAAGCCGTTGGCCAGGATGATCCAGAGGGCGGACAGGTTGCCCGCGATGACCACCAGCCAGATGCTGAGCAGATGCACCTTCTTGCCCACGCGATTCCAGCCGAAGTGCCAGACCGCCAGGAAGGTGGATTCGAGGAAAAAGGCCACCGTGGCCTCGATGGCCAGCAGCGACCCGAAGATGTCGCCCACATATTCCGAATAGCGGGACCAGTTGGTCCCGAACTGGAATTCCAGGGTGATCCCCGTCACTACGCCCAGCGTGAAGTTGATGACAAAGAGCTTGCCCCAGAACTTGGCGTGCCGGCGCCAGGCCTCATTGCCGGTTTTGACGTACCACGTCTCCATGAGGGCGATCAGCAGCGACAGCCCCAGCGTCAGCGGCACGAAGATGAAATGGAAAAAGACGGCGACAGCGAATTGTAGCCGTGAAAGCAGTATAACGTCATCCATAGAGACATCCTCCTGAGTTGCCCACCTAGTATACCGCTCCGTTTCATAAGGCAAGAGCAAATCCTGATAAGGTATATAATACATTAATTTGTTTAGCTTTTCTTTTTTAACAACTTCCCCCGCGTCGGCTTTTTCCCTTCGCCCGCTGGTGCGCGCCGGGGCTGGCACAGGGAGATATTTCCTTTTTTTCTTGCCGGATGGCGGCAGACGTCCCCCTGTCCCCGCCTCTCGCCGCGCCTCATACGGCCTCCCCCCACAAAAAATAAAACCACACAGCCGCACGAACCATCTTCCCCTTGCCGCACGCGGGCTTGACGAATCCTCCGGCGGACTTACTTCACGAGGTATTCATGACAGGAGGCTGCATCATGGCTGAACAGCAATTCAAGGCCGAGGTGCGCAAGGTTTTACGCATCCTCACCAATTCTCTGTATACCAATCGTGAAATCTTTTTGCGCGAGCTCATTTCCAACGCTTCGGACGCGCTGGACAAGCTGCGCTTTCGCACGAGCCGCGGCGAAACGCCGCGCGAGCCCGATCTGCCGCTGGAGATCCGCATCACGCTTGACGAAAAGGCCCGTACCCTCACCATCACCGACAGCGGCCTCGGCATGTGCGCCGCCGAGCTCGCCGAGAACCTGGGGACCATCGCCAGGTCCGGCTCCGAAGCCTTCCTGGCCGAACTGGACGCGCAGGCCGCCGACGGCAAGCCCGCGGACGCGTCCAACATCATCGGTCGTTTCGGGGTGGGCTTCTATTCGGTCTTCATGGTGGCCGACAAGGTGGAAGTCACCTCCCTGCCCGCCTTCGGCGAGGACGGCCAGGCCCATGTCTGGGTCAGCGACGGGCTGGGCACGTTCGACGTCAGCCCCTGCGAGGCCGGGGAACTCAAGCGCGGCACGCGCATCGTCGTCCACCTCAAGGAGGACGCCGCGGAATTCGCCGAAAAGTTCCGGGTGGAATCCGTCATCCGCAACCATTCCGCCTTCGTGCCCTTCCCCATTTTCGTGGGCGAGGACAAGATCAACACCCAGCCCGCCCTCTGGCGCGAGCCCAGGAGCGCCGTCACCCGCGAGCAGTACGACGCCTTCTACAAACATCTGACGTACGACGCCAAGGCCCCGCTGGACGTGCTGCACATCGCCGTGGACGCGCCGGTGCAGTTCACCGCCCTGCTCTACATCCCGGACGCCGCGCAGGACATCTTCGGCATGGACCGCGACTACTGGGGGCTCGACCTCTACAGCCGCCGGGTGCTCATCCAGCACCGCAACAAGGAGCTTTTGCCGGAATACCTCGCCTTCCTCAAGGGCGTGGTGGATACCGAGGACCTGCCGCTCAACATCTCCCGCGAGACCCTTCAGGAGAATGTGGTGCTGCGCAAGATCCATCAGACCATCGTCAAGCAGCTCCTCGGCCATCTGGAAAAAATGGCCGCCGGCGACGCTGAGAAGTACGCCCGCTTCTGGAAGCTGCACGGCCGGGTCTTCAAGCTCGGGTATCAGGATTTCCCCAACCGGGAGCGCGTGGCCGCCCTGCTGCGCTTCAACACCTCCGCCCTCGAGGACGCCGAGGCCCTGAGCAGTCTGGACGAGTATATGGCCCGCGCCCCGGAAGGCCAGAAGACCATCTGGTACGTCACGGCCCCCAACCGGGAAGCCGCGCGCCTGAGCCCCCATCTGGAGCGCTTCCGCAAGAAGGGCATCGAGGTTCTTTACCTGTATGAGCCGGTGGACGAGTTCCTCATGGACGGCCTGCATGCCTACAAGGAATGGGAATTCACCTCCGTGGAGACGGCGGCCGACGACGCGCTGGATGCCTTCGCCGACAAGGCCGATGCGGACAGGCCCGCCGCCGCGCCGCTTTCCGAGGACGACAGTGCCGCCTTCGACAAGCTGCTGGCCCGCATCCGGGAAATCCTCGGCGATCGCGTCAAGGACGTGCGCGTGTCGCATCGTCTGGCCGAAAGTCCGGCCGTGCTGGTCTCGCCAGACGGCGGCATGACCTCCAGCATGGAAAAATTCCTGCGCGTCATGCAGAAGGACGACTCCCTGCCCATCAAGGTGCTGGAAGTGAATCGCGACCATCCCCTGCTGCGCAGCCTGCTACGCATGTACAAGGCCGATGCCGCGGACAAGACCCTGAGCGACATGGTGGAATGTCTCTTTGACGCCTGCCTGCTGCAGGACGGCTACCTCAAGGATCCACAGGCCCTTGCCGCCCGCAGCAATGCCCTGCTGGAACAGGCCGCCGCATGGTACGGCGAGGTGCGCCATCTGGCCTGATCGCCGTCCGGCCGCCATGCCATGTAATGGACAGATATGGGGCAGGGTCGTGTAACGGCCCTGCCCCATTGCCTTTCCGCAGGGAGGCGACGGGCGGAGCGCCGCGGGCCGTGCGACCTTTCACGCTTTCCGGCGGATAAGTATTGACGCTCCCGACCGCATTCCGTACATTGAAGGTAACGTTTTCCCTCCGAACGTGGTCAGGCTGCCTGTTGTGAGTCCACTGCTTTCCTCCCCGACGACGCTTCTGCCCGGCTTCTGGCAGTTCACTCCGGCACAGGATATCTTCTGGCTGGACCGGGACTGTCTGGCCCTTGTGGGCCGCACCGACACGGCCTCGCGCAGCATGCCCGGCAGCGAGCTCCGCGACCTGCTGCACATCGACCCCGAGGAGGAGAGCCTCTTCCAGCAGGTGGTCGAAAGCCCGGCGGAAGGCGACGTGCTCCTGTGCAGCATCACCCTCTATGCCGGTCCCTACAGCGGGCGACAGTGCGCCGTGCGCGCCTCGGTCATGGGACGGGATGCCGATGGACGCGCCCTGAGCCTCGTGGGCAATATCCGCCTGCTCAGCGATACCGGCGTGGACGACCCCGGCGTCAATCCCGACATGGCCCTGCTGACCCTGGACATCAGCGGCGACGGCATGTGGGACTGGTTCCCCAAGACGGGCCGGGTGGAATACAGTCCGCGCTTTCGGGCCATGCTGGGCTATTCCCCCCTGCAGTTCCCCAATAGCATGGAGGCCTGGGAGAACATCATCCACACGGACGACCGCATGCGGGCCAACCGGGCGCTGTACAATATCGTGGAACCCCACGGGGCCAATTATTTCGAATGCACCTTTCGGCTGCGGGGCTCGCGGGGCGACTATCTCTGGATACTCTGCCGCGGGCAGGTCCTGCGGCGGGACACGCAGGGCCGCGCGCTGCGGGTCATGGGCATGATCACCGACATCTCCGCCTCCCAGCAGGACCATGAAAACCTCCTGGAAAAAGCCTACAGCGACCAGCTCACCGGGCTCGGCAACCGCGCCAGCCTCGATATGCACGTCAGGGAGTGGGCCCAGCCGCCCCATCTGCCCCTGAGCATCCTGTACTGTGACGTCAGCGGCCTCAAGCTCGTCAACGACACACTGGGGCACAACGTGGGGGACGCCCTGCTCATCAGCGCCGCCCATCTGCTCAAGAACGCCATCAAGACGCCGCATGTGACCATCCGCCAGGGGGGCGACGAATTTCTGGTGGTGCTGCCCCGCTGTTCCGCCCTGCAGGCGGAGGAGCTGGTCTTCAATCTCCGGGTCGCCATCCAGAAACATAACGACACCGAAGGGTGCATGCCCCTTTTCATCTCCGTGGGCCACGCCACGCTGGAGAAGGCGGCCGCGGACATCTCGGAAACCATCGCCCGGGCCGATCATCATATGCTCCGCAACAAGGCCCTCGCCCACGAGACCACCTACCACCAGCTCAAATGCTGGCTCGAAGCCCTTACCAGCCATCCGGTCTCGCTTTTCGATTCCCGCCGCGACTGACCCAGCTCGCGCGGGCGGCCATCCCGGCGGGTCCGTCCCCGCCCCCCTGCGCGGGGCGCTCCTTGCCGTGTCGCCGCGACGGCTGACGCATCCCCTGTTAAACCGTTGTCATTCGTACAAAAAATGGGAGTTTTGCATCAATCCCAGCCTTTTTCCGTGGAATCCCGCCGCTTTTGCCGCGAAATATTGACAGACCATGCCGAATTCATACAATGATGCCATCGGTACGGGGCCCGCTGCCCGCGAAAAAGGTCCCTTTCCCGCTCCAGGAGATTCAAGCTGACATGACCTCCCGCCCCCTCTCCCCCCACGTCACGGCGGATGCCTGCGGTTTCTGGTTCTACAACGGCGACAGGGATCTCATCCATCTTGACGTGACCTGCCGCCGCCTGCTGGGCCTGCCGCCGGAACGCGTCTGCATCCTGCGTGACGAGATCCGCGAGATGTTCGGCTCCATCGGCGAGAACACCAGCCTTGAGGACATCCTCCACGATACGGACATGGGCGACCGCCTGCGCGACACCTTCCTCGTGCACAGCGGGCCGCGAAAGGGCAGCGTGCTGGTGGCCCACGGGGCCGTCCTGCTGCGCAACGAGCAGCGCCGGGCCATCATGGTGGGCGGCAGCCTGCACGGCATCACGGATGCCTCCTCCCGGCCCGGCCCGACCCTGCCGGAAGAAGGAAGCCCTCTCTTCCCCCTGCCCGATGAAGGTTCCCTGCCCTTTCCCCTGGCCTCCGAGGACGGCCTCTGGGACTGGAACCCTCAGACGGACGCCATCTTCTTCAACCAGCACTACCGGACCATGCTGGGTTATGCCGGCGAACATGACCTGCCCAATGAGGTCGGCGCGTGGATCGACGCCCTGCATCCCGACGACAGGTCCCGCATCCTGACCCTGCAGCGCACCGTCGCCACCACCACCGTTCGCGGCGACTATTTTGAATGCTGCTGCCGCCTCCGCCACAAGGAAGGCCGCTTCCTCTGGGTCATGCAGCGCGGGCAGGTCGTCCAGCGGGATGCACGGGATATGGCCACACGCATCATCGCCCTGCATACCGACCTTTCCCTGCATCGCCGGATCCAGGCCAGCCTGCGCCACAAAGCCCTCACCGACTCGCTCACGGACCTCTACAACCGCGAGTTCCTCACCCAGAACGCCTCCTCCTGGAACAGCCGGCTCTCCCTGCCGCTGAGCGTCATCTACTGCGACGTCAGCGGCCTCAAGCTCATCAACGACACCCTCGGCCACGATGCGGGCGACCGCCTGCTCATCGCGGCCAGCCGCCTGCTGCAACGGAGCATCAGCGCCCCCCACAGCCTCATCCGCCTGGGGGGAGACGAGTTCATCATCATCCTGCCCACCTGCACCGCCGCCCAGGCGGAGGAGCACGCCCGCGCCATCCAGCAGTCCCTTCGGGAATACAACCGCAACAACAGCCGCCTGCCGCTCTTTCTCGGCATCGGCCATGCCACCTGGAACGGCGAGGACGCGGCGGATCTGTACAGCACCATCCACACGGCCGACATACGCATGCAGGAAAAAAAACGCCTGCACCATGCCGACGCCTTCACCTTCCTGCGCTACTGGCTGGAATACCATACCGGCAGGCCCGTCAGACAGCGGGACAGCCGCTGCTCCAGCCGTTCCTGACGGCCGCCCGCCGGACACGTTTTTTCCCCGCCGGAGCGCCCCGGCATTGCGCTTGTCAGCGGAACAGGCTATATCCAGTGCAATCTTCCCGACGCTTTCGCTGGAAAGGAGTTGTTGCATGGCGCTTGTACTGGGCACGGCGGGACACATCGATCACGGCAAGACCTCGCTGGTGCGCGCGCTGACCGGCATAGACTGCGACCGTCTCGAAGAAGAGAAACGGCGCGGCATCACCATCGAGCTGGGCTTTGCCTGGGCGGAACTCCCCGACGGCGAACGCCTGGGCATCGTCGATGTGCCGGGCCACGAACGCTTCGTCAAGAACATGGTGGCCGGGGCCGCGGGAGTGGATTTCGTCATGCTGGTCATCGCCGCCGATGAAGGCGTCATGCCCCAGACGCGCGAACATCTCGACATCTGCACCCTGCTCGGCATCACCCGCGGTTTCGTGGCCCTGACCAAGATCGACATGGTGGACGCCCAGTGGCTCGAACTGGTGCAGGAGGACGTCCGCACCTTCCTCAAGGGCAGCTTCCTCGAACATGCCCCCATTTTTCCCGTCTCCTCCGTCACGGGCGAAGGCCTCGACGCCCTGCGCGCATACATCCACCGCTGTGCGGCCGGGATCCCGCCCCGCCGCCCCACGGACCTCTTCCGTCTGCCCATTGACCGCGTGTTCGGCATGAAAGGTCACGGTACGGTGGTGACCGGCACGGTCATTTCCGGCAGCCTGGAGAGCGGCGAGGAACTCGTGGCCATGCCCGAAGGCGTCGCCGTGCGCGCGCGGGCCCTGCAACGCCACGGCGAGACCGCCGAAGTCGTCCGTGCCGGCCAGCGCTGCGCCGTCAATGTCCAGGGGACGGAAACGGACAGCCTGCACCGCGGGCAGGTGCTTGCCCGCCCCGGCAGCCTTTTCCCTTCCCGGCGCTGGCTGCTGCAACTGATCTGCCTGCCGTCCGCCCCCCGCGCCCTGCGCCAGCGCACGGAAGTCCATTTCCACCACGGTACGCAGGAATGCGCCGCACGCGTCGTCTTTTTCGACCGGGACCGCCTCGCTCCCGGCGAATCCTGCCTTGCGGAACTGCGCTTTTCCCAGCCGCTGGCCGGCGTCTTCGGCGATCATTGCGTCATCCGGGCCTATTCGCCCCTGCGCACCGTGGCGGGCGGCAGCATCGTTTCCCCCCTGCCGCCGGAGCTGCGCGCCCGCGATCCGCGCCGGGCCCATAACCTTGAGACGTTCCGCCAGCTTGCCGCACTGGCCACGCCCGCCCATCTGGCTGAGGACGGGGGCATGGCCCTTGTGCTGGCCATCATGGCCATACGCCATATCCAGGGCTGCGACGTGCCGACGCTCCAGGCGCTTTCCGGCCTGCCCGCGCCGCAGCTGCACAAACTGCTCGTGGATCTGGCCTCACGAGGAAAACTGCTCTGCTGGAACAAGGAACAACGCCAGTGGATAGACGGGGAAGCCTTCACCCAGCTCATGCAGGCCGCCTGCGCACGCGCCGCGGAACTCCACCGCAAGCACCCCCTCAAGCCGAGCCACGGTCAGGGCGCCATCTGCGCCGGCTGGAGCAAGGATCTCCCGCCCCGGCTGGTGCAACGCGTCCTGGAAAGCGCCGTCAAAAAGGGCCTGCTCGTCCAGGAAGGCGACGGCCTGCGCCTGCCCTCGCATACCGTGTCGCTGGCCGGCGATCAGCAGGGGCTGCGGCAAAAGCTGCTGGCCGCCCATGAGGCGGGCGGCATGGCCCCGCCCAACCTCAAGGACGTACTGGCGGAACTTGGCGTCAGCCAGAAGGAGGCCGCCCCGGTACTGCGCCTGCTCTGCGAGGAAAAGGCGCTCGTCCGCGTGGCCGACGGCCTCTACTATGCCGCCGCCCCGCTGGAGGAGATCCTGTCCCGGACCCGGCAGTGGTTTGCCGCCCATGACGATCTCGACCTTGCCGGCCTCAAGGAGATCACCGGCCTGTCACGCAAATTTCTCATCGCCCTGCTCGAATACATGGACAGGGAAAAGATCACCGTCAGGGTAGGCGACGCACGGCACTTGCGCTCGCGTCAACCCTCCTGATTCCCCCTCAACTCCTAACAGGAGAACATGACATGCCTCAGAAGATCCTTGTTATCGGCGGCGTTGCCCTCGGCCCCAAAGCGGCCTGTCGCTGCAAGCGCCTCCTGCCCGACGCCGAAGTGACCCTCATCGACGAAAACGTCAACATCTCCTACGGTGGCTGCGGCATCCCCTACTACGTCTCCGGCGAAGTGAATACGGTCAACGACCTGCGCGCCACGCCGTACAACGTCATCCGCGATCCCAGGTTCTTTGCCGAACTCAAGGACGTGACCGTGCGCATCCAGACGCGTGCCACCGCCATCGACCGCGCGGCCAAGACCGTACGCATCAGAGATGTGGTGACCGGCGCGGAAGAGACCCTCTCCTACGACAAGCTGGTGCTGGCCACCGGCGCAAGCCCGCGCATCCCCCCCGTGGAAGGACACGACCTCGGCAACGTCCTCTCCCTGACCCGCCTCGAAGCGGCTGAAGCCATCCGCCATGCCTGCGAAAACGGCTCCGTCAAGCAGGCTGTGGTCGTGGGCGGCGGCTTCATCGGGCTGGAAGCCGCCGTGGCCCTGGCGGACATGTGGGGCGTCAAGGTCTCCGTGGTGGAAATGATGGACCAGATTCTGCCCGGCGTGCTCTCCGCCCAGCTCGCCCGCATGGCCGCCGTGGACTGCACCAAGCACAATACCGACGTCTACACCGGCGAAAAAGTGCTGCGCCTGGAAGGCAAGGACGGCAAAGTCTGCAAAGTCGTGACCGACAAACGCGAAATCGAGGCCCAGCTCGTCATCTTTGCCGCCGGCTTCACCCCCAACGGCCAGCTTGCCAGGGATGCCGGCCTGGACGTCACCCCCTTCGGCGCCGTCTCCGTCAATGAATACATGCAGACCTCCGACCCGGACATCTATGCCGGCGGCGACTGCGTCTCCATCCCCAACCTCATCACCGGCAAACCCGGCTACCTGCCCCTGGGCAGCATGGCCAACCGGCAGGGCCGCGTCATCGGCACCAACCTCGCCGGCGGCAAGGCCACCTTCCCCGGCTATGTGGGCACCTGGATCGTCAAACTCTTCGATATGTCCTTCTGCGGCGTGGGCCTCACCATCGACAAGGCCCGCAAGGAAGGCTTCGATGCCGTGGCCGTGAGCGTGGAACAGGTGGATCGCGCCCACTTCTACCCCGAAAAGGAACTTATGAGCCTGGAGATCGTGGTGGACAAGGCCACCCGCCGCGTCCTCGGCATGCAGGGCGCCTGCACCGCCGGCGACGCCCTCAAGGCCCGCATCGACGCCGTGGCCGGGGCGCTCCAGTTCGCCAAACCCACGGTGGACGACATCTCCAACCTGGAGATCAGCTACGCTCCGCCCTTCGCCGGCGCTATGGACGTGGTCAACGTGGTGGCCAACGTGGCCGACAACGTGCTGGCCGGCCGCTTCACCCCCATCACCGCCGACAAATTCATGGACCTCTGGCATCACCGCGCGGAGAACAACGTCTTCTTCATCGACGCCCGCCCGGCCAAAGCCGGCAAGGCCGTGCAGGAACAATACCCCGACTGGCACTCCATCCCGCTGGAAGAGATCCGCGCCCGCATCAATGAAGTGCCCAAGGACCGCCCGGTGGCCCTCATCTGCAATACCGGCCTGCGCGCCTACGACACCCTGCTGGTGCTGGCCCGCCACGGCCTCACCGACCTCTCCAACAGCATGGGCGGCATGCAGGCCGTGATGAAAATGGGCCTCAAGCCCTAACGGCTGACAGGTATCTCCTGCGCTTGCAAGAGGCCGGTTTTCCCGCGCGATACGCGGGAAAACCGGCCTTTCCTTTTCGTAAGGGAATATTTTTGCGAGGGGGAGATGAGGAACATGAGAGCTGGGCACACGCTGTACCAGATGAATCAGGTTGATAGGGTATACGTTGTTGGAG
>NZ_CALUYG010000039.1 GCF_944324935.1 uncultured Desulfovibrio sp. | reverse complement strand
TTTGAGGCTGCCGTACAAATCCGCTGTATAGCGATATGGCTCAAGGTGTTAACTTAACTCGTGTAGACACTATCTAGCAAATCAAAAGGAGTTTTTATAACACACGCAAAGCTTTAAGCTTTTTTGAACCTCCCGCCTAGCGGGAGGTTTTCTTCATACAAAAAGTCCGCGTTGTTTCATCACAACGCGGACTTCTGCGGACTTGAGAGGAATGCACTGGGAGGCCCCCAATGGGCCTCCCGGCGGGCATTTCAGGGCCGAAGAGGCAAGCCCTGAAAGTTGTATGTACTGCCTTCGGCTGCGCTGGCCTAGTCGGCCTGCGTGCGGAGGAAGGCAGGGGTTTCGCAATCACTGTCGCTGTACAGGAAATCTTCCTGCCCCGGGGTATGGCGCTGCTGGCGGCGACGGTCTCCCTTCATGACAAAGGGATAATCGCTGCTGTTGGCGTCATACCAGGAGCTGATCTCCTCGGTGCGCGACTGACGGCGCATCGGCCGCATCTGCGGTTCGGCCTGAGGCTGCTGCTGCCCGTAGACAGGCGGCTGTTCGGCGCGCACCACGCGGCGACCTTCCGTGCGTACGGCATTAGCCCCGGCCTTGCTGAACGGCGTCACCGTCGCCGGAGCGACCGGTTTGGCCTCCACGGCCTGCGGCGGCTCAATGCCGGTGGCGATGACGGTGATGCGGATTTCATCACCAACTTCTTCATCAAAGACCACGCCAAAGATGATGTTGGCGTCTTCGGGTGCGGCTTCGGCGATGATGTCGCCGACTTCCTGGATCTCTTCGGCGGAGATGTCCTGCGGAGCCGTGATGTTGTACAAGACGGCCTTGCAGCTTTCCAGCGATACGTCTTCGAGCAGAGGACTCATAATGGCCCGCTGGGCGGCCTCGCGGGCACGGTTTTCCCCGGAGGCCATGCCCGTGCCCATGAGCGCCAGCCCGGCCTCGGACATGGTGGTGCGCACGTCGGCGAAGTCAAGGTTGATGATGCCCTCCCCGAGGATGACGTCGGAGATGCCCTTGACCGCGTAATACAGCACCTCGTTGGCCCGTTCCAGCATGCGGCTGAAGGGTTCCTTCTTGGGGGCAAAGGCCATCAGGCGGTCATTGGGGATTATGATCAGACAGTCCACATGCTGCTTGAACTCCTCAAGCCCCACCTCGGCAGCGCGCTTGCGCTTGATGCCCTCGAAGGTAAAGGGTTTGGTCACCACGCCGACGGTCAGCGCGCCCAGCTCCTTGGCGGCCTGCGCCACCACGGGCGCCGCGCCGGTGCCGGTGCCGCCGCCCATGCCGGCGGTAACGAAAACCATGTCGGCATCGCCGATGGCTTCGCGAATGGCGTTGATGCTTTCCAGGGCGGCCTCACGCCCCACGTTGGGATTGGCCCCGGCGCCAAGGCCGCGCGTCAGGCTTTCGCCGAGCTGCACCTTGAGGGGGGACGTATTTTTATTGAGCGCCTGCACATCGGTGTTGGCGCACACGAATTGAACACCCTTCAGTCCAGAGTCGATCATGTTCTGCACGGCGTTGCCGCCGCCGCCGCCGACGCCGATAACCTTGAGTTTGGCGCTGCTGGCCAGCGAGGTGTCGATTTCATCCATGATAGACTGAGACATGCTTCCTCTCCCTTGTATGTTGTCTGTTTGCCCGCAAATGAAACTGAAAGCTAGGAAATGTCGGAAAACCACTTCTTCATGCGCGCCAGCAGCCCGTCGAACATACTGCTTTCGTTGCGCGAAGAGGTGAACTTCTTCTGTCCGCCCATTTCCTTTTCCGCGCCGTAGCACAAGAGCCCCACTGCCGTAGAGAACTTGGGACTGTTGACCACGTCTTTCAGACCACCCACATTGCGCGGATAGCCTATGCGCGTCGGAAGGTTGAAGATCTGCTCGCCCAGCTCCTGACAGCCTTCAATGAGCGACGTCCCGCCCGTCAGGACGACGCCGGCCCCGATGAGATCCTTGTAACCGGAGCGCACGAGGCTCTGGTCCACGAGATAGAGGATCTCTTCCATGCGAGGTTCGCAGATCTCCGCCAACACCTGGCGCGAAAGGCGGCGCGATTCACGCCCCCCCACGCTCGGCACTTCGATATATTCGTCGGCGCGCACCAGATCGGTCAGGGCGCAGCCGTACTTGATCTTGATCTTTTCGGCCGAGGCCACCGGCGTACGCAGGCCGAAGGCGATGTCGTTGGACAGATTCTGCCCGCCCAGCGCCAGCACGGCCGTGTGCTTGATGGCGTCGTTGGCGAAGATGGCGATGTCGGTCGTGCCGCCGCCCAGATCCACCAGCGCCACGCCGATCTCCCGTTCCTCGTCCGTCAGCACGGCCTTGGCCGAGGCAAGGGACTCCAGCGCGATCTCCGACACCTCGAGCTGGGCCCTGTGACAGGAGCGGACGATGTTCTGCGCCGAGGAGATGGCCCCGGTGACGATATGCACCCGCACTTCCAGCCGTACGCCGGCCATGCCGAGCGGATCGGCAATGCCGTACTGATTGTCGACAATGTATTCCTGCGGCAGGATGTGGATGACCTCCCTGTCCGCCGGGATGGCCACGGCCCGCGCCGCGTCCAGGACGCGGTCGATGTCACGTTGCGTCACCTCGCCGCCCTTGACGGCAATGACCCCGTGACTGTTGATGCCCATGATGTGGCTGCCGGCTATGCCGACATAGACGGAATTGATCTCGCAGCCCGCCATGAGTTCGGCCTCTTCCACCGCCTTGCGCACGGATTGCACCGTCTGCTCGATATTGACGACCACCCCCTTGCGCAGGCCGGTGGAGACACTGTTGCCAATGCCCACCACTTCGATGATGCCGGCCTCGTTGAGCTGGCCCACCACCGCGCAAATCTTGGTCGTTCCGATATCAAGACCGACAATGAGATCAGACTTGTTCATTCCTGCCACCCTGAGCTCAACTGCGTACCTTCTGATTCAAAATCACCCACACGTTTCCGTGAACCGCCCTCACATCGCGCACATTGCGCAATTCCTGCCGCCGTGCCAGGTCGCCCAGCGTGGCTCCCAGCCTCGCCAGATTGCCGCTCCAGTCATCGGTGGCGATGGAGAGGCGCATTTCCCGGTCTTCCAGATAGACTTCCACCCCCCGTGCCGGACTCAGCGTCACCGACGCCACCGCGCCCGACTCCACAGGCAGGCTCCCGCTGTTCAGATCCGCCATGAGCCGTTCCAGATACGGGATGGCGTCCTCTCCGCCCGGTTCCACAGCCAGCGTGGGCAGGGAGAGGAAATTTTCGCTCTCGACCGGCGCTATGATCTCGCCGCGCTCATTGGCGTAATACAACACGCCGTCCTTGTGCACCCAGAAGGAGGGCATGCGCTCCTTGAGGCGGATGATGAAACGATCCGGCAGCAGCCGTTTGACGGAGACCTCCTCCACCCACGGAGTGTCCCGCAGCCTGCGTTCCATTTCGGTAATGCTCACGGAAAGGCTGTTGTCCCCCTCCTGGATGCCGCCGTATTTCAGCACCATCTCGCGGGAGAGCCGCACATTCCCGGTAACGTCGATATGCGTGGTGGCAAAGAACTCGCTCGTCGTCGCCTTGCCGTACAGCCACAGACTCAAGGAGCAGACTCCCGTCACCACCGCGGCCACAAAAACCAGCAGCGCGCACAGGGTAAGCACACTGGCAAGACTGCCGCGCATCAGGTGCAGCCTGGGCAGGGGCAGGCGAAGGTTTCTCAGCGTGGCCCAGACCGACACCTTTTCCCTGCGGTAGCTGTTGCGAACCTGTTTTTTGCGCTTGAACGACAGATTCACGACACTATCCTGACTTCCGGCTCGAGTGTGACACCGAATCGACGCCTTACCTCATCTTCAGCCATCCGCATCAGGTCAAAAGCTGCCGAGGCGCTCCCCTTGCCCGTGTTGACGAGAAAATTCGCATGCAGAGGGGAAAACATCATACCGCCCAGCGACTTGCCACGATACCCGGCCGCGTCCAGCAGCTTCCCGGCGGAACGATCGGGAGCGGGATTTTTGAAGACACATCCGGCGCTCCATGCGGTCACAGGTTGTTTAGACTTTTTCTCAAAAAAGTTGTGACGCATGACTAAAGAAATGTCATCCTTTGCCTTGCGGGTCAAGCTAAAAGTGCCTGACAACACGAGATAGCCCGCGACTTCGCCGGGCATGCGCATATGCCGGTAACCGTATGACAACTGCGAACCGTCCGCATCACGGATTTGCGAGCCGTCAAAAAAACGTACTGAAGCAAGATTCGGGCCAACTTCACAGCCAAATGATCCGGCATTCATGGCAACAGCGCCGCCGACACTCCCGGGGATGCCCACCAGTCCTTCCAGGCCGCTCAAACCGTGTGCGGCACAAAAGCGCAACAGTCGTGGCAAGGGTACGGATGCCCCCACACGAACCATTACCCTTTCTCCCTCATCACGCACAACAGTCGGTTCACCCTCTTCCGCATAACGTACAAGAATGACGGGTAAATCGCCGTCAGCGGCGAGGATGTTCGTCCCCGCCCCCAGGAAGAACAGCCTTCCGCCAAGCTGTTTTTGGCGCTCCGCAAGGCGGAAGACATCGTCCTCCGCCTCGAGATGCAGTTCCGCGATGGCTCTTCCGCCCAGGCGGATGCTGGTGCGCTCCGCCAGAAGGGGGGATGGCGTTTCACGCATGACCGCTGCCCTCCAGCCAGAGCGGCCCCACGCGGGTGATGCTGCCCGCGCCCAGCGTCAGCAGCACGTCCCCGGACTGAAGAACGGCAGGCAGTTCCCGCACCAGATCATCCAGCGTCTGAAAATAGCTCACCGGCGTCGCGCAGACCTGGCGCATGCCCTGGGCCAGGCTTTCGCCGGAAACGCCGGGTATGGGTTTTTCCCCGGCGGCATAGATTTCTGTCAGCAATATCTGGTCGACCGGCTCGAACACCTTGCAGAATTCGCCGAAATGCGCCTGCGTGCGGCTGAAGCGATGCGGCTGGAAGGCCGCGATGATGCGACGGCCGGGAAACACCTGCCGTGCGGTCTCCAGCGTGGCGGCGATCTCCGCCGGATGGTGACCATAGTCGTCCACCACGGTCACGCCGTCGCGCTCGCCCTTGAATTCAAAGCGACGGGCCACACCGGCAAATCCGGCGAGTCCCTCAGCGCAGCGGGCAAAGGGGATGTCCGCCTTCAGGGCCGTGCCGATGGCCGCCAGCGCATTGAGCACATTGTGATGCCCGGGGTGCGGCAGCCGCACGTCGCCGAGGCATTCGCCATCCAGAAAGACCGTGAAGCGGCTGGCGGCCCCACTTTCCCGCATCTCGGCGCGCAAGCGCGCCTCCTCGCTGAAGCCGTAGGTCAGTACCGGCCGCTTGACCTGCGGCAGCAGACGGCGCACGCCGGGATCGTCCACGCACACCACATTGCAGCCATAAAACGGCACCTTGTTCATAAAGTGAACAAAGGCCTCGTCCAGCGCCTGCTGGGTTCCGTAATGGTCGAGATGATCCTCGTCCACATTGGTCACCACGTTGAGGATGGGGAAAAGGCAGAGAAAGGAGGCATCCGATTCGTCGGCTTCGGCGATGAGGTATTCCCCCGACCCCAGATGGGCGTTGGTGCCGTAGACATTGAGCCTGCCGCCGATGATGACCGTGGGGTCCAGCCCCGCCGCGTCGAATATGGCGGCGGTCAGCGAAGTCGTGGTGGTCTTGCCGTGCGTGCCGGCGATGGCGATGCCCTGCCGCAGGCGCATGAGCTCGGCCAGCATCTCCGCGCGCGGGATGATGGCGATATTGCGCCGCCGGGCCTCGACCACTTCAGGATTGTTTTCCGCGATGGCGGTCGATTTGACGAGCACCTGCACGTCACCCACGTTTTCGGGCGCATGGCCGATGGCGATGTCCGCGCCCAGCGTGCGCAGATGCCGTACCACGGCGGAATCCGCCATGTCGGATCCCGAAATCTGATAGCCCTGGCTGAGCAGCACCTCGGCGATGCCGCTCATGCCGGCGCCGCCGATGCCCACCATATGGATGCGGCGCACCCGGTCATTCATTCCGCTTCGTTCCACGTTCTGTCCCTTTATCCGTCATCCCGCCATGCCGGCAGGCTGTTTCCTCGATTTTCCCGCTCGGCTCACGCCTGTGTCCGGGCCTGCCGTTCCAGCACCTCGCAGACGGTCTCCGCCGCCTGCGGCCGGGCGGCACGACGGGCGGCCTCGCTCATCCGGCGGCGTTCTTCCGGCGCATCCAGCAACGCAATGACGCTCCGCAACAGCTCCGCTTCCCGCATGCGGTCCTCCGCGAGCCAGCGGGCCGCGCCGGCCTCGCTCAGGGCAACGGCATTGCCGCGCTGATGATCATGCGCCGCATGGGGGAAGGGCACGAGCACGGCGGGCAGTCCCGCGGCGCACAGCTCCGCCACCGTGGTCGCGCCGGCCCGGCAGAGCGCCAGATCCGCCCAGGCATAGGCGGAGGCCATGTCGTCGATGAAGGGGCTGACACAATCGGCGTCAAACCCCGCGGACACATAGGCTGCCCGCACGGCGTCATAGTCGGCCTTTCCCGTCTGATGGCGCACCTCCACCCCGGCTTCCCGCAACAGGGCAAGCTGTTCCGTCACATAGACATTCAGGGCATGCGCGCCCTGCGAGCCGCCCATGATCAGCAGCCGCCGGCTCGTGAACGCCCGTGGGCGCTCTCCCACGGCGGCCACCGCCGCCCGAACGGGATTACCGGTCAGTACGCATTTTTCCGGCGCAAAACCCCGCGTCGCCTCCAGCGACAGGCAGACCGTCCCTGCCAGCCGTCCCAGCAGACGGTTGCTGGCCCCGGCCACGGCATTCTGCTCATGCAGTACGCAGGGCACGCCGCACAGCCTGGCCGCCAGCAGCGGCGCAAAGGCGGCATAGCCGCCGAAGCCCGCCGCCACGTCGGGACGAAAGCGGCGAATCAGGCCCACGGCCCGACCGCAGGCGGCCAGCATGCGCGCCGAGGCCATGACCCCGCGCCAGCCGCGCCCCACCAGCCCGCGAACGGGCAGCCCCGCGAATTCCACCCCGGCCTGTGCCGCCAGCCGGGCCTCGGGCCCGTACTGCGATCCGACGAACAGAAGGCGTATGCCCGGATGCCGTCCGCGCAGCGCCTCGGTGACGGCAAGCGCCGGGAAGATATGGCCGCCGGTACCGCCGGTGGTCAGGAGGACTTTTTCCATCCGTCCGCCGTCCTTGAAAAATTGAGCAACAATCCCACACAGATGAGCGTCGCCAGCAGATTGCTGCCGCCGTAGCTCACCAGCGGCATGGGCACGCCCTTGGGCGGCGCGACCCCCATGACCACCGCGAGGTTCATCACGCAGCCCATGACGATGATGACCGTGATGCCGAAGGCCGTAAAACGATCCCGCAGCTCCTTCTGTCCCATGATGATGCGGTAACAGCGCCAGAAAAGCATGGTGAAGAGCAGCATGACCACGCTCACCCCCACGAAGCCCAGCTCCTCGCCCAGCACCGCCATGATGAAGTCGTTGTGCGCTTCCGGCAGATAGAACATTTTCTGCTTGCTGGCCCCGACCCCCACGCCGAAGAAGCTCCCCGAGCCGAAGGCCAGCAGGGATTGCACAAGGTGATACCCCGTGTTGGACGGGTCGGCAAAGGGATCGAGGAAGGCCAGCAGACGGCGCAAGCGGTACGGAGAGGCGATGGCCAGCGCCATGGCCCCGGCCACTACCAGCGCCATGGCGAAAAACAGGTAGATGAAGCGCGTCCCTCCTGCCACGCACATGAAAAAGAGCAGACTGGCCAGCACGACCGAGCTGCCGAAATCCGGCTGGAGCAGCAGCAGGAAGCAGAACAGGCCGGTCACCGCAAAGGGCGGGATGACGCCGCGGCTGAACGTCTTTATGAGATCCTGCTTGCTGCTCATAAAATAGGCCAGATAGAGCGCCATGGAGATCTTCACGAATTCCATGGGCTGGATCGAGATGGGCCCGATGGGTATCCAGCGGCGCGCCCCGTTGATGGAGGGCGCCAGCGGCGAGAGCGTCAGCAGCAAAAGCAGCAGGGAGAGCAGCAGCGCCGGATACTGGAGCTTGTACAGCCAGGCCCGGGGCATGAGCGCCGCGCCCCACAGCCCCAGCAGACCGACCACGGCAAAGACCACCTGCCGCTTGAAGAAATAATATTTGTCGCCGTTGTCTATCTCCGCCACGATGCCGCTGGCCGACAGCACCATGATGAGGCCGATGGCAAGGATGATGACGGTCAGCGTGAACAGCCACCAGTCGAACCCTCCCGGGATGGCCTTTTCAGCCACGCGCGCCAGCACGCTGGCCGCCTTGCTTTCGCGGAAACTGTTTTTCTTCATGCCAGGGCACCGACGATGCGTTTGAAGTCCTCGCCGCGCTTGATGTAGCTTCCGTACTGGTCAAAGCTGGAGGTGGCGGGCGCAAGCAGCACCACGTCCCCCTTGCAGGCCGTATGGGAAAGCAAGGTCACCGCTTCCTTGAGGTGCTCGTGCCAGTGCATGGGGACGATGTCGCCCCAGGCTTTCTCGAACACGTCGCGACTGCCGCCGAACAGGGCCACCTCCTGGACCTTTGCCTGCACAAGGGGAGCCAGCGCCGCCAGATCGCCACCCTTGAACTTGCCGCCGCACAGCAGGCGCACAGGCTGGTCGAAGGATTCCAGCGCCACCTTGAGTGCCGCCACGGTGGTGCATTTGGAGTCATTGACGTAGAGCACGCCGCGATGCCGGCGCACCCGTTCCAGCCGGTGCGGCAGGGGCCGGAAGGCGGCCACGGCGGCCGCGGCATTGGCCTCGCTCACGCCGAAGAAACGGCAGGCCAGCCAGGCGGCCTCCACGTTGAAATTGTTGTGCGCGCCGAGCAGCTGGCAGTCCGCAAAGCGCGGCGGGCGGTCGGCGGGAATGAAGATCTGCTGCCGCGCCCGCAGCCGGAACGCCCCGGCGAGTTTACGCAATCCCTCGCCCATGATGGCCAGGTCCCCTTCTTCCTGACAGCGGAAGATGCGGAATTTGGCCTCAACGTATTCGGCCATATCCTTGTGATGATCCAGATGGTTGGGCGAGATGTTGAGGATCACCCCCACGCGCGGGCAGAACGTCGAGCAGCCCTGGAGCTGGAAGCTGGAAGCTTCCAGCACCAGCACGTCGGCCCGACGGCCGGACAGCACATATTCGGAGAGCGGCGTGCCGATGTTACCGCCCAGAAAAACGGCATATCCCTGCTTCTGGAGCATGGCGGCGGCCAGGCTGACGGTGGTGGTCTTGCCGCTCGTGCCGGTCACGGCCAGAACGGGCTCGCCGTCCAGATAGCGCCAGGCAAGCTCCATCTCCGCCATGATCTCGCAAGAGGTACGGGCCGCCTGCGGACCCATCATCTCGCGCAGCGCGGCAAGCGGCAGGCCCGGGCTGGCCACCACCAGCACGGCGTTCTCGAAAAGTTCCGGCGTGTGCTCGCCAAAAAGCACCTCCACTCCCGCCCGTTGCAGGGCCGCAAGCGTGGTCAGGTCGATGGCGTTACGGTTGCGCTCCAGCAGGCGCACCCGGGCCTTTTCCCGACGCAGCAGCTTTGCCGCGGCAAGGCCGGAGCGGCCGGCGCCCACCACCACGGCCAGTTCCCCGGGCTGGATGCGCCGTCCGCGATTGCGTTCCAAAGCCATAAGCGTTCTCCTCTCCCTTCCCCGCTAGCGCAGCTTGAGGACGGACAGGGCCATGAGCCCCAGCAGTATGGACGTGATCCAGAAACGGATGATGATCTTCGATTCCGGCACGCCCTTGAGTTCAAAATGATGGTGCAACGGCGCCATGCGGAAAAGCCGCTTGCCGCCCGTCCAGCGGAAATAGCCCACCTGCATGATGACGGAGAGCGTTTCCGCCACGAACAGGCCGCCCACCACGGCCAGCACCAGCTCCTGTTTGCTCAGCAGGGCCAGGTAGCCCAGCACGCCGCCGAGGCTCAGGGAGCCCACATCGCCCATGAAGATTTGCGCCGGATAGGCGTTGAACCACAAAAAGCCCAGCCCGGCCCCCACCAGCGCGCCGCAGAAGACCGTCACCTCTCCCATGCCCGGCACATAGGGCACCAGCAGATAGGAGGCCATGCGCGCATGGCCGGTGATGTAGATGAAGATGGCAAAGACCACGCCGGCCACGATGCTCGGGCCGATGGCCAGGCCGTCCAGCCCGTCCGTGAGATTGACGGCGTTGGAGGCCGCCACCATGACGAACATGCCGAAGGGGATGTAGAAAATACCCAGATCCGGCGTCCAATCCTTGATGAAGGGGATGGCCAGCGTGGTATTGCAGCGCTCATCCATATAGAGGGCCAGCATGGCCGCAAGGGCCACGGCCGCCTGTCCGGCCAGTTTGGCGCGGCCGCTGATGCCCCGGTTCTTGTGGTGGCGCAGCTTGGTCAGATCGTCCCAGAGCCCCACCAGTCCGAAACCCACAAAGACAAAGAAGGTCTGCCAGATATGGGAATTACGCAGATCCGCCCAGAGCAGCAGGCTCACGCCGAGGCTGAACAGCATAATAATGCCGCCCATGGTGGGCGTGCCGGCCTTGCCCGCGTGGGCGGCCACATCCTCGTGGATATACTGTCCGCATTTGATCCGGCGCAGCCAGGCGATGAAGCGCGGCCCGACCAGAACGGAGATGACGAGCGCCGTCATCAGCGCCGCCAGGGAACGGAACGAAATATACCGGAAGACGTTGAATGCCGACCACTCCTCGGCAAGGGGAACCAGCAGCGAGTAAAACATGCCTCACATCCCCCGCTGTCCTGCCGCCTGATCCTGCAGGACGGTCACCCACTCTTCCAGCGCATTGCTGCGCGATCCCTTGAACAGCACAAGCCCCCCGTGCGTCGCGCCGGCGGCCGTTTCCTTCAGGCAGGCGCGGAACTCCCCGGCATCCGCGGGAGTGCGGAAGATTCCCGCATAGCCGCCCTGCTCCAGCCCGGCACGCACGGCATCCGCCTGGCCGCCTTTCCAGAAGACGGCCGCGGGGCGGACTTCCGCCAGATGGCGGCCCAGCCGCTCATGCTCCCGTACGGCAAGCTCGCCCAGTTCGCGCATCTCGCCCAGCACGGCGATAAAGACGCCGTCGCCCTCGCTCCGGGCCAGCTCGGCCGCGGCATCCAGCATGCGGCGCATGGAAAGCGGATTGGCGTTGTAGGTGTCGTCAATGATCCGCCACGGGCCCGCCTGTTTGCGTACGAAACGCTGGGCGGGCAGGCTGGCCCCGGCCAGACCGCGGGCGATGGTCTCCGGCGTCAGCCCCAGCAGGGAGGCCACGGCCGCCACGGCGATGCAGTTTTCCGCGCCGTAGCTGCCCCGGAAGGGAGCCAGCACCTCGCAGGGCCTGCCGTCCAGGCTCAGACGGTAGCGACCCCGCCCGCCCTCATTGCCCGCCGGCGCGCCGCGGAACTGGAGCGGGCGGCCTTCCGCGGTGAAATACAGCAGATCGCCGCGCACGGCCCGGGCCTCGCGCACCAGATCGGGATAGTCCGCGCTGATGAGGCAGATGCCGTCCCGCGGCACATAGCGCAGCAGGCGCGCCTTGTGCCAGGCCACGCCGCATGCGCCCAGCCCCTCGGTATGCCCGGCCCCCGCATTGAGGATGAGCGCCACATCCGGTCGCAGGATCCCGCCCAGCTCGTCCATGTCGCCATCGTGACTGATGCCGACTTCCATAACCCAGAAATCCTCGTCGCCGTCGGCGGCCAGCAGGGAGAGCGGCAGACCTATCTGATTATTCAGATTGGCGGCGTTGCGGGCCGTCCTGCCCGCAAGGGCCAGCGTCTGGGCCAGCAGTTCCTTGACCGTGGTCTTGCCGGCCGTGCCGGTGACGGCGATGACCCGGACGCCGGCGCAGCGGTCGCGCCACAGCGCCGCCATGCGGCCCAGCGCCTTCACGGCATCCTCCACCCGCAGATACGGAACCCGCACCCCCTCTGGCATGGCCTGCGGCGCACGCGTCCCCAGGATGGCCGTTGCCCCGGCCTCCTGTGCCTTCAGGGCGTAATCGTGCCCGTCCACATGCTCGCCCGCCAGACAGACGAAGAGCGTCCCCGGCCGTACGGCGCGGCTGTCCGTCGCCACGGCGGTCATTTCACGGTCATCTTCCGGCGGCAGCGCGCATCCGGCGGCCGTCGCCAGTTCACTCAGCTTTAGGCGCACCCCAGTATCTCCCGTACCACTTCCTGATCGCTGTAGTGGTGCTTGACGCCCTGAATGATCTGATAATCCTCGTGTCCCTTGCCCGCGATGAGAAGGGCATCCTGCGGGCCCAGCATCTCAAGGGCCTTGCGCGTGGCCGCACGGCGATCCACTTCCACCAGCACTTCCCGCGCGTCCCGCAGACCGGGCAGCACGTCCTGAAGGATGGCTTCCGGATCCTCGAAACGCGGATTGTCCGACGTCAGCACGGCCACATCCGCATATCCGGCCACCGCCTCGCCCATGCGGGGACGCTTGCCGCGATCCCGGTTGCCGCCGCAGCCGAAGACCGCCACTATCCGTTTGAAGCCCGCGCCGCGCAGGGCCTGCAACACATTGACCAGCGCATCCGGCGTATGGGCATAGTCCACGAAGACATTGAGGCCGCGCGGGTTCTCCACCCGCTCCAGCCGGCCGGGCACGCCGCGAAAGCCCGCCAGCGCCTGCAGCGCGGCCCGCGGCAGGCCCAGGCCCAGGGCCAGCGCCTGCACGCCCAGAAGATTGAGGGCGTTGAACTGCCCCACCAGCGGCGAACGCAGCTCCCAGCTCTCCTCTCCCAGCGACATACGCAGGTGCAGGCCGTCGGTGCCGGAATGCAGGATCTCGCCCCGCAGATGCCGCCGTCCGTCCGCTGCCGCGTGCAGCCCGTAGGAAAGAGCGGTCGGACAATCCTCCAGCAGGCGGCGGCCCCAGGCATCGTCGGCATTGATGGCAAGTGCCTTGTCCGGTGCGGGCAGTTCACGAAACAGCCGGGCCTTTGCCGCAAAATACCGTTCCATGTCGGGATGGAAGTCCAGATGATCCTGGGTGAGGTTGGTGAACAGGGCCCCGGCGAACGGGATGCCGCCCACCCGCTGCTGTTCCAGCGCGTGCGAGGAGACCTCCATGACCGCCGTATCCACGCCCGCTTCGGCCATGCGGGCCAGCATGGCGTGGATGCTCAGCGGATCCGGCGTGGTCAGGGGCGCATTCTCCACATGGCCGGGCCAGCGATAGCTGACCGTGCCCAGCACGCCCACCCCGTGCCCCGCCGCCGTGAACAGATGTTCCAGCAGATACGCGCTGGTGGTCTTGCCGTTGGTACCGGTGATGCCCAGGATATTCAGCGGATGCGCCGCCGTGTGCCAGCGCGCCGCGGCCAGCCGCCACAGCGCCTCGCGCGGGTCGGGATGCGGGATGATGCGGCAGGACGGCTCCTCGCCGCAGGCGGCGGCAGCCTCCGGCGTGCAGACGATGACGGCGGCCCCGGCCGCGCGTGCGGCGGGGATGAAGCGCGCCCCGTCCTCCGTTGCGCCGGGCACGGCCACAAAGACGTCGCCCGGCCCCACCTGCCGCGAGTCGGCACGGACTTCCATGCCGCCCTTGTCCACCTGTTCGAGCAATGCTGCAAATGCGCCCTTCATGCCTATTTCTCCGATAGCCACAGGATGTACCTGACGTTCTTGCCTTCTTCCGCCCAGTCGCTCCCGGCCGGGGGGCTCTGCTTGACCACCTTGGTGCCGTTGCCCTTGAGCTCGGGCACGACGCCCGCCCGGGCGAAGAGTTCCACCGCATTGCGCAGGCTCTTTCCGCGCACGTCCGGCACCTTGGTGCTGGCGCGACTGCGATGGCCGGGCAGCTGCATGCCGTCCGTGACATGGCGGGCAGGCGTCACCACGGCTTCGGCCAGATAGGGAGCCTCCGGCAGCGCCAGCTTGAGCCCGCGCTGGCGGTTCGTCTTCTTTTTCTCTTCCTTTTCCTCGGCCCCGGCCGTCGGCACGATGGCCCCGCTGTAGGTGATGCTGCGGGCCGCTATCTCGCGGAACACCGGCGCGGCCACCACGCCGCCGTACTGATTCTTGGTGGGTTCGTCCACCAGGACCACGATGAGGTAGCGGGGATCGTCCGCGGGCAAAAAGCCCACGAAGGAGGCCAGACGCTTGTTGCCGTACGATCCGGCGCGGCGGTCGGCCTTCTGGGCCGTGCCGGTCTTGCCGGCCACCTCCACGCCCTCGATGCGGGCCCGTTTGCCGGTCCCGTCCTTCTCCTCGACCACATCGCGCATCATCTTACGCACCTGTTCCACCACCGCCGCGCGGAAGATGCGGGGATGGCGCTCCTCAACGTTGCCATCCTCTCTGAGCAGGCGCAGGGGCTTGTAGACGCCGTCATTGAGCAGGGTCAGGTAGGCCTGCGCCATTTGCAGACCGGTCACGGAAACGCTCTGCCCGAAGGCGGCGGACATGATGTCCACGTCGCTCCAGTCCCGGGGGATGCGCAAAATGCCACGACTGTCGGCCACAGGCACCACCGCGTGCTCGCCGAAGCCGAGGGCCCGCAAATACCGGTAGGTCGTCGCCGCGCCCAGCTCCAGGCCGATCTTGGCCATGCCGATGTTGGAGGAATAGCGCAGCACCTTGTGAGCGGGCAGCACCCCTTGTCGCGAGGTGTCGCGAATGGTGAACTTCTTGGTCTCCCAGCGGCCGTTCTCGCAGTCGATGGGGGTCGTGGTGGCGATCTTCTTCTCTTCCAGCGCGGCGGCCATGATGAAGGGCTTGAACGTCGAGCCCGGTTCCAGGGCATCGGCGGCCAGACGGTTACGATAGACCACCGGACTGGATTCGCGGTAGTTGTTGGGATTGAAGAAGGGATACTGCGCCCAGGCAAGGATGTCGCCCGAGGGCACATCCACCACCAGCGCCCCGCTCCATTTGGCGTCGAAATCCCGCGCGGCGCGGGCCACGGCCTCCTCGGCGATGAACTGCATCTGCACGTCGATGGTCAGGGTGATGTCCTCGCCACGCGGCTCGGAGCGCCCCTCCTCATGCAGATAGAAGCGGCGGCCCGTGGCGTCGCGCTGCACCACCTGCCGCGTGGGCAGCGAGCCCAGCCGTGAATCCAGCGAGCGTTCGATGCCTTCCAGGCCCTTGTCGTCCAGCCCCACGAAGCCCAGCAGCTGGCCCGCCAGATGCTTGAAGGGGTAGACGCGGTCATATTCCTTGGTCAGGCCGATGCCGGGGATATTGGCCCGGCGCACCGCCTCGGCGGTGTAGTCGTCCACCTTGCGGCGCAGCCAGACGAAACGCCGGCTGGTCTTGGAAAGCTCGTCATAGAGTTTTTGCGGCTCGAGCCCGAGGATGGGGCCGAGCGTATTGGCCATGCTGAGGAAATCCTGGATCTCGCGCGGCTTGGCGTAGACGGAACGGGCTTCCACGCTGCGGGCCAGCACCTGCCCGTTGCGGTCGAAGATCATGCCGCGACGGCCGGTCACCAGCTCGGTGGCCGTGTGCTGCCGGTTGGCGCGGTCCGCCAGGCGCGGCCCCATGATCATCTGGAGATACCAGGCCCGACACCAGAGCCCGCCCCAGATCAGACAAAAACCGATGACCACCACATTGATGCGGGCGCGCGACCAGTCCATATTGGCCCAGAAGCTCTTTTTGGCGGCGCTTCGGGATGTGCTGGGCTTGTCGCCCGAGGTATGCCCAAGGATGCGCGAGGCCTCAGGCTGCCGTTTCCGCGGCCTGTGCTCATTTTTTTTCGACGTGTTGCGCTTGTTGCGCGACAGCGAAAATCTCAGCATGTCCCGTACCTCTTTCCCTGTTCCCGGCGGCGGTCATCCGCGGCCCTCTAGTTGAGCTGGAGACGGCGCACCTGCCCGGGCCTGGGCTCCGTCATGCCGAATTCCTCGGCCCGGCGGCGCAATTCATAGGGCGAAAGCAGCCGTTCGCGTTCCACCTGAAGCTTGGCCCGCAGGGATTTACGCTCGTTGAGGGTGTTCTGGGCGATATTGATGAAATAATTGGTATCCATGCGTTCGATGTTCACCCAGACCAGCACGAGCCCCATGCTCATGCAGGCGATGACGCCCCAGGCCAGCACCAGCAGCCAGCCGCGCCCGCTGGCCCGTTGAAAAACCATCTTTTTCATGCGCATGCGCCGTCGCTCCCCGCCGTGCCGTCCTCGGCGATCTTTTCCGCGGCGCGCAGCTTGGCGCTGCTGGCACGAGGATTGCGGGCCAGCTCATCCTCCCCGGCCTGGACGGGCTTTTTGAACAGGATGCGAACCTCGGGCTCATGGCCGCACACGCAGCGCATGACGTGCCGCGGGCAGCGGCAGCCCTCGGCCCAGTGACGCATGGCCTGCTTGACCATGCGGTCCTCCAGCGAATGAAAGCAGATGATGGCCAGGCGACCGCCCAGACGCAGACGCCGCAAAATGCCGTCCAGGAACCGTTGCAGTTCTCCCAGCTCGTCATTGACCGCCATACGCAACGCCTGGAAGGTGCGCGTGGCCGGATGGCGGCGGGCCTTTGCCCGCCACGCCGCCGGATAGGCGCGCTCCACCAGCGCGGCGAGCTGAGCCGTGGTGTCGATGCCGTCCTTCTGGCGGGCATCCACGATGGCGCGGGCGATGCGCCCGGCCTGCGGCTCCTCGCCCAGGGTGGCGATACATTCCTTGAGGCGGTCGAAACTTTCCCTGTTGACCCAGTGCCATGCCGACGGCCTGCCGGAATGCTGATCCATGCGCACGTCCAGCGGCCCGTCGCCGTAAAAGCTGAAGCCGCGTTCGGCCTCGTCCAGCTGCAGGGAAGAGACGCCGATGTCCAGCAGCGCCCCGTCGAGGCTGTCCCAGCCCAGCGCATCCAGCGCGTCGGCAAAGCGGCTGTATTCGCAATGCACGCCGTGGAAGCGTTCCCCGTAAGGAGCCAGACGCCGCCGGGCCAGCGCCAGCGCCTCCTCGTCCCTGTCCAGACCGCAGACGCTCACCCGCGGCGAGGCCTCCAGCAGAGCCTGTGTGTGCCCGCCGAGCCCCAGCGTGCCGTCCAGAATGCGCACGGGGCCTTCTCCCTCCTGCCAGAGAGGGGCGAAGACCGCCAGCGTTTCGCATGGCAGCACGGAGATATGGCGCGAGGCGATGTCGCATGAAGAGGAGGCAGAGACCATGACGGAAACCTCTTACAAGGAGAACTCTATGCCGCTGGCCGCCAGTTCGGCGGAAACATCCGTGAGCTCGATGGCGTCGTGGCGGCCCTGATCCCAGATTTCAAACTTGTCGAGCATACCCACCAGCACCACGTCCTTGCACAATCCCGCCTCGCGCATGAGCGGTTGCGGAATGCGAACGCGCCCCTGCTGATCGGGGATCATTTCCTGCGCGAGCCCGATGACCTTGGACTTGAAGTTGGAGAGCGCAGGCGAGGGAAAACGGATACGACTCAGCTGCTCGATGATGTTTTCCCACTCATCGGGCAGGTAGGCCGTCAGATGACCGTAGTAGGCCGTGAGCCAGAACGTCCCGTCCCCGCCTTCGGCCTGAAGGCCGTCGCGGAACCCGGGAGGCAGCATAAGACGCCCCTTGGCGTCCAGGCTGCGGTTGAAGCTGCCACGAAAGAGCTTTCTCACGATCTACCACACGATTACCATGTTTTACCACTTTTTCCCACTTATGCCCCAAGCCCTACCCCCTGTCAAGCAAGCCCGCCGACTGGATTGAGCAATCAATGAATTGAAATAATTAGATATTTTAAAAGCGCCTCGTGCCTCCGTCCCCCACGCTCTCCCACGCCCTTCCCCCGCCAAACGCCCGCCCGGCGCGCCCTTTCCGCCATCGCGTCCGCAGCGGCCCCCAGGAAAATCTCCCACCATCTCCCACATCCCGTGACGGCATGGGGCCCTCCCCGGCCGGGCAGCCCCCCGCCGCACACGGGACTTGCCAAAGCGGACGTTTGCGGCGATACTTGTTGCCTACATTTTCTAGCGAGGCTGCCATGAGCAACAAAATCAAAAAAGTGGTGCTTGCCTACTCCGGCGGGCTGGATACTTCCGTCATCCTTAAATGGCTCATCGAAACCTATCACTGCGAAGTCATCACCTGCACGGCCGACCTCGGCCAGCCGGAAGACCTGAGCGGCGTCGAGGCCAAGGCCTACAAGACCGGCGCGTCCAAGGCCTATGTGGTGGATCTGCGCGAGGAGATGGCCCGCGACTTCGTCTTTCCCATGATGCGCGGCGCGGCCCGTTACGAGAATCGCTACATGCTGGGGACCTCCATCGCCCGGCCCTGCATCACCAAGGCCCTCATCGACATCGCCCGCAAGGAAGGGGCCGACGCCATTTCCCACGGCGCCACCGGCAAGGGCAACGATCAGGTGCGCTTCGAGTTCTCCGCCAAGGCGCTCGCCCCGGACATCAAGGTCATCGCCCCCTGGCGGGAGTGGGACCTCATGTCCCGTACGACCCTCAACGCCTTTGCCGAAAAGCACGGCATCCCCATCTCCTCCGCCGCCAAACGCTACAGCATGGACGCCAACATGCTGCACACGAGCTTCGAGGGCAGCGAGCTGGAAGACCCGGCCAACGCCCCGCACGAGTCCTGCCATGAGCGCTGCGTGCCCGTGGAACAGGCCCCCAACGAGCCGGAGATCATCGAAGTGGGCTTCGAGGCGGGCAACCCCGTTTCCGTCAACGGCGAGAAGCTCTCGCCCTACAACATCATCCGCGTGCTGGCCGAAAAGGCCGGCAAGCACGGCATCGGCCGCGACGACATGGTGGAGAACCGCTATGTGGGCATGAAGTGCCGCGGCGTGTACGAAAACCCCGCCGGGACGCTGCTCTTCGCCCTGCAGCGCGACCTTGAAGGCATCTGCATGGACCGCGAGCTGCTGGCCATCCGCGACCAGCTGTCCGTGCCCTATTCCCATGCCATCTATAATGGTTACTGGTTCTCGCCCGAGCGCGAAGCCATGCAGGCCTTCTTCGACAAGTCGCAGGAGACCGTCACCGGCACGGTGCGGGCCAAGCTCTACAAGGGCGGCGTCTGGCCCCTGTGCCGCACTTCCCCCTACTCGCTCTTCTCCGAAGACCTGGCCACCTTCGAGGGCGGCGACTACGACCACAAGGACGCGGCGGGCTTCATCCGCCTCAACGGCCTGCGGCTCGGCATGTACGCGGCCATCAAGGCCAGGATGGGCAAGTAGCCCCGTCTCTTCCGTGACAACAGGCGCGGACGGCCGTGGGGTGTCCGCGCCTTTTCCGTCTTTTTTCACCGCCGGAGCAGCATATGAGCACCAATCAGAGCTGGGGAGGCCGGTTCGCCGAAGGCCCCCGGGAAGCCGTCGCCGCCTACACCGATTCGCAAACCTATGACCGCGCCCTCTACGCGCAGGATATCCGCGCCTCGCAGGCCCACGCCCGCATGCTGGGCCGCCAGGGCATCATCACCCCGCAGGAGGCGGAGACCCTCGTCTGCGGGCTCAATGCCGTCAAGAAGGAAATCGAGGACGGCGTCTTCGTCTGGAAACCGGCGCTGGAAGATGTGCACATGAACATCGAGGCCCGGCTCACCGAACTCGTGGGCGATACGGGCAAGAAGCTCCATACCGGTCGCAGCCGCAATGATCAGGTGGGCCTCACCTTCCGCCTCTTCGTCAATGACCGGCTGGCCGACTGGCAGCGGGCGGCGGCGCAGCTCGTCAGCACGCTCGTACGCCTGGCCGACGGCCATCAGGCCGACATCCTGCCCGGCTGCACCCATCTGCAACCCGCTCAGCCCGTCAGCCTTGCCCACCACCTGCTGGCCTATGCCTGGATGTTCGCCCGCGACGTGGACCGGCTGGACGATGTGCGCAAGCGGGTACGCATCTCCCCGCTGGGCTGCGCCGCCCTGGCCGGCACCACTTACCCGCTCGATCCCAAAAGCGTGGCCCGGGAAGTGGGCTTCGAACGCTTCTACGGCAATTCCATGGACGGCGTCTCCGACCGGGATTTCGTGCTGGAAGCCCTCTTTGCCGCCTCCTGCATCATGGCCCATCTCTCGCGCCTCTGTGAGGAGATCATCCTCTGGGCCAATCCGGCCTTCGGCTTCGTGAGCCTCTCCGACGGCTACTCCACAGGCTCCTCCATCATGCCGCAGAAAAAGAATCCCGACGTGGCCGAGCTCATGCGCGGCAAGACGGGCCGCGTCTACGGCGCGCTCATGGGCCTGCTCACCACGGTGAAAGGCCTGCCGCTCACCTACAACCGCGACCTTCAGGAGGACAAGGAAGGCTTCCTCGATACCGACCGCACGGTGACGGCCTCCCTTACCCTCATGGCCGGCATGCTGGACGAGACCACCTTCCGCACCGACCGCATGCGCGCCGCCTGCGCCCGCGGCTTCCTTAACGCCACGGAACTGGCCGACTATCTCGTGGGCAAGGGCCTGCCCTTCCGCGAGGCCCATCACGTCACCGGGCACGCCGTGGCCCTGGCCGAAAAAGAAGGCAAAGGCCTCGAAGACCTCACCCTCGAACAGCTCCGCACGCTGGATGAGCGCATCGGCGAGGACGTCTATGCCGTGCTGGACTACGACGCCGCCGTCCGCCGCCGCGAAACCCCGGCAGGGACGGGCCCCAAGTCCGTGGCCCGCCAGCTCGAGCAGCTGCGCCAGTGGCTCGCAGACCGCGCGTAACCGGTACGTTTCGGGGAAAGGCGACCCGCCATCCCCTCACTCTCAACAGGATATCGCCCACACATGACAAAACGCCTGCTGACCGCCGCGGCCCTTGCCGCCGGCCTGACCCTCGGCCTCTCCGCCTGCTCCGACAGCGACGTCATCCCCGAACCTCTGGAAAAAAGCGCGCTGGCGCTGGAGGATGCCATCGACCGCCTTCAGGACGACCCCGGCAATGACCCCCTGGCCCAGACGCTCGCGGCCATCGTCCTCACACGGGACATGCCCGCGCACAAGGACGAACGCCGGGCCGGTCTCTCGCGTGAGGCACTGGACCAGCAACGCTTTGACGCCGCCTGCGCGGCGGCCCTCGCCATGAGCGATACCGACCGGCGCGACGGCACGCTGGCCGACGTGGTGCACGCCGCCTCAGCCCAGTGCCGCAGCCTGCCCTGGGCCGCCTTCGCCGCCCTGAAGATCGGCAAGGAAGACATGGCCGAAGGCCTCCGCCGCGAAGTCGTGCGCCGCTGGCAGCAGTGCGAACAGCAGTAGGCCGCCCTGCGCTGCCTGCGGGGCTTTTTTGCGGGGGGAAAGGAGGGGGCTTTTTGAAAAAAGCCCCCTCCTTTCCCCCCGCACCCCCCTTTCCTCCCGCAAAAACTTTTCTTTGGGAGGGTGACAAGGGAGCGTTTGCCCGACAGGCTCCCCCCGACCGCAGGTCTCCCGGCGGCACACCAGCAAAAGACTACCCAGCTCCCGATAACGTCGGCACACGACCGCCCCGTCCGACAGCCCATCACCAAGCCCCCGCGTTTCGCCTTCTTTCCGTCCGTGGCGCCGATTCGGGAAGAGAGAGTCCCTCACATATAGTTTCCTAGATGTTGTGTTCCGACAGGTTGTTCACCCTTTCCTCATTCGGTAAGTTGGAAGTTACCAGACAAACCAACAAGCGAGCGAGAAAAAGGGGGAACAACCTGTCGAAACACAACAGACCTGCTGCCCCTGCTGGATGAGCTTGCGGAGCGCCTGCAAGAACCGCCCTACCGGCGTCTGCGCCGGGCCTTTACGGTCTGGATCGCGCGGGTGGTGCTGCAACGCGCCGGAATGGCGACGGGAACTGCCGAAATAAACGATTTGCTGGAGGTGCGAGCCATGCTTGCGGAACGCGTAACGCAATGGTAAGATGAATGTATCCGGCAGGGTGTCGTCATCGGACGCGAGGAAGGGATTTCCATCGGGGAAAGCCGGGGCATGATGCTCATCCTTCGCGACCTGCTGGAATCCCGCCTGGGAACGCCGCCGCCAGCCGTGGAAGAGGCCCTGACGGCCATAACGGATTCCCGGAAGCTGCGCGGCCTGATGCGGACGGCGCTGCGTGCCGCTTCCTACGCCGACTTTCTTGATGAAGTGAGGCGGCGTCAGGCAACATAGCCTTCAACAATTCATGCGAAATATCCACGCCAATGCCCCGTCATGCGATGTTGCCGCAAGCAAACCGCTGGGAATGGATACTGACAAGATACAGAATCACACGCCCGAAAAGAGAGACAACGCCATGTTGATGCCCACACGCGCCGCATATTCGATATATATATATATATATATATATATATATATATATATTGCGCGAACGCGTCCCGTAACCGGGGCGGCAATACCTCGCGCCCCGTAACTTCTTTCGCAAGAGCACTCCCATGACCGCCTCCATCAGAAACAATCTTCTCGCCGTCAATGCAAGCCTTCATCTCAAGGCTCACTACAATGAGCTGGCCACCTCCGTGCGTCGTCTGTCCACCGGACTGCGCGTGGAACGCGCGGCGGACGATGCGGCGGGTCTGGCCATCAGGGAGCTGATGCGGGCGGATGTGGCTACCCTCCATCAGGGCGCGCGCAACGTCAACGACGCCATCTCCCTGATTCAGACGGCGGACGGGGCGCTGGGTGTCATCGACGAGAAGTTGATTCGCATGAAGGAGCTGGCGGAACAGGCGGCCACCGGCACCTACGATTCCACCCAGCGTTTGATGATCGACAGCGAGTTTCAGCAGATGGCCTCGGAAATCGAGCGCATAGCCCGCGCCACGGATTTCAACGGTATTCATCTGCTGGACGGTTCGCTTTCCGGCCCGCACGACGGCTCGCAGATGGAAGCGACCGGCGCGCTCAAGATTCACTTCGGCACAAGCAACGACAGCGCGGAGGACTATTATTACATAGAGATTGGCGACGCCACCCTGAAGGGGCTGGGCCTGATGGACGGCGGGGAAAATGCGGGAAACAATCAAGGGGCGGGGAATGTGGGGGGCGGCGGGGGAGGGGCGGGATATGGCGGCGTACCAATTTTAAGTGATAAGGTACAACAAGGAATAAATCAGACATTTAATTCTGGCATTATTTCTTTTGGAGTGATCCCGAAAGGAACTACGAATCTTTCAATAAAAATTTTTGATCATGGCCAAAATGATGATATACAAATCTTTACGCGTGATGGAAAACATATTTCTGGGACTATTCTTAATGATTGGTATGTACAGAATCCTGGTTCGACAGCATTTATCAATGAAAACAATGGATTCCTTACAGGTGCGAGCTACGATAAAACCTACTTAAACGGATCAGGAAACGACTTACCATTTATAGATAGCTCAACATTGCATAATTTTTCTTATAATGGAATGAATTTTGGCTATAGTGGGAATGGGGATCAAAATGGAGCACCTGTAGTCATTCCTGACACTACTTATGAAAATTTGACAATAGATACCGTTACAGAAGATTTAATTGTTATAATCAGCGGAACGGGTACATTCGACATCACCGCCAACTGGACAACAATGCCCGCTCCGGGAACGCAGCCGGGGGGTGACCCCACGCAGCCGGTCGATCCCGCTCTGCCAAATGCGGAAGGCGGCACGCTCATGTCCATCAAGACGCAGGAGCTGGCCCAAAAAGGCATTGTGCGCCTCAACGAGGCCATTGTCCGCAAGGATCAGATTCGTGCCCACCTCGGCGCGGTGCAGAACAGGCTGGAAAACACCGTCACGAACCTCAATATTCAGGCCGAGAATCTGCAAAATGCCGAATCCCGCATTTCCGACGTGGACGTGGCCACGGAAATGACGACCTTCGTCCGCAACCAGGTACTCACGCAATCGGCCTCCTCCATGCTTGCCCAGGCCAACTCCTTCCCGCATATGCTCATGGAGCTGATCGGAGGGTAAGCGGCAACGGACTGGCGGGACGGCATACCGCCATTGAGAACTTCGGGAGAAAACGTGTCTCGGAATCACATGCGGCACGATACGGGCTACAAGGCTCTTTTCAGCGATCCGGAAATGCTGGCCTCGCTGTTGCGCGATTTTGTGCCGGAAAGTTTCATTGCCGATTTGGACTTCGGCACGCTGGAACGCTGTTCCGGCAGCCATGTGACGGACGATTTGCGCGAGCGCCATGACGACATGATCTGGCGTGTACGCTGGAAAGGCGATACATGGTGCTATCTCTATGTTCTGCTCGAATTTCAGAGTTCGGTGGATCACTGGATGGCCGTGCGCGTGCTGGCCTATACGGCCCTGCTCTGGCAGGATTTGATCAGGACGGGCGCAATCAGGGAAGGCGACCGCCTGCCGCCGGTCTTCCCCATTGTGCTGTATAACGGCGGCCGCCGCTGGACAGCGCGGCAGGATGTGGCCGAACTGCTGCCCGACCTTTCCGGGCCGCTGGCGGCCTGCCAGCCGCGCCAGCGGTATTTTCTTCTGGAAGAAAGTCAGGTATCCGAAGAACATCTGTATGCCAGCGCGGGCATTGCGGCGCTGCTGTTGCGTCTGGAACGGGCGCAAAAACCGGAAGACCTGCTGCCCCTGCTGGATGAGCTTGCGGAACGCCTGCAAGAACCGCGCTACCGGCGTCTGCGCCGGGCCTTTACGGTCTGGATTGCGCGGGTGGTGCTGCAACGCGCCGGAATGGCGGCGGGAACAGCCGAAATAAACGATTTGCTGGAGGTGCGAGCCATGCTTGCGGAACGAGTAACGCAATGGAAAGATGAATATATCCGGCAGGGCGTCGTCATGGGACGCGAGGAAGGGCGCGAGGAGGGCTTGTCCATCGGACGCGAGGAAGGGCTCTCCCTTGCCCTGCACACCTTGCTGCAATCTCGATTGGGAACCGTGCCGGAAAATGTTAGCAAGGCGCTTGAAGGCGTCAGCAATACGCAACGACTCTGCGAACTGATGCTCGTTGCCGCCCGTGTTGCCTCATACGAAGATTTTCTTGCGTCTCTGACACAGCGGGAAAACAACGGGGCGCGGGGCGCATCAGCGCAATGACGTGTTTTTCAGTCCCATGTGGAAAAAGAGCTTTGCCCTTGCCGACTGGAAGTCCGCAAGGGCTTTGCTTAGATAACATCCGACATACTTCTTGCTATGCAAGTTTTCTCCAAAGAATACATGCCAAAGCAAGGTAAAGCAGTCCCATAAAATTGACGAGGTAACAACAGAAGCGAGTGCGCAGACTCCGAAAACCCTT
>NZ_CALUYG010000038.1 GCF_944324935.1 uncultured Desulfovibrio sp. | reverse complement strand
GTGTTCTTTAGTTATGGTCATGGGGTCAAGCTTACCCCATGACCATAAAAACATCAATAGCGTTAACAGGCCCTAGTCGGCATGATTATTGACCTCCATATAAAATTTTATGGGCAGATGTTCCAATAAATATTTCTAAATTTTCAGAATTTTGAGTATAAATTCTTTCGGTAAAACCATCTTTTCCCGTTTTGCCATGTGCAACAATTTTATTGCCAACAACTAAGGCATAAAGCATATTACAAATTGGCTGTCCTGTTTCATCATTAATAAGTTGAAACGCACCATTATAAGTCATGTTCGATACTTTATGGGAACTAGAAGTTAATTTATCATACTCAATGTCATTTATATGAATAAATACATCAGGAGAACCAGACGTAATCTCCGCTCCGCATGCTGTTTTTGAACCAACATGCGCCACGAGAACATCATCATCCAAAATAAATGGCGCGCCAGTTACAATGGGATTTGGGCCATGCACTGGGCAGTTATAGGTACTTCCTACAAGAGCAATCGGGCGGTTGTTGGCCCTAACAGTGGGGCTGCCATTGATAATGGTTCCCCCATGACTGCCAGTATCTCCAACGCGTGCAACAGGCTTTCCAGATATGGCTAAAACTCCTCTTTTTTCAGATTATAGAATATCCTGTTAAAAGCATTTTTGCAAATATATATTATGCTGAAATTATTTGCTTTTTAAAGAAGTAACAAACAGGAGGAGCGCATTTCCTCTTCCTTTTGGGGTAATTGCCAGGGTTTTTTTGTAAGAATATTTTTCTTCATAACGTATTAACTGATTACATGCCAAAATCCATTGACATGTAGAGGGGCTCGCCCCTCTCACCCCCTGCCGCCCGCCGCGCAGGCGACCACGCCCGTGCGCTGGGCTGAAACCGGCAGTTAGCGGTAAGAAAAAAAGAAGAGGAAACCCCCTGCCGCCCGCCGCGCAGGCGACCACGCCTGGATGCCGGACTGAAGCCGCCGACCAGCGAGAAAAAAGAAGGAGACCCCCCTCACCCCCGCGCCTGCCAGTGCAGGAGCAGGGCGGAATTGACGATGACCAGCACCGACCCCGCATTATGCACCAGCGCGCCGCTCACCGGCGTCAGCAGGCCGGTCATGGCAAGAAGGATGGCGGCGAAGTTGAGCAAGAGGGAAAAGGACAAATTGCATGTGATGGTACGCATCATGCGGCGGGCTAGGGCGATGATGTGCGGCAGCTCGCGGATGTCGTCCTGTACCAGCGCCATGTCCGCCGCATCCACGGCAATGTCGCTGCCCGCGCCGCCCATGGCCACCCCCACGAACGCCGCCTTGAGGGCCGGCGCGTCGTTGATGCCGTCTCCGATCATGCAGACGGGCTGCCCCTGCGCCTCCTGCTGCCGTATCCAGCGCAGCTTGTCTTCCGGCAGGCAATGAGAACGCACGGCGCTCAGGGGCAGCCGGCTGGTCACTGACTGCGCGGCGGCGTCGCTGTCGCCGGTCAGGAGGACGGCGTCCACACCACAGCGGCGGAGCCCGGCAAGCGTTTCCGCCGCCGTGGGCCGCAGTTCGTCGGCCAGCGCCACGAGACCGGCCGCCTTGCCGTCCAGCGCCACATAGACAAGCGACTGCCCCTGCTGACGGGCATGTTCCGCTTCCTTTTCCAGCTCCGGCGGCAGGGTGATGCCGTGTTCGGCCAGCAGGGCGGCATTGCCCGCCAGCAACGGCGTGCCGTCGACTGTAGCGCTGATGCCGCGCCCCGGCAGCATGCGGAACGCTTCCACTGCCGCGGCCGCTGCCCCGGTTGCACGGAAATCACGCACGATGGCCTTGCCCAGCGGATGCTCCGAGCGTTCCTCCGCCGAAGCGGTCAGACGCAGCAGCGCGTCCGGGGCAAGGCCGGGCAGGGCGCTGACCGCCCGCGCCACGCCGGGCGTGCCATAGGTGAGCGTGCCCGTCTTGTCGAATGCCACAGTCCGCACGCGTGCCAGCCGTTCCAGCGCATCCCCTTCCTTGACCAGCATCCCGTGCCGGGTGGCGTTGCCGATGGCGGCCATGATGGCCGTGGGCGTGGCCAGCACCAGCGCGCAGGGGCAGAAGACCACCAGGATGGTCACGGCCCGCAGCACCTCGCCGCTGACGATCCAGGTGCCTGCCGCCGCCAGCAGGGCCGTGAGCACTATCCAGGTGGCCCAGCGGTCGGCCAGACGCACGATGCGGGCCTTGCCGGCATCGGCGGACTGGACGAGGCGTATCATGCGTTGCAGGGCGCTGTCCTCGCCCACCTTTTCGGCGCGCATGTCAAAGCTGCCGAACTGATTGACCGTGCCGCTGCTCACCGCGTCGCCGGGGCCCTTGTCCACGGGCAGGGATTCGCCGGTCATAACCGACTGGTCGATGGCCGTCTGTCCGGTAAGGATGACGCCGTCCACCGGGATGGTCTCGCCGGGGAGCACCCGCAGCCTGTCACCCGCCCGGACGGCCTCGGCCGGGATGACGCTTTCCGTACCGTCCTCCGCCAGACGCCGCGCCGTGCGGGGGGTGAGGCGCACGAGCCGCTCTATGCCGGCCCGTGCCCGCGCCACGGTGCGTTCTTCCAGCAGGGCGCCCAGCTGCATGATGAAGGCCACCTCGCCCGCGGCAAAGATCTCACCGATGATGACGGAGGCCACCAGCGCCAGCGACACCAGCACATCCGCCCGGATGTCGAACCGGGTGAACAGCCCCTCCGCCCCTTCCCGGAGGATGGGGACGCCGCAGAGCAGCACCGCCAGCCAGGCCGGGTCCAGCCAGTCGACGCGCACATCCACAAAACTCAGCAGCAGCGCCAGGGCGGACACGCCCAGTGATGCCGCCTGCCGCGGCTCTTCCCGCAGCCATTGCCGTACCTCTGTCAGCATGCTGTCCTCCTTGCAGAGAATTGAAAGTCAAGTTCATCTGGGAGGGAATATACCCATAGGGGTATGGGTAGTCAAGCGCGAGCAAAAAAAGGAGGGGTCAGCTGCGGCGGGAAAAGTGGTCGATGGCTTTGGCAAAGGCGGCAATGGTGGCCTCGGCGTCGCCATGCTCGATGCCGTCACGGACACAGTGCTGCAAATGGCCTTCCAGGATGATCTGGCCGACCTTGTGCAGGGCGCCTTTGACGGCATTGATCTGCATGAGGACATCTTCGCAGGGGACATCCTTGTCGATCATCTGGTCAATGGCCTTGAGCTGTCCGATGAGCTTGCCGATGCGGCGATGCAGCTTTTCGGCGTCCATACATTGCTTCATGGCGTCCTCGTGTGGGAGAGGCCCGATTGCGTCCTGTCGGCTGGGGCGTCAGCCGTTCCTCACGACAGGGGGAGCCGTGCGCGGGCCAGTTGTTACAACACAAATTGGGCAAACCGTTTCGAGTGGGAGGACTTTTGTCTCGTTCCCTGTCCCTTCCTCATCAAGGAGTCTTCGTTTGCCACGCTTCACGCTGCAAACCATACGCTCTGTCATTTCGCGAAAAAACGCGGTGTTTCCCTTGGGTTGGGACGGCGGCGCTCTGCCGCCGGCGCGCGTTATGCCTTTTTCAAAGGCAAAACGCTGTAAAAGCGCGCTGGGAAGGGATGGGGGGAAGGATGACGAGAACGCCTTTTCTCGCTTCGCTGCGTAAAGGCTGGTCCCGCTCCCGCGCCGGCGGCGGGGTTCCTCTTCCCCCCAGCCAACTCCCTTGTTGACAGACCTACCCCTTGAAGGGCGAGATCTTGCGCAGCGTCTCGATGACGGACGGCAGATGCTGCACCGTGAAGTCCACTTCCTCTTCCGTGGTGTAGCGCGACAGGGAGAAGCGGACGGAGCCGTGCGCGTAGGTGAAGGGAACGCCCATGGCCCGCAGCACATGCGAAGGCTCAAGGCTGCCGGATGTGCAGGCGGAGCCGGAGCTGGCGCAGATGCCCAGCCTGTCCAGCATGAGGAGGATGGCCTCGCCTTCCACGTTCTTGAAGGCGATGTTGCTCGTGTTGGGCAGGCGGTCCTTCGTATCGCCGTTGACGCGGCAGTCCGGGACGGCCGCCAGCAGGCCCTGTTCCAGCTTGTCCCGCAGGCGGGCGACGCCGGTGCGCTCCTCGTTCATGTGTTCGCTGGCCAGATGCGCGGCCATGCCGAGGCCGATGATGTAGGGGACGTTCTCCGTGCCGGCGCGGCGGCCGTGTTCCTGATGCCCGCCGCGCAGCAGGGGACGGAAGCGGACGCCCTTGCGGACATAGAGGACGCCGATGCCCTTGGGGGCATGCAGCTTGTGGCCGGAGAGGGAGAGCATGCCGATGGCGGACTTGCCCAGATCGAGCGGCACCTTGCCCACGGCCTGCACGGCGTCGGTATGGAAGAGCACGCCCTTTTCCGCCGCCATGCGGGCCATCTCTTCCACGGGATGGATGGTCCCCACTTCGTTGTTGGCGCACATGACGCTCACGAGCGCGGTATCCTCCCGCAGGGCATCGGCATAGGCGTCAAGATCGAGCCGGCACTTGTCGTCCACGGGCAGGAAGGTGACGTGGTAACCCTGCCGCGCCCAGTACTGGGCCACATTGAGGATGGCGGGATGCTCCACCCGGGTGGTGATGATACGGCGCTTTTCCGGCTGCGTCTGCAGGGCGCTCCAGAAGGCGGTATTGTCGCTCTCCGAACCGCAGGAGGTGAAGATGATCTCCTCGGGCTGCGCGCCCAGCAGGCGGGCCACGCGCTGCCGGGCCTCGTCCACGGCGCCGGCCACCTGACCGCCGAAACTGTGCATGGAGGAGGGATTGCCGTAGAGTTCGCCCAGATAGGGCAGCATGGCGTCCCGCACTTCGGGCGCCACGGCGGTCGTGGCGTTGTTGTCAAGATAGATGGTCTTCATGGCTAGGCTTCCTCCACCGTAAGGTCGTCTTCCACCTGCTCGCGCAGAGTGCGCTGTACAAGATCGTGCAGCGTGACGGCACTGGCCCGGCACTGGGCACAGCGTCCGCCCAGATTGACCAGCACGCGCTTGCCGTCCACATCCACCAGTTCGATGGTGCCGCCGTCAGCCTCGAGCTTGGGCCGGATCTCCTCGTCGATGACCTTCATAATGCGCTGCATGCGCTGCACGTTGGTCAGACGGGGCCGGGGAGCGATCTCCACAAGGCGGGGGCTGCGCAGCTCGTCGGCAAGGATCTCCGCGATCTGATCAAGACAGTCGCCGCAGGCGCCGCCGGCCTTGGTGTAATTGGTGATCTCCTCCACGGTCTTGAGACCGTTTTCGCGGATGGCCCGCAGGATCTGGGCATCGGTCACGCCGAAGCACTTGCAAACGAGCTTGCCCTCCTCATGCGCATGGGGCACGGCGGGCTCGCCCTTCCACTGCCGGATGGCGGCCTCCAGCGCTTCGGCGCCCATGACGGAGCAGTGCATCTTTTCCTTGGGCAGGCCGCCGAGGGCATTGGCGATGTCCTTGTTGGTCAGCTTGATGGCCTCGTCCACATGCATGCCCTTGACCAGTTCCGTCAGCACGGAGCTGGACGCGATGGCGCTGGCACAGCCGAAGGTCTCGAAGCCGGCATCCTCGATGATGCCCTTGTCGTTGATGCGCAGATAGAGCTTGAGCGCGTCGCCGCAGGCCAGGCTGCCCACTTCGCCGATGGCGTTGGCATCGGCCAGGGGACCGGCATTGCGGGGATGCAGGAAGTGGTCATGGACGGCGTCGGTATAGTTCCACATGGGTATGTCCTCCTGAGTTAGGAAGCCTTTTCGGCATCCAGGATGTCCTGAAGCGTGCGTTCGCGCAGGAAACGTCTGACATGTTCGTCCAGCTCATGCCAGAACAGCCGGGAAGAGCAATTGTCCTGCCGGGCGCAATGCTTGTTCCCCGACAGGCAGGAAACAGGCGAGATCTCCCCTTCCAGCCGGGCGAAGACCTCTTCCAGATTGATGTGCGAGGCCGGACGGGAAAGGCGGTAGCCGCCGCCCGACCCGCGCACGGCGAAGAGGATGCCGAGGGGTTTGAGCGCGCGCACGATCTGTTCCAGATAGCCGGACGAGATGTTTTCCTCCTGCGCGACCTGCCCCAGCTGTACCAGCGAGCCATCAGGCTGCTGGGCGAGCCGCAGCAGGAAGCGCAGACCGTAGCGGGTGCGGGTCGAAAAGCGCATGGCGGTCTCCTCAGGCCTTTCCGGGTTCTTCCCGGGTAAAATCAAAGGGCGTGTCCTGATAGACGTAGTAGTTGAGCCAGTTGCTGTAGAAGAGGTGGGCATGCGCCCGCCAGGTCATGACCGGCAGCCTGTCCGGGTCCTCGTCCGGGTAATAGTGCAGCGGTGGCTGAGTATCCATGCCGCGCAGCCGGTCGCGCCGGTATTCGGCATCCAGCGTGCCGCGGTCGTATTCCAGATGGCCGGTCATAAAGACCTGGGTATGGTCCACCCGTTCCACCAGCGTCAGGCCCGCCTCATCGGACTCGGCCAGGATCCGCAGCTCGGGGATCTTGCGTACGTCCTCGCTGCGCACTTCCGTATGGCGGGAGTGCGGCGCCGGGAAATCGTCGTCAAAGCCCCGGAAAAGACGGCAGGAAGTCTGCCGTACCTGATGGCGGAAGACCCCGAAGCGCTTGGCCGGCAGGTCGTGCTTGGGCACGCCGTAAAAATGGTAGAGCGCCGCCTGTGCCGCCCAGCAGATATAGAGCGTGGAGTACACGTTGGTGGTGGCGTACTGCATGATCTCCAGCAGCTCCTGCCAGTAGTCGACCGCCTCGAAGGGCAGGTGTTCCACCGGCGCGCCTGTGACCACCATGCCGTCGAAGCGGCGATGGCGTATCTCGTCAAAGGTGCGGTAAAAGCGCTCCAGATGCACGAGCGGCGTGTTCTTGGATTCATGCTGCGCCGTCCGCAGCAGGGTGATGTTCACCTGGAGCGGCGAATTGCCCAGCAGCCGCAAAAGCTGCGTCTCCGTGGCGATCTTGGTGGGCATGAGATTGACGATGACGATCTCCAGCGGGCGAATGTCCTGGCGTTCGGCACGCTCCTCGGTCATCACGAAAATGTTTTCGTTCTCCAGGGCGAGGCGGGCGGGGAGGTCGGCAGGGATCTGTATGGGCATGACGTTCTCGGTGGTTATGTGTGCTGTCGGCTAAAACATAGTCCTTTACTATGTTTTGTCAAGCGGTGCAAAAAATCTAGCCCAGCCGCACCGTATGGCTGTGAAGGGGCACGCTCACGCCGGCCGCCGTCATGGCCTTGTGCGCCAGCGCGTCCAGCCCGCCGCAGCACGGTACGCTCATGCGCAGCACGGTGATGTCGCTGACGGCATTGGCAGCCAGGATGTCGGTGAGCTTTTGCAGGTACTCGCGGGCATCGTCCAGTTTGGGGCAGGCGATGAGCGCCACACGCCCGGCCAGCCAGCGCTCATGCAGGTCGGGCAGGCAGAAGCCCGCGCAATGGGCGGCCAGCAGCAGGTGCGCCCCGCGCAGATAGGGCGCGGAGGGCGGCACAAGGCGCAGTTGCAGGGGCCAGGTGGCCGTCTGGGCCAGCGGCGAGTCCGGCGAGGCGGTCGGGGCGGCCGCGCCGGCAAGGGGCGTCAGCAGGCGCGGGGCGCTGCCGGGGCAGCCGTGGCCGCCGGGGGCGTCGGCCGGGCGGCCTTCGCGCTCGGCCTTGGCCGCCAGGGCGGCGGCCTCATCAAAGGCCGGCGCTTCGCGAGTCACGATGCGTAGCGCGCCCTGCGGGCAGTTGAGACAGGCCCCGAGCCCGTCGCAATAGATCTCGCTGATGAGGCGGGCCTTGCCGTCGATGACGGCCAGAGCGCCTTCGGCACAGTCCAGGACGCATTGGCCGCAGCCGTTGCATTTTTCCTCGTCGATCTCGATAATAGGACGTTGCATGGTCATCTCCATTTCAGTTGTCCAGCAGGGAGGGCAGTTCGCGGGGATGCCGGACCAGGCGGGCCGCGCCCGCCGCCCGGACCTCCTCCAGGCCGCGAAAGCCCCAGGCCACGCCCACGCCGGTCATGCCGGCATGGCGGGCCGTCAGCATATCCACATCACTGTCGCCGACATAGAAGCACTGGCCGGGTTCTGTGTCCATGGCCGCCATCACGGCAAAAGCTCCGGCCGGATCGGGCTTGAGGGGGGTATCCGGCCGGGCCCCGCGGATGACGGAGAAGACGCCGGGGAAGTGGGCGTCGATGAGCAGGCGGGTGTACTCGTTCGGCTTGTTGGAAAAGACGGCCAGCGTCATGCCTCGGGCGGCGAGTTCCCGCAGGGCGTCGGGCATCCCCTCATAGGGGCGCGTGGCGTCGTTGAGGTGTTCGGCATAGACGGCGCGGGTCTCCCGCACCAGATCCTCCACGGCCTGTTCATGGGGACGCCGTGCGCGCAGCTCGGCCAGCGCATCGGCGGGCAGGGCGCGCCGGACCAGCTTGCCGAAGCCGTTGCCCACCATGCGCCGGTAGGCTTCCGGCTCGTGCACAGGGTAACCGTGGGCCGCCAGCATGGCATTGCAGGCATGGCCGATATCCAGCAGGGTGTCCAGCAGGGTCCCGTCCAAATCAAAAATGAAAGCGCGCATATCCCCTCCGCGGCAAAATTACCTAGCAGTATATAAGCATTTGGCCCGAGCGACAAGTAGCAGTGCGGACAGGACGGCGGGACGGCCGGGCGGCAGAGCGAATGGCCTTTCCCTGCTGGACAGCCTGCCCGGCCATTGCTATCGTGAAGAGCAGCCAACCCCTATGGAGGTGAGTGTTATGGCACGACATGTTCTGAGTTTGCAGGATCTGGGGGAGTCGGGGAGCTGGCTGCTGGTGCAGCAGGCGCGCGGCATCCCGGACGCCCGTTCCCATACCGACTTCATGACCGAACGTATGGCCATGCTGCTTTTCGCTCAGGAATCCCTGCCGGAGCGCCTGTGCATCACGGCCGCCGTGCGGCAGATGGGCGGCTCCACCCTGTACCAGGGGACCATCGGGGAATGGCGCGAGGAGCTGGACAAGCACCAGCATCAGCTCATGGGCGTCATCAACTATTATGTGGACTGCATGTATCTTTACGGATTCCCGGCCCGCACCTGGGAAAAGCGGGAGGTGGAGGTGCAGTTCCCGGTCATCAATGCCGGCAGCCCGGACGGACATCCGGCGCACGCGCTGGCGGACATCGCCTGCATGCTCAAATATTCCAAGGATGACCTCAAGGGCGTGCGCGTCGGCTGGATTGGCTGCACCAACGGTACGCTCTTTTCGCTCATCGAAGGCATGCAATATTTCCCCTACAGCGTCCAGGTCTCCCTGCCGCCGAGCAATGACAGGCGGCCGGTGCTGGATGCGGCGGCGCGCCACGGGGTCAAGGTGGACATCGTGGAGACGCCGGAAGAGGCCGCGGAAGGCGCAAACTACGTCTTTGCCGGTTGCCGCAGCGAGTTGGACATCCAGGATGAACCCCGCTGGCGCATCACGGAGGCCCTCATGGAAAAGGCCGCTCCGCGAGCGCATGTGCTGCTGGGCTCACAGCCCATCCGCGCCATCGGCGTTGAGAGCGGGCTTGCGCTCAGCCCGCGCTCCCTGCTGATGCTCCAGGCGGAAAATCGCCTGCGGGTGCACAAGCGTTTGCTGCACTGGGTGTTCCTGGAAAGCTAGCGGACGGGACGGCGCGCGCTCGCCGGCGCGCGCTCGCCGGCGTTCGCGCGGGATCACGCATGACGCCCACCGTTTCGGTGCGGCGGCGGATCGTGCGGCGTGCGGGCCATCAGTCGTGCCCGCGGACGATCCCCGACCGTACCTGACGCGGCGGGGCCGGTCGCGGGGAGGCGGCGTCCCGTGGAAAGAGGGGTGGCATGAACACGCATGGTATACCCTTGCTGGCGTCCCGGCAGGAGCTCGAGGCCGTGCGTCCGGCAGGGCGGGGGCCGGTGGTGGGGCTGTGGGCGACGACCCTCGTCAACGACAACACGGCGCTGATGCTTTTTTTGCGGGAGGCGCTGGAACAGCGCGGCATAGGGACCGTTTTTTTCCTGACCTGCAAGGAGCGCCTGCCCCGCTCTGTCCGGCTCTTGCCGCCGGCACGGCGGGCAGGGCTGTACCGGGTGGAGAATCCCCATGTCTTTGCGGAAAGCGCCTTCCCCGACCTGCTCATTGCCAATACGCTCACGCTGACGGCCAAGCCGGCGGATTTTCACGGCAAGACCATGATCCTGCCGCATGCGCCCGCGGAGGAGATGCCGAATCGGCTTTCGTACTGGGCGGATTACCTCGTCATCCCCACACGTGAGGTCGCCGCCTTTGACTACGGCGCCTTTCCCAATTTCTGCAAGCATTGCGCGGGCAGGACGCTGACCCTGCTGCCCGCCGGCTATCTCAAGAACGATCTGCTCTGTGCCGCCGCCCGCCGCATGGGGCCGGGGCCGTACGGCCGGGTCAGTTTTTTTCCTCATTGGCAATTGCCGCGCGGCATGAGCGCCGAAGCGCTGGGAAAGCTCTGGATAGCGCTCATCGAGCGGTTTTTCAGCGCCTTTCCCGGCTGGGAATTCGTGCTCCGGCCGCTGGAGAGCCAGCGTGCCGCCCCGCAGGTGCGGGCCGTGCGGGAGCATTTTCGGGATGCGCCATCCCGGCTCCTCGTGGAATGCGGCGATGACGGCATGGACAGTCTGCTGCGGACGGACGCGCTGCTGACGGACTATTCCAGCGTCTGGCGCAATTATTCGTTCACGACCCTGCGGCCTGCCGTGCTCTTCCAGCCGGATGCCGAAGCAGCCGACCCGGCACGGCGGGAGGAGGTCTGCTGGAAGGCCTCCACGCCGGAGGCGGCCATTGCGGCCATCCAGCAGGCGATGGCGGATGACGGGGCCATGCGGCGGGCCATCCGGGCCCTGCGCGACAGGGAGAGCCTGCATTTCGGGCAGGCTGTCCCCTATCTCTGTGACGCGGTGGAGCGTATCTTGCGGGATGAACCGCCCGCAGCTGATGCCATCGTGCTCGACAAGGGCGACAGCCCCTACACGACCTGCCGGGAGTGGCTGCGCCTGCTGCGGCGTCCCTTTTCCCGGTGGCATCCGGAAAACGTCCCGGCCGTCCAGCAATGGCACGATACGCTCAGGGGGGCGGACCCGCGGGTATGCCTTGCCATCCTGCGCGCAGGGCTGCGCTCCTGGGCGGACTATCCCCGCCCCATCACTCGGGACGCCATGATCTTTCGGCTCCAGCATGCGCTGGCCTGCATGCCTGCGGACTGGGGCATCGCCTTTTTGCGGCATCGCTGCCGGCGTGATCCGCGTGATCCGCTGGCGGCCGTGTGGGCGGCGCATGCGCTCCAGCGCTGCCAGGGCGACCATCCCGACGCGGCGGCCGAGCTGCGCGCGGTCGTGCGGCATTGCGTGGAGATCGGCGTGCCCTCGTCGCCGCTCATGCTGAGCGTGCTCAATTTTTCGGATCTGCTGCCGGACGGCCGCCCGCCGGACGCGGGCGCTCCGCCGCTGCTGCATGCCGTCACGGCGATTATGCGCCTGCAACGGGGAGACGTGGAGCAGGGGGCCGCCATCCTGCACGCTGTTTCCCGGCGTATCGAGGCCGGGCAGGGCACGGCTCTTGCGGCCGCCGCCGCCCAGCTCGGACATTCGCTGTTGCGCCATGCGGACAAGCGCCTGCCGCATGCGGGGCGCTACCGGGCCCTGCATCTGCCCGTCATGGGCATCTGGCTGTCCTTTTCCAGCGGCGACGAAGCTCACGACCTGCTCGCCGATGCGCTGCCGTTCTTTCGGGATCTTGCCCGGCGTGACGCCCGTCTGCTCATGCCCTGCGCGCATCTTGCCGCCGCGGTCGGCGACGAAGAAGCGCGGCGCAGGACTTTTGCCGTGGCCCGGGAGCAGGGGGTCGGCATGCGGGATCTCATCGTCATGGACGACATCCTGCGTGCCGTGGCCCAGAACGGCGACGCGCCTCCGTCCTTTCAGCGGCAGGCCTGATGGGCTGACCGCTCCGTCGGCATCCTCTCCACAATCGTGTTGCCGTGACGGGCAAGGTCCGCGCCTGCTCGCGGCTGGCGGTCGGAGAAGGCCCGCCCGCTTTTTTTTTCGTGTTGCCGGCCGGGCGTGCGCGTGCGGGCAGCGCGGCGGCGTGCTTCCCGTATCTGCCGCGCATCCGGCAGCCTGCACATCCGGCAGCCTGCGCGCCTGGCAGTCCGGGCGGCGGGCAGCTTACGTCTCCTCCCCGCCGACCTGCCCCGCGGGGGCCGTCCGTATGAAAAAAGCTCCCGAAGGAGCTTTTTTCATTTCCCGTGTCGTTGCGGAGAGAAGAAGGGGAAGTTGCCGCTTCTTTCCGCATATGTCAGGCATCAGGCCCGCTTCATATCCTCAATGACGCTGTTGAGGTGCTGGGCCTGCTGGGCCAGTTCGCTGATGGCCTGCGCCGCCTGCTGCATGGATTTGGACGTGCTGGTGGCGATGTTGTTGATGTCGGCGATGGAGCGGTTGATCTCTTCGCTGGTGGCCGACTGCTGTTCCCCGGCGGTGGCGATGGCGCGCACCTCGTCGGCGGACTGTTCGGCCATGTTGACGATCTGCTCCAGCGCCTGTCCCGACTTGTTGGAGAGTTCCGTCACCTTGGCGATGCTTTCGACGGCGATGTCCACCTGATGGATGGACTTTTCCGTACTGTCGCGGATGGTGTTGATGGCGTTGCCCACCTCGCTGGTGGAAGCCATGGTCTTTTCGGCCAGCTTGCGTACCTCGTCGGCCACCACGGCGAAGCCGCGCCCGGCTTCCCCGGCACGGGCCGCCTCGATGGCGGCATTGAGCGCCAGCAGGTTGGTCTGATCGGCAATATCGGAAATGACGCTCATTATCTGGGTGATGGAACGGGCGTTCTCGCCAAGCTGGGCCATATCGTCCTTGAGCGTCAGGGAGATGGACTGCACATCCTCGATCCCCTTGACCACCTGGCGCACGATGTCCGCGCCTTCATCGGCGCAATGCCGCATGTTGCTGGACATTTCGGCGGCCTGGCCGGCATTCTTGGCCACTTCCAGCACGGTGGCGTTCATTTCGTTCATGGCGGTGGCGGTCTCCGTGGCACGGCTGGCCTGCTGCTCGGCGCCGGTGGTGGATTCCTCCACCTGCTGCGCGAGCTGGGTGGACGTGCTGGAGATGATGCTCACGGCATCCGCCAGCTGATTTGCCGCATTGAGCATGCCTTCCCGCTTGGCGTTTTCGGCACGCTTGCGGGCGTCCTCAGCCTCTTCCACAGCCTTTTTGGCGATGTCGGTCTGTTTTTTGGCCTCTTCCGTCTGCTGGCGGGATTCGCTGATGAACTTGCGCAGGTTGTTGAGCATATCGTCGAGGGCCTGATGCAGACGCGCCAGCTCGCCGAAGAAGTGCCCGGCGTTCACGCTGGCGTCCAGCTTGCCGCCCGCCACTTCATTGGCATAGTCGACCAGCAGATCCAGCGGCCGCGTGATGGAGCGCACGAGCACGAGACCAAGCACGATCATAATAAGCGTGATGACCAGGCTGACGATGGCAATGGTCAGCATGGCTTCATCCGCGGAAGAAAAGACCTCGGCCACATCTTCCACAAAGACCATTTTCCAGCCGAAAGGCGTGGTCATGGTCGTTGCCATGACGTCGGCCGAAGCGAGGGAAAAGCGGTACGTCCCGTCGGGGCTGTTCTGCAGGAGCTCGAGCGCTTCATGCCGAAAATCCTTGCCGATGACCTTGCCCACAAGATCCGGCGTGTGCGGCGAGCAGATGAGCCGCCCCGTGTGCTCGATGATCACGAAGCGTCCGCTGTCGCCAAGCCGCATTTCCCCGATGGTCCTGGTAAGGTTGGTCAGCGCCAGATCGATGCCGAGCACGCCGATGAGCTGGCCGCTGTCGTCCTTGACCTTGGTGGTGGTGCAGACGACCATATCTCCCTTGATATTCTGGTACACTTCGCCAAGGGAGGAGTTGTTGGGATTGCTCGTACAGGAAAGATACCAGGAACGTTTGGACATATCCGTGCCGGCGGGGACCTTCGTCTCCGCAAAGGACATGGCGTATCCGCCGTCCTTGTAGCCGATGAAGACCTCCCGGTAATTGGGGTTGCTCTCCTGCATGTTGCGCAGCTCGACGGCTATGGCCTTGGCTTCCGGGGAAAGGTCGTCATACTTGTAGACGGTATCCTGCTTGCTGTCCCGGAAGGTGGGGAACTTGCCCAGGCTGTTCTTGATGTCGGGAGAGCTCGCCAGTCCCTCGGCAGTATGCGTGGCATCGTTGAGCATCTGCGAGATGTAGAAGCCGAACAGCTCCAGTTCCTGGTGGGATTTGGCGGTAAAGTCGCTGATGGCGGTATCCCGCATTTTCAAGATGGCGACGCTTGCGACGCCGCCCGCCATGATGAGCAGGGGGATGATGAGCCCCAGCAGAATGCGTGCCTTGACGGTTGCTGCTTTCACGATTGGTCCCTCTCGCTTTCCGTGAACGACCGGCATGGAACGCTCCCCCTCCCACAGTTGCGCCGCAAAAGGCGGATGCCTCCCGCGTGTGCACGGAGCCTTGCCGAAAAGCCGTTCCCGACTTGAAGCATGAATGTTCTGTTATTGCATATCGGTAGAAATGCCGTTCCCTTTAGCTGCCTTCGGTGTGGCGTCCAGCGTAATATTCCATTAATGAGTTGATATGACAGATAAAATATATTTGCATCATAATTGTATCATGCCACGGCAGAAAAAAAAATCGCCGCACGCGGGGGAGCGGCGGCGTCAGTGCGGCGAGAGGGCCGGCGGTGTCGGCTGGCCCGCCGCTATTCCGCCAGTATGTCATAGGCGTCGAGCTTGTCGTTGAGCGTGCTGATGAGCAGGGCCATGACGGCCGCAAGGCGGGCCTGTACGGCCAGCGCCTCAGGCTGGGGGAGCTCCGCGCCTGAACGGGCGTGGAACAGGGCCGGGCAGGCTTGCGGACCGGCCTGCGCCAGCAGGGGCATGTAGGCCGAAAAGGGGCCGTCCACAAAGCGGGACAGGGCTTCCGCCGTCATGCTCCCGGCGGGAACGGGTTCTCCGGGCATGGTCGCCTCGGCGCGGAGAGCGGCGGGAGCCGCGTCTCCCAGGAGTTGATGGGTCTGCCGCAGATAGGCCAGCACGACCTCCACAGGCGCATGCTGCATGAGGGCCGCCGTCACGGCGGCGTGGACAAAGGCGCGCCATTCCGTACACAGTACGGCGGCGTGCCCGTCCTGAAGCAGGGCCGGGGGAAAGCCGCACTGCCGCAGCATGCGCAGGATGGCGCTGGTCTCCGTATTCAGCGCAAAGAGGATGCGGGCCGCCCGCACGCCTTCGGCGGCGCTGAGCCGGCGGCGATCAGGCACGGAGCGTCCCTTCGGACAGGGCGGCGTCGCGGGCGGCCCGGTAGGCGGCGTAGCCGCGGGCGCGCAGGCGGCAGGCGGGGCACTGTCCGCAGCCATAGCCCCAGTCGTGGCGCGTCCCGCGCTCTCCGGCGTAGCAGGTGTGGCTTTCTTCCACGATGGCGTCCACAAGGGCAGAGCCGCCGAGCTGTTCGGCAAGCTGCCAGGCCCCGCATTTGTCCAGCCACATGAGCGGCGTGTGCAGGACGTAGCGCGTGTCCATGCCCAGATTGAGGGCAAGCTGGAGCGCCTTGATGCTGTCGTCCCGGCAGTCGGGGTAGCCGGAGGAATCGCTCTGGCAGACGCCCAGCACCAGATGGCGGATGTTTCGCGCATAGGCCCAGATGGCCGCCTGGAGGCCGAACAGCAGGTTTCGGCCGGGCACGAAGGTATTGGGCAGGCCGTCGGCGGCGGGCGTGCCGAGGGGCGTGCCGTCGGCGGGGGGCTGTGTGGCGGTCAGGGCGCTTTCGCCGCATTGCCGGTAGGTATCCAGCGTCAGCAGCACATCTTCTCCCAGCCGTCCGGCCCACTGGGGCGAGAGGGCGGCCAGGGCGTCACGCACACGCCGGCGGCAATCCAGCTCGACCCGATGGCGCTGGCCGTAATCGAAACCGAGGGTCAGCACCCGGCCAAAGCGCGCAAGGCTCCAGGCCAGACAGGTGGCGGAATCCTGCCCGCCGGAAAAGATCACCAGAGCCGTTTCGCGGGCAAGGGGCTGTTGCGCGGAGCTCGCGTCCATCATTTTTCCTCGGCATCCGGCCAGGGATTGACGTGTCGGGCCGGCGCATATCCGGCCAGAAAGGCGTCCATGAGCGTGCCGAAATGTACGCGGTTGCGCGGCTTGATGCGCTGCGCGTCAGGCGAGGCGGCAGGGAAGAAGCGCCGGCTCTCCTCGTTGCCCGTGTAGCTCTTGAGGGCAAGGGGCTGGGTGAGGATCCAGGCCCACATGCCGCGCCGTTCATGGATCGCCGCGGCCTGAAGGGACTTGAGCCAGTCCTGATAGGCCGGATCCAGATCGGCATGGGGATAGAAGAAGGCGGCCCCCGCTTCCACCATGAGGGCGTTGAGGGAGCGTCCGTCAGCCAGACAGACGTCGGCGATGAGCCGGCCGTACTTGTCCTGCTGTTTGTCGGAGGGCTGAAAAAGGGTGACGTCCTGCCCGCGCGAAAGCTCGTTGAGCAGCTCGCGAGCTTCACGGGCATAATATTGTGGCTTTTTGTCGCGTCCGCCCATTTCCGGGGTGTCGATACCGGCCAGCCGGACAGTGCGGCGGCTGGTGAGCTTGAGGGTGTCGCCGTCCAGGCAGACGGCCACGGCGGCTTCCGGCGCGGCGGCAAGGGGCGGCAGGGCTGGGCGTTGCACGGCGGGGACGGCCGGGGCCTCGGCTCCGGTCTCGACGCCGTCCTGTGCGGCGGCAACGAGCGCCGTATCGGGCGGCGGGGCCTGCTCCTGCGCCATGACGGGGACGGCGCACAGCAGCGCGGCAAGCGGAAGCAACAGCAGATGACGCATCAGGCGTCCGGGCAGGAGGGAGGAAATGGACATGACAGCCTCTGAAGGTTGAAAAACGCGGTTCCGGTACGGCGGCATACCGGAAACCCGCCCGCCGGACCTCGGACCTGCGGCAGCTTCCGGGAGAAATGCCCCGGCGGCAGCCGTCAACAGCCGGGTACATTCTGCAGACGGCGCGTATCCGTCACGCGGCGTCACGAGCTGTCGCCCGCCGGGACGGACACGCACCGAAGGTGTATCAGTTGTCGTAGTAGGTGCGCAGAGTCTGGCTGCGCACGGGGTGGCGCAGCTTGCGCAGGGCCTTGGCTTCGATCTGCCGGATGCGTTCGCGGGTCACGTTGAAGAGGCGGCCCACTTCCTCAAGGGTGTGGTCGCTCTTTTCGGCGATGCCGAAGCGCTTGCGCAGCACCTGTTCCTCGCGGGGGGTGAGATCGGCCAGCACGGCGGCGAGCTGCTCGCTGAGCTTGGTATTGATGACCTCTTCGGCCGGGGCCACGGCTTTCTTGTCTTCGATGAAATCGCCGAGGCTGGAATCCTCCTCGTCGCCGATGGGCGTTTCCAGCGAAATGGGTTCCTTGGCGATCTTGAGTACCTTCTTGACCTTTTCCACGGGATATTCCATGCGCTCGGCAATCTCTTCCGGCGTGGGGTCGCGACCAAGCTCCTGCACGAGGTAGCGGGAGGTGCGGATAAGCTTGTTGATGGTCTCGATCATGTGTACCGGGATGCGGATGGTGCGGGCCTGATCGGCGATGGCGCGGGTGATGGCCTGCCGTATCCACCAGGTGGCGTAGGTGGAGAACTTGTAGCCGCGCTGGTATTCGAACTTGTCCACGGCCTTCATAAGACCGATGTTGCCTTCCTGGATGAGGTCGAGGAATTGCAGGCCCCGATTGGTGTATTTCTTGGCGATGGACACCACCAGGCGCAGGTTGGAGCGAATGAGTTCCTGCTTGGCGCGCATGGCGGCCGTGTTGCCGCGTTTGATGCGCCAGAGCACCTCTTCCAGATCGGTCACGTTATGGCAGCATTTTTCCTGCAGGCGCTTGAGGATCTCGATCTTGCCGAGGATCATTTCCTTGAAGGAAAAGAGTTCGTCCACGGTAAGGCCGAGGTCGCGCGCGGCGTCGTTGGGATTGATCTCGCGCTTTTCCAGCCCGTCGAACATGGCCTGGATCTCCTGCTGGGTGCGGCCGGTGGAAAGGATGTAGGCGGAAAGGTCGCGCTGGCAATTGTGCATCTGGCGGACGTAGTCCTCCACCGTTTCGATGATGCGGTCGATGAGGGTCTTTTCCAGCTTGATGTCCCGCAGACGGGTGACGATCTCTTCCTTGTAGCTGATGATTTCCTTCTGGGTGGCGGTCACGCGGCGCTCAAGGGTGTTGCAGTCGTCCAGCTTCTTGTAGATCTTGCGTTTTTTCCTGTAGACGGCCTTGATCTCGTCCAGCAGGAGGATGACGCGCGTGCGCTGGTTCATCTCATCCTCGCTGGGGTCGTCCTCCTCGATGGTCTTCACCACGTCCTTGAGCTTGATGCGGTTCTGGCGCAGGTCCTCGCCCACGTTGATGAGCTCTTCCACGGCCACCGGCACTTCCACCAGGGCGTAGAGCACATCCTGTTCGCCCAGCTCGATCTTCTTGGCGATGACCACTTCGCCGTCGCGGTCAAGCAGGGGCACGGCGCCCATCTCGCGCAGATACATGCGCACGGGGTCGGTGCTGCGGGAGGAATAGTCCGCGGATTCCTCGTCTTCCACAAGATCGAGGTTGCCCACTTCATCGTCATCCACTTCGGTCGGCGTGGCGGCGATCTTCTTGCCTTCCTTCTCCGAATCCACGATGACGATCTCCAGCTCTTCAAAGATGCCGATGATCTCCTCGAAGCGGGTATTCATTTCCACGGGCAGGGCCTTGGTGACCTCGTCGAAGGTCAGAAAGCCCGAGTCTTTGCCCTTGGCAATGAGGGATTGTATCTGCTGGATTTCCTTAAGATTATTCATTCCGCTTCTCCCTAGTTTCCTGCAACGCGCGAAGATACTCCAAATCCGCCGCAAAGTCACCTGTACCGGCATTTTTTTGTAAGGCTGCGGAAACAGAAGACTTTTGCGCAGAAGCGTAATAGGCGTCCAAGTGATCTTTCAGGCACTGGAATTCATGGTCGCCCGAATCCAGCGGGGCGGCGTGCGGGCCTTCGCGCTGGTCGAACCAGAATTTCCTCTGTCGTTCGCTCAGGTGATAGGGGGCCTCCTCCGGCCCCCACTGCTCAATGGTATCCCAAAACTCACGGGCCGATGCCGACTGCAGGGCCAGGTCCGCGCCGATATTGCGCAAGTCGTTCAGGCGCTGCGGATAGCGCACGGCAAAAAGCATGATCTGCACATCACGCATGTTCTGCCGCCGGCGCTCCGTCGGGCGGGCGGCGGGCGGCTGTCCGGCCGGGCGGCGCAGGGCAAGGCCCTCGCGCAGCAGCTCTTCCGAAAGTTGCAGATGCGTGGCCAGACGTGAGGCGTACTGGCTGAGCAGCTCCGGCACTTCCACTTGCGCAAGGAAGTGGCGCGCCCATTCCACGGTCTCGCGCGGAGCCAGCGTGCGCAGCACCTCCACGCAAAAGCGCAGGCCGTCCGGGGCCTTGTCCAGCAGGGCCTCGAAGGTCTCCGGCCCTTGCGTGCGCAGCAGGCTGTCGATGTCCTCGCCGTCGGGCATGAGCACCACCGTGCAGGCCAGGCCCCGCGTCAACAGCATCTCGCAGGAGCGCAGAGCGGCCTTGCGCCCGGCCCGGTCGCCGTCAAACAACAGCACCAGCCGGGAGGTGAAGCCGGAAAGGCGCTTGATCTGCTCGGGCGTGAGCGCCGTGCCCAGTACGCCCACGGCATTGTCGTAACCGAACTGGTGCAGCGTGAGGACGTCCATATATCCTTCGGTCAGAAGCGCCTTTCCTTTAGTGGTGATGCCCTTGCGGGCCTGCGCCAGACCGTAGAGGTGGTCCCCCTTTTTATAGATGGGGGTATCCGCGCTGTTGATGTACTTGGCCTCATCCTCGTCGGCGATGATGCGGCCGCCGAAGGCGATGATCTGATTGGACAGATTCTTGATGGGGAACATGAGCCGCCCGCGAAAGCGGTCATAAGCCCGCCCTCTGTCCGACTGTCCCAGCAGGCCGCATTCCACGGCGAGCTTTTCCGGGAAGCCGCCGCGCTGCAGGGCCCCGGCCAGGGACTGCCAGTCCCGCCGGGCCCAGCCCAGTCCGAAGCGCTCCACGATGTCCGGCGACAGGCCGCGCCGTTCCACATAGGCGCGGCATTCTTCGCCATCCCTGCCCTTGAGAGCCGCGGCGAAGTGAGCCGCCGCCATCTCGGACATGCGCAGCATCTGCTGACGGGCGGAGCGTTCCTGCCGGTCGCGCTGCCGGCGTCCGGCGTCCGCCGGGCCGCGATCCAGCGTCACGCCGGCTTCGGCGGCGAGCTGTTCCAGCGTCTCGCGGAAGTCGAGGCCGTTGATGCGGCCGTAAAAATCGAAAAGGTCGCCCGAGGCCTGACAGCCGAAACAATAGAACAGCCCCTGCTCCTCATTGACGGAGAAGGACGGCTTGGTCTCCTGATGGAAGGGACAGGGCGCGACCCAGCGCGGGCCGTTGCGCTTGAGCTCCACATAACGGCGCACCACATCCACGATGTTGAGCCGTTCCTTGATGGCGCGAATGGCATCCCGCGACTGCATACGGCTGAAGCTCCCCCTGGGCGAAAACACGACGGTGCGCCGTGCCGCACCCGGTTTCTGTATGATAAGGCCGCCGGCGGACTTGTTAAGGCTCAGGCGAAAAAATTTTTCGCCGCCCTTTGCGTCCTCCCACGGCAGATAGCCCACCCGGCGGATGAGGTCGTGGCTTTTAGAGCATTTTACGCTTGAAACGCTTTGCGTTTCAAACCACACGGCCTGTCGTTTCGCGGACAAAACGCGTTTTTCCGCTCACTTTCGGCCGGGTGGCGCTGTTCTGCCGCCTCGCGTTTCGCCTTTTTCAAAGGCAAAACGCTCTAATGTCCTTTTTTCGTTTACCCCCGCGACTGTTGGCACGAAAAACCAGGAGAAACATGCCGTAGGTAAGCAGAAAAGCCAGTATCACCCCTTCGGGATAGCTCATTAAAATGCTGGAGAAAAAAAGTGCGCCTGGAAGCGAGAGGCAAAAGAAGAGCAGCGACGGCAGCAGGAGCGGCATGAAGCCGGGGGAGAAAGCGGATACGGCCTGTGCGCGAGCAGCCAGCCAGTAGCCGCATACCGCCGGTATGCCGGAGCAGAAACTGATGACTGCCCCAAGGAAGCTGCTCCACAGAAGCGTGTCGAGATTATCCAGATCGCCTTTCATAAAGAACGCGCTCAACAAGGCGCAGATCGGCAGGAAGATAACGCTCACGGCAGCGGCTGCGACCAGATAGCGGCGATAGGCTTGCGCCATCGTCCCTGTGCCGCTCGCGGCGGTGGGCCGCTCTTCCTCACCGTGTTTTTCCGTCCTTTTTCGTGCGCGGTGGCTGAGACAGAAGGCAAGCAGGAACAGCGCGTACAGCAGACCGGCGGTGATACGCAGATATTGCAGCATATCCAGCTCATTAAAGAGGAGCATATAGGGGGCCGGGTACATGCCCAGCCCGGCAGGCAGGAAGGCAAGGATGGCGATGGCCGGCAGCAGGGGGAGCAGTCCGGCGGATGCGGAGCACGACAGGGGCGCTTTGGCGGCCAGCCAGGAGCCCAGCTTCGAGACGGCGAGGAGAAGGCAGCAGGGGCCGCCTATGTAGCCGCAGCAGAGCGCCAGCAAGACGAAAAAAAAGTCGTCGGGGAGAAAGGTGAAAGGGGAGATAAAAAGGATGGGGAGGATAACCATGCCGCCCGCGCTCATGATGAGGACGCAGAAGCCCAGGGCTGCGGCCATGAGCGCATAGCGCAGATATTCCCGCGTCATCGTGCATTCTCCTTGTTATCGTGGTTTTCTGTGTCGCCGTCGCTTTCGTCCTCCCACGGCAGATAGCCCGCCCGGCGGATGAGGTCGCGGCCTTCGGGGCCGGGCAGCCAGTCCCGGAAGGCGCGGCCCCCGGCGCTGAGCGGCCGGCAGGAGATCATACAAAGGGGGAGGGTGAGAGGATAGCTGCCGTCGCGCAGGCTCGCGTCCGTGGGCGGCACGCCGTCCACGGCCAGCGGGCGGACATCGCCGTCCGGGAACCACTTGTCCAGATACCAGCGCAGGCCGAAGCCCAGCGCGCCCGCCCGCTTGCGGTAGCGGGCCACGCGTGTGGAGGGCAGAACGCTGGACGAAAACGGCAAATAGTCTTCCCGCAGGGGCGGAGCGGCCGCCTCCCCGCGCAGGACGAGCCGTTCCAGCAGGCGTTGGTTCTCGTCCCCTTCTTCATGCTGGAAGGGGAAAATACGTTCGTCCCGACCGCCCACGTCCTGCCAGTTGGTGATCTCCCCGGTGTAGATGCGCCGGAGCTGTTCGCTGGTCAGACCGGTAACGGGATTGTCCTTGTGGACAAAAAAGACGAGGGCCTCGCGGGCCAGCGGCCGCACGTCGGGCGTCAGACCCCGGGCGCGCAGCTCGTCAAGTTGCCGCTCCGGCAACAGCGGCCCGAAAAGGATGTCGATCTCCCCGTCGGCCAGGCGCTGGACATCGTAGCGTGGGCTGTAGTCCACACGTTCCCGCACCAGCCGCGCCTTCCGTTCCCTCGCGGAGAGGAGGCGGCCGTCCTCGTCAAGGCAGGTCAGGGCCTGCAGGGCGGCGGCATACAGCGGCAGGGCGGCCAGCGTGCCGTCCAGCCGGTATGGGCTTGCGCCAAGACGCAGGGAGGGCGGCGCGGCGGGCAGTGCCAGGGCGTTGTCCTCCTCACGGGGGAAATACCTTTGGGCGAACTCCCAGTCCAGCGAGGGGGCGGCATCATGCACGCTGCTGTAGTTCATGCTTGCCAGAGAAACGAATTTGACCGCATAGGCCGTACAGAACGGAGCAAGTATGAGCAGCAGGCAGGCCACGCCCACGCGGCGTCCCCGCGCCGGCTCCTGTCCCCCTGTGCTGACCTCACAGCCGAAGCCGAAAAGAAACAGGCTGTAGATCAGCAGGAAGGCTGTCCCCGTGGACTGGTACAGAAGTAAGGGCACGGAGAGGTTGGTGTGCATAAAATAAAGACTGAGGGAAAGAAACAGCAGCGGCGGCAGCAGGAGGGGGAGATAACGTGAGGCGAAGGTGGCGCGAAAAGAGGCTCCGGAAGCCAGCCAGCGACCGTAGTCCAGCGCGACGGCAAGGCCCAGGAGGGAGAGCGACGAGGAGGAGCGCAGGCACGCCATGCCGTCGGACGAGCCATACACTTCCTGACCGAGGAAAAGGAGCAGCGGCGCTGTCATGCAACCCAGGCACAGGGCCAGCAGGAGGGTCGCGGTAACCGCCATGACCAGATAGCGGACGTGGATCCCTCCCGCCTTTTCCGGCTGTTGCGCCGCGGGGCCGGTGAAAAGGCCAAGCAGAAACAGCCCATACGGCACAGAGAGCAGCAGCTCTTCCGCTTTGATCCCGCCCAGATCCGTGAAGAGAGAGATCGCCATGAAAGGAAGCGCCATAAGCTGAAGCAGGGGTATCAGCAGCGGCGCCAGCGGGGGAAGGATCCTTGTCGGGAGATCGAGGGGGGCCTTGTCTCTGAGCAGGCGACCGGCATATACCGGCACGAAAAAGAAAGGACAGATGGACGCCAGGACGTGCGGTGCGAAGAGGTCATAGTGCACCAGGTCCTTCGCGAAGGCGATGACGAATCCCGCGAACAGTGCCAGAACAGCACAGCCGATGCTCATGCATATATAGAAGAAGGGGTTCTTTCCCGTCATCGTTCGTCCCTCTCGTCCTCGTGGTCCCGGCGGCTCCCGTGGGTCGCCGGGTCGCTGTCATTACCGCCGTCCTTTGCGTCCCCCCACGGCAGATAGCCCGCCCGGCGGATGAGGTCGCGGCCTTCGGGGCCGAGCAGCCAGTCCCGGAAGGCGCGGCTGTCGTCGTCGAGCGGCCGGCAGGAGATCATGCAGAGCGGCAGGCAGAGCGGATAGCTGCCGTCGCGTACGGTCGCGTCCGTGGGCGGCACGCCGTCCACGGCCAGCGGGCGGACATCGCCGTCCGGGAACCACTTGTCCAGATACCAGCGCAGGCCGAAGCCCAGCGCGTTGTTCCGCTTGTAGTAGCGGGACACGACGTTGACGGACAAAAAGTCGCAGCTCCTGAGTTCTTCCCGCAGGGCGGGCAGAGGCGTTTCCCCGCGCAGGATGAAACGCGCCAGCATGTCCTGATTCTCATTGCTTTTTTCATGCTGGAAGGGGAGGATGCGCTCGTCCCGGCCGCCGACTTCCTGCCAGTTGGTGATCTCCCCGGTGTAGATGCGCCGGAGCTGCTCGCTGCTCAGGCTGCTGACGGGATTGTCCTTCTGGACGAAAAAGATGAGGGCCTCGTGGGCCAGCGGCCGCACGTCGGGCGTCAGTCCCCGTGCGCGCAGTTCGTCAAGCTGCCGCTGTGACGGCGGCGGACCGAAAAAAATGTCCGTATCCCCGTCGGCCAGCTCTTCCAGCCCCCTCATATCGCCTCGCTGCCAGCCGACCGCTATCTCCGCTTCAAAGCGAGCCTCATCGCTAAGGGGACGGCCGTCCTCGTCAAGGCAGGTCAGGGCCTGGAAGGCGGCGGCATACAGGGGCAGGGCGGCCAGCGTGCCGTCCAGCCGGGGCAGGTCCCCGACAAGGCGCAGGGAGGGCGGCGTGGCAGGCAGCGTCAGGGCGTTGTCCGCATAGCCAGGGTAGTACTTTCCCGCGAATTCCCAGTCCAGCAGGGGGACGGCATCGTCGCCGGAAAGGGTCCTGTCCCGAACGCTCTGCCAGGTGAGGCCGGTGGCCACGCACAGGACGGCAAGCGGCAGGAAGAGGCGCAGCATCCCCTTGCGGCGTTCCCGCGCGGGTTCGCGTGTGCGGTTCCTGAGGCAGAAGGCCAGAAGGAACAGGGCATACAGCGGCAGGAAGATCGCTCCCCCCAGCGCATACATGGCAAGCGGGATGTCGATGGGGAAAAACAGCAGACAGCAAAGCGCCGTGCCGAGCGCCAGCAGCGGCGGCAGCAGCAGGGGCAGGAATTTGGCGGCGAAGGTGGGCGGGAAATGCGCTCGCGCCGCCAGCAACCAGCCGCAGGCTGACGGTATGACCAGGAAGAGGAAGATGGTCACCGGCTTGCGAAAGGCGGAAGGGAGGACTTCCCTCAGCAGAAAGAGGCCGCCCAGGATCAGCGGCAGGGGCAGGAAACTCACGACGGTAGCCGTCGTCAGGTAGCAAAGATATTTCCGCGTCATCATCGGGCGTCCTCCGTGTCCCTCTTCCCTTGAGCATTTTAAGTTTGAAACGTGTTGCGTTTCAAACTAAAAATGCTCAGCGACGTTGCCCGTCTTTTGCTTCGGCGTGGAGAGGGGATGAGGCATGACGCGGGGCAGCCATGCGCCACCGTCGTGCTTTTCCAGCGTGCAGCCGGGGGACTGGGGAACGCAGCCGGGGCCGCGGCGTCACCCGGACGGTGGGGGACCCCGGCAGGATTTTCGAGGGGAGGGGGCGCGGGGGAGGGGCAGATTGTAAATTGAAAGTTAACAGAGGGCTTGCCAAAAAAAGAAAGCCCCATGACAGTTGTTTTGTGAACAAA
>NZ_CALUYG010000037.1 GCF_944324935.1 uncultured Desulfovibrio sp. | reverse complement strand
TGCGTGCCCCGCGCCGCGTCCTCGGGCGCCAGGTCGATGCCCGCCTGAAGGCAGGCCAGGGCCTCCTCCCGCGTCATGGCCGGGCCTTCGCTGAAGTCGCGGCAGCCGGGCATGACCTTACGGCGCACCAGGCCTTCCGCCCCTTCCAGCGCATCGGCCACGCCCACGTCCACGACCACCAGCCGCGCCCCGGCGTTGCGGCAGAAGGCATTGATGGTGCCGCCCCCGGCAAGGAAGTTGCGTACCTGGATGGCGGTCACTTCCGGGCCCGTGGCGCTGACCCCTTTGGCGGTGATGCCGTGATCCCCGGCAAAGAGTACCACCGCCTTGCGGGCAAAGGACGGGCGCGCGTCATCCGTGATGCCGCCGAGCCGGATGGCCAGCTCTTCCAGCTCGCCGAGACTGCCCGGAACCTTGGCCAGACTGTCCAGCCGCTGCCGGACGGCGTCGGCCGCCTGTCGGGAAAAGGGAGGAATGGTCAGATGCCGCATGATCGTCTCCTGCAAAGGCTGCCGCAAGGGCAGGTTGGAGGAAGAAGCGCGACTCAGCCGCGCAGGACTCCCCATGACACGAGGCTGAGGACAACAGCGGAGAGCGCGACCGTCGCCCGCATGAGGCGGACGGCCAGCAGGATATGACGTTCCGTGGCCTGCGGCGTGCCGATGCCGAGCCACGGATGTTCCACGATCAGGTCGCCGTAGATCGCGGGGCCGCCCAGCCGCAGCCGCAGCGCCCCGGCAAAGGCGGCTTCGCTCCAGGCGGAGTTGGGGCTTTCGTGCGCGTAGCGGTCACGCCAGCCGATCACAAGGGCCTGTCCGGCTCGTACGCCGGGCACGAACAGGGCCGCCAGCGCCGTGCAGGGCAGGGACAGGCGGGCGGGAACGGCATTGAGCAGGTCATCAAGACGCGCGGCGGCCGTGCCGAAATCACGGTAGGTGTCGTTGCGCTTGCCCCACATGGCGTCCAGCACGTTGGCGGCCCGGTGCAGCGCCGCGCAGGCGGCGGCCCCCGGCAGGCCGAAGAGCAGCAGGCCGCAGGCGGCCCAGAAGAGCGTGGCCAGCACGCCGTCGGTCATGTTCTCAGCCACGCTCTCCACACAGGCGCGGGCCACGCCGTGGGCGTCCAGCGCCTCGGTGCGGCGGCCCACCAGCAGGGAGACGGCACGCCGGGCGGCGGGCACGTCCCCGCGTCGCAGGGGGGCGGCCACCCGCAGGGCATGTTCGGCCAGACTGCGCGGCGCAAGGCAGACGGAGACCAGCAGCACGGCGGCGAGGCAGTCCAGGCCCATGCCCGCCCGTGCGGCAAGCAGGACGAGAAGGAACGCCGCCAGCAGACAGGGCAGCACCACCAGCAGGCAGGCCAGCAGGCCGCGCAGGAACATGACCGGCCCGTTGGGCCCGCGCCGGAGCAGGCCCTCCGTCCACAGGGCCAGACGCCCCATGCCGCAGACAGGATGCCAGGCGGCGGGGGGCTCGCCCAGCAGGCCGTCCAGCAGCAGGGCGGCGGGCAGGAAAAGCAGGGTGGCCGTCTCCATCACAAGCCCATACTCCGGCAGATGGCGGACAGATCGACATGTTCGCGCACCATGTCCGCCAGACGGTCCAGCGCCTTTTCCAGATCATAGGACGCAAGCTGTCGGCCCTGCGGCGCAAGGCCCACATCCGCCCGCACATGGTCGAGCCAGGCGCGGCGGAAGGCATCGTCATCAAATACGCCGTGCAGATAGGTAGCCCAGTTGCGCCCGCTGACATAGCCGCAGACGTCTTCCGCCGCGGGGCGGCCGTCCTGCCCGCAGCGGCGGAAGAGCGGACGGGCGGACGGGCCGTGACGGGTGAGGCCGTGGTGGATCTCATAGCCGCCGGTAGGCACGCCCAGCGGACTTTCGGCCCGCTCCACACGGATGAGGGTCTTGCCGGACGCAAAGGTGGAATGCAGCTCCATGATGCCCAGGCCGGGCACTTCCGGCGTGGCGGATTCCACCCCGGCGGGGTCAAGGATGCTGCGCCCCATGATCTGCAGGCCGCCGCAGATGCCGAACAGCCATTTCCCCTGCGCGGCATGGGCCTCGATGCGCTCGGCCAGTCCGTTGTGGCGCAGCTCGGCCAGATCCGGCACCACGCTCTTGGAACCGGGCAGCATGACCACATGCGGGTCGCCCCATTCCTCGACACGGCGCACAGGCCGCAGGCGCACGTCCGGCTCCAGATCCAGCGGCGCGAAATCGGTGAAGTTGGAAACATGCGGCAGCATGATCACCGCGATGTCCAGCACCCCCGGCGGGACCGGCCCGGCGGGGGCGGCGTCGCTCCAGGAAAAGCCGGCCATGTCCTCTTCGGGGAGGTTGAGATCGCGGATATAGGGAACTACGCCCAGTACCGGCACGCCCGTATGGGCCCGCAGATAGTCATGTGCCGGAGCCAGCAGGCTCGCATCTCCCCTGAAGCGGTTGACGAGATAGCCGTGCAGCAGGCGGCGTTCGTCAGGAGTGAAGGTCAGCCAGGTACCGAGGAAGGAGGCATAGACGCCGCCGCGGTCGATATCCCCCACCAGCAGCACCGAGGCCTCCGCATGGCGGGCCATGCGCATGTTGACCAGATCATGCCGCTTGAGGTTGATCTCGCCGGGGCTGCCCGCGCCTTCCAGTACCATCACCTCGTGCTCCGCGGCCAGACTGTCGTAGGCGGCAGCCACCTGCCGCCAGAGATCGTCCTTGCGGCGGTAGTAGTCGCGCACGCCGAAATGTCCCACGGGCTGCCCCAGCAGTACCACCTGGGAACCGGTATCGGAATGGGGCTTGAGCAGGATGGGATTCATGCGGGCTTCCGGGTCCAGCCGGGCGGCCTGGGCCTGAAGGATCTGGGCCCGCCCCATCTCGTCCCCGGCGGCGGTGACGCCGGAATTGAGGGACATGTTTTGCGCCTTGAAGGGGGCGACATCGTAGCCGTCCTGCCGGAAGATGCGGCAGAAGGCCGCGGCAAGGACGCTCTTGCCCGCATGGGAGGATGTGCCCTGGAGCATGAGGGCCGGCACGCGGGGCCGGGCGGCCGGACGCGGGGGCACGGGGCGGTCCCGCGCCTCGCTCAGGATGTCCGCCAGCGCGGCGGCAAGCCGTTCATGCTCGTGGGGGAAGCGCACCGCCGCGCGGAACCAGCCGCCGTTCGCCATGCCGTCGTAATTGGCGCAGTCCCGTACGGCCATGCCGTAGCGGCGCAGGAGACGGTCGTTGAGGTCCGCCGGGGCCTGCGCGCAACGAAAGAGAACATAGTTGGCCGCCGAGGGAAAGACCTCCACGCCGGGCAGGGCGGCCAGCGCCGCCGCCAGATGGGCACGGCGCCGGGCATTGGTCGTGCGGGTGCTTTCGGCAAAGTCGGAGGTATCCTCCAGCACGGCCACGGCGGCGGCCAGCGCAAGGCCGTTGACGTTCCAGACCGGCAGTTCCGCCTGTATGGCGGCGGCCAGCGGCGCGGGAGCGGCCAGGAAGCCCAGCCGCAGGCCGGGCAGGGCGTGGAACTTGGTCAGGGAGCGCAGCACCACGGCCTGTTCCGGCAGATCGCCCAGCAGGGAGACTTCCCGTTCGGGACCGGCGTACTCCACGAAGGCCTCGTCCAGCACCCAGAGCAGATCGGGCCGTCGGGCCATGAGGCGGCGCAGCGTCGCCGGCGAGCGGAACAGGCCGGAAGGATTGCCGGGATTGGCCAGAAAGAGGGGGCTGCCCTGCGGCACGGCCTCAAGCCCCTCCATGAGCGGCGGCACGGCGGCGCCTTCCGGCAGGGGGATGGCTTCCTGATCCCGCAGGCGCAGGATGCCCATGCCGGCCCGTTCACAGGCCAGCGCGTATTCGCTGAAGGCCGGCTCCACCACGCAGGCTGTCGTCATGCCGCGCCGGGCAAGGGCGCGGGCCAGCGCATGGATGAGCTCGTTGCTGCCGTTGCCGAAGACGAAGCAAGAGGCGGGCAGGCCGTAACGGCGGGCGGCGGCCTCGCGGGCCTCTTCCGCCTGAGGGGACGGATAGGCGCCCAGGGCCGCCTCGTTGCGCAGCAGGGCCGCCCGCAGGAAATCGGGCATGCCCTCGGGACGGACATTGACGCTGAAATCCAGCAGGGAAGCGGCATCCCTGCCCGCTGTCCTGCTCATGGCCTGGCGGTTGCCGCCGTGGGCGTCTGCCTTCATGGGTGACCTCGGAACTGTTTGGGGGCGGGGGCGCATGCCCCGTCAGGAAAAAGGAGGGACAGGATACAGGCGGCGCTGTCCTCGGGGCGGGCACGGGTGGTGTCCAGCCGGACCTGCGCCGTCAGGGGGGCATGGATATGCCGGGCCTGCCGGGCGGCATGGGGCCAGTCCGGCGTGCGGTCCGTGCGGCGGCATTCCCGCTGCCGCAGTTCGCCGGTGTCGCATCCCACCTGCACGCAGAGCACCTCCACGCCGTCAAGGCGGCGGAAAAGATCCTCCACCCAGTGCGCGCGCTCGCCCACCACATGGTCCACGATGACCCAGCCCCCGGCCTGTGCCGCCGCGGCCACGGCCGCATGGAAACTTTGGATGAGCGGCAGGCCCGTTGCCGCCAGCGCCGCCAGCACGGATTCCTGACCGCCGGACGCCGCCCGGAGGAAGTCATCCACGGCAAGCAAAAGCGAGTGGCGGCCGTGATCGCGCAGGAGGGCCGTCTGAAGGGCGCGGGCCAGCGTGGTCTTGCCCGCGCTGGAAGGTCCGTTGAGAAGGATGACCTGTCCGCCGGACATCGTGTCCGTTGCCGGGGCGTTTTCCGGTTCGGGCGATGGGCCGCCGTCTGGGACGGCGGGTGTGTCGTCCGCGCCGTCCGCGTACGTCTGGGCAAGGCCCCAGAATAGGTGCACATAGCCTGCCCGCACCGCGCCGTGCGCCACGCCCGCCGTGCGTTCCCCCCGGCTGTCCCGCACCGTGTAGAGCGGCGCATAGGGGTGGTGCAGCTCGATGTCCGACCAGTGGAACTCATGGCCGCGCAGGGTATGGCCCGGCAGACCGAAGGGCGCGTCCGTGAGCAGGGAGACTTCGCGGTAGCCGAGGGAGCGCAGGCGTCCGCCCATGCGGGCCGTGGCGTCCAGCACGCCGCACATGGGCCAGCGGCGTTCCTCGTTCCCGGCATCAGTGGTGATCAGCTCGGAGCACAGATACATGTAGCCGCCGCATTCGGCATAGATCTCGCCGCCGCGCGCGGCAAAGTCCCGGATGGCCTCGCGCATGGCCGTGTTGACCGCAAGCCGTTCGGCAAAGACTTCAGGATAGCCGCCACCCAGATAGAGGGCCTCCGCATCCGGCGGCAGGGCCGTGTCCGTGAGCGGGGAAAAGGGGATCAGCTCCCAGCCGCGTTCCCTGAGGGTGCGCTCATTGGCGGCATAGTAGAAACAGAAGGCCTGATCCTTGGCCACGGCCATGCGGCGCGGCGGACAGGCGGCGGACGGCGCGGCGGGCGGGGGAGCGGGCGCGACAGGACGCGGACAGCACGTCCGGGCCAGCAGGCCGTCCAGATCGACGTGTGCCTCCACGGCCTCGGCCAGCGCATCCAGCCAGCCTGTTGAGCAGCCCGCCTCTTCGGCGGGCAGCAGGCCGAGCTGACGTTCGGGCAGGGTCCAGCGATTGTCGCGCGGCAGGGCCCCGAGCAGGGGCGGCAGCTGTTCCCGCTCCAGCGCCCGGCGCAGCAGATCGGCATGACGGGTGCTGCCCGCGCCATTGGCGATGACCCCGGCCATGCGGACGCCCCAGCGGGCCGCATGATCCCGAAAGCCCGCCACCAGCGCCGCAAGGGAGGCGGCCATGCCCCGCACGTTGCAGACCAGCACCAGCGGGATGCCCAGCGTGCGGGCACAGTCCAGCGTGCTGCCTTCAAGGCTGTCGGGGCCGCGCCCGTCCAGCAGGCCCATGACGCCTTCGCAAATGGCCACATCCGCATCATGCGCCTGCATGTCCCAGAGCAGACGCACGCCGGAGCGGCCCATCATCCAGGTGTCCACATTGCCGGCCGGACGGCCCGTGGCCAGCGCGTGAAAGGTGGGATCGATGTAGTCCGGGCCGCATTTGAACCCTTGCACGCGCAGACCACGCAGCGTCAGCGCACGCATGAGCGCCGTGCTGAGCGTGGTCTTGCCTTCGCCGGAACGGGGCGCGGCAAGGCAAAAGGCGTGGAATGTCGTCATGCGGCCACCTTTTCCTCTTGGATTGTCATCGCATTTTTACTGACGCTCAATAGAGAGAATATACTGATCACCTGTATTTTACCGAGTGTCAGCCGTTTCCCCGGTAAAAGCGCGCTGGAGGAAGGGTGGGGGGGGAACCCCTCTCTCCCTCGCCGGCGGCGACCGAAAGGCGGCCCGGAGGGCCGTGCCCGTTAGACGACGCAGGAGCCTTACGGGCATCGACAGCAGAGCGAGGGGGTTCCCCTCCCCCCTAAAAAAACACGCTTCCCGCCATGCCCGCCGCGACATCAGGCTTTGCCGTCCAGATATTTTTCCACATAGCCGCGGGCCTCGTAGAGCACGCCGTCCTCGTAGCGGGTGCGGGCGCTGCCCATGAGTACGAGGGTGGACATATCCACATCGTCCGCGGGGAAGTCGGCCAGCCTGCCGACCCAGCGTTCTTCCCGCGGGCGGCCGGCGTTCTTCACCCAGGCGCAGAGCAGCTCCTCCCCGCGCTCCTCGCGGAAGATGCGCAGCGCCTCTTCCAGCAGATGGCGGCGCTTGCGGCCGGCGGGATTGTACAGCGTCACCGGCAGGGCCGAGGCGGCCACGGCCCGCAGGTTGCGGCGCACCTCGTCGGCGGGCACCAGCAGATCCGAGAGGCTGACCAGCGAAAAGCCGTTCTGCAGCGGCGCGCCCAGCGACGCGGCGGCGATATTGGCGGCCGTGATGCCGGGCAGCACCGTTATGGGGATGCCGTGGAAGGCCTCCTCGCGGGAGCGCAGCTCGAACAGCAGGCCCGCCATGGCCAGTATGCCGGGATCGCCGGAGCAGACCATGCAGACCGTATGCCCGGCGGCAGCGCTTTCCAGCGTGCGGCGGCAGCGTTCGACCTCGCCCATCATGCCGTTCTGGATCACGTCGCGGTTGCCGATGCGCTGCCGGATGAAGTCCAGATAGGGGCCGTATCCGGCCAGCACGTCGCTGTCCGCGATGGCCGCGCTGACCTGCGGGGTGATCTGCGCCTCGTCGCCGGATCCGAGGCCCACCACCAGCACCCGGCCGCCGGCGCGTGAGGGGCCTGCCAGATGAGGCAGGCAGGCCAGCGCCAGGGTGATGCCCTCCCCGACGATCTTGGGCTGGAGGAGATGTCCGCCCTTGCCGGCGGAGAGCAGGCAGGCGGCCTCGCTGACCGAGGCGGTCCCCACACGATCCCGTACCCTGGCCGAGGGCGTGGGCACGGGTACTTCGTCGAGTTTGTCGGCGGGGTGGAGATCCAGCGGTATCCCCCATTCCCGCGCCAGGGCGAGGATGGCTTCCTCGTCGGCCTTGATGTCGCAGGAGGCCAGCCGGGCGATCTGCCGGGGCGCGATCCCCAGCCGGGCAAGGCAGGCTTCCGCCTCGCGCCGCAGCGTTTCCGGGGCGATGCCGCGACGGCAGCCCAGGCCCAGCACGAGGGCGCGGCTCGTGATGTCCAGATGTTCCACCCCGGCGGGCGCTGTGCCTTCCGCATCCCAGAGCACGGCGCGCGGGGTGCGGATGTCCTCGGCGCGTGCCGCAAAGACCACCTGACCGGTCGCGGCGAAATGGGCCTCGTAGATGTCGTGCGGGCCACAGAAGGTGATGCTTTCGCCGGCCAGCAGGGCCGCATTGAGGGGACGGATGGCGTTGATCGTCAGCACGCGGGCATGGAGACGGGCCGCCACTTCGTCAAAGGCGGGCAGGCCGTTGACGTCCGTCGCCGTGCTGACCACCGCCTGACCGCCGGTGAGGCGGGCGATGCGCCGGGCCAGCCGGTTGGCCCCGCCCAGATGGCCGGAGGTGAGGCTGATGATGTGGCTGCCGCTTTCCGGGCAGGCCAGCACCGCCGGGTCCGTGGATTTGTCTTCCAGCAGGGGCGCGATCTTGCGTACGGCGATGCCGGTGGCGCTGATGAAGACATGCGCCGCGAACCGTCGCCAGTTCGCCCGCAGGGCGGCGTCGAAGCCGTCGCCCGGCAGATGGACGATGCCGGCGGCGGCCTCTTCCGCGCTCAGGGGGCGGGTGGAGAAGATGCTCGCGGGCAGATCGAGCCCGGCCGCCACCTCGCGGGCCCGGGCCAGCCCTCTGGCCGTAAAGGCGTAGAGGGCGCAGGGCCCGTCGAAGTGTTCCGCGGGCAGATGATTGCGGTAGCCGTGCGAAAATTGCGCGTCATACAGGCGGGACGCGCTTTCGTGCGGGCGCAGGGCCTCGCCCACGAGGATGAGGGCCTGACGGCCGATGCCCGCCGCTTCCACCTGCGCGGCGATGTCCGCAAGGCTGCCGCGCAGGACGCGTTCATCCGGCCAGGAGGCGCGGTAGACCACCGCCGCCGGCGTCTCGGGCGCAAGGCCGCCTTCCTCCATGAGGCGGGCGGACAGCGTGGCGATGTTGCCCGTGCTGAGGAAGAAGGCCAGCGTGGCCCCGGTGCGGGCAAAGGCCGCGGCGTCCTCGGAAGCGGGCATGGGCGTGCGGCCCGGCGTGCGGGTGAGCACCACGCTCTGGCTGCCGTCCGGGCAGGTCAGTTCGCAGCCCAGCGCGGCGGCCGCGGCAAAAACGCTGCTGACGCCCGGCACGATGACGCTTTGGATGCCGTGCGCGGCAAGGCCGCGTATCTGCTCGTTGATGGCGCCGTACATGGCCGGGTCGCCGGTATGCAGGCGCACGACCTTCTGTCCCGCCTCGACGGCCGCGCGCAGGCAGTCCACCTGCGCCGCCAGGTCCATGCCCGCGCTGTCGAGACAACGGCATGAGGGCTTGCAGCAGGCAAGTTGTGCGGGATCGACCAGCGAACCGGCGTAGAGCACGAGGTCCGCCTCTTCCAGCAGACGGCGGCCGCGAACGGTGATGAGGTCTTCCGCGCCCGGACCGGCGCCCACGAAGGTAACGATGCGTTTCATGCCTGAGCCTCTTTCTGGAAGGTGAAGATATGGATGGTGCGCTGTGGGCTGAGATGCCGGTGCACGCGGGCAAGGGGAGCCTCCACGGCCACGTCCAGACGGCATATGCCCGTGCGTCGCTCCGGCGACCAGCGCAGCAGATCGTCAAGGCTTTGCAGGGTGACGGACGAGGCCGCCAGCAGACCGCCGGGCCGCAGGCGCTCCATGCAGGCCGTCAGCAGGTCGGGCAGTTCCCGGCCGCCGCCGCCAAGAAATATCCTGTCCGGGTCGGGCAGGGCGTCCGGCGCACCGGCGGGCAGACGCGACAGGGCCAGCGCTTCGCCCGTGCGGGCCGAGTAGTTGTCCAGACCCAGCCGGCGGGCATTGCGCTCCATGAGGGCCACGCGTTCGGCCTTGCGTTCCACGCCCACCACGCGCAGGCCGGGACAGAGTGCCGCGGCTTCCAGCCCCACGGAGCCGCTGCCCGCGCCCATGTCCCAGAGCACGCCCCAGTGCGGCAGACGCAGGCGGGAGAGGATGACCGCCCGCACATCCGGCGCGGTGATGAGGTGGGCCTCGTGCGCGTAGGCTTCATCCGGCAGGCCCAGGGCCAGCAGGGGCGGCAGGGCGGCGTTGGCCGGATCGTCCGCCTGATGTCCCAGCAGCACCAGCATCGAGGTGGGGCCGCAGGTCAGGGCGGCGATGTCGCGCAGCGGGGCCCGCACAAGGCGTTCCTCCGGGCTGCCCAGCCGTTCGGCCATGACGGCTGCCCGGCCGGCGGCCTCGGGATGCGTCTCCAGCACGGCGCGGGCGATGGCGTCCGCCGTATGGCGGCTGCCCGCGTAGGTGACGGTGAGCGGCCATTGCGCGATCTGCCGGGCCGGGATGTCCTCCCCGGCATGGACGCAGAAGAGGCGGGCCTCCTGCCAGGGGTGGCCGAGGCGGTGGAAAAGCGCCTGGAAGGCCGTTATGCCCGGATGAAAGATGATGTTGTCGCCGGGCCGGGCCAGCGCGGACAGGGTCCCGCCGAAGCCGTGATACAGGGCGTCCCCGGAGGTCAGTACCGCCATGCGGGCCCCTCCCCGGCTGCGCCGGAGGATATCTTCGGCGTCCTGCCGGGCATGGGCGGCGATGGCGTGGGTCTCCGCCAGGGGCAGGGGGCAGGCGGCCAGCAGGGCGCGCGAGGCATAGACCGCATCGGCTCGCGTGAGCAGGGCTCGCGTGGTCTCGTCGTCGGGGAAGCCGATGCCGCAGGAGATGACGTCCACCTGGCCGTTGCACTGGTTCTCCGGCCGGAGGAAATACGCTTCGTCCACGCTTTCCGGGGGATCGGCCCGCCGGACGGCCTGCCCTTCCGCCGCCGGGAGGTCTTCCGCCAAAGAGGCGGCGTCCGGCAGCGCATCCGGGTCGTCCGTCCGGGCCGGGGACGGGGCGGAGCCGGCCGGGAGGGCCTCCTCGAAAAGAAAACCGCCGTCAAAGTCGAAGACCAGCAGGCGCAGGGCCGGGGAGGCGGGACAGTGCCGGGCGAACTGTTCCAGTGCCCGATGGGCGAGGCGGCGCAGCAGGGCCGGGCGCGCGTCGTCGGGCAGGGACAGCAGGGCTTCGCGTACGGAAGCGCTGTGCGCCAGCGCCTCGTGCAGGGCCGTGGCCCGCGGCAGGCAGCGCCGCACCTCGGCGCGCAGCAGGGCCATGTCCTGCGTGCTTTTGGCGGCATGGGTATTGCGGAAGCCCGCGGCGTATTTGCAGAGTTTGCCGGCCATGCAGGCCACCACGATCTCCCGCATCCGGTTGTGGCAGGCCAGTTCCAGACTTTCGGCAATGAAGTCGCCGATGCAGACGAAGGCGCCGTCCGGCAGGTCCGGCAGGCGTTTTCCGGCTCCCGCCCGGGTGCGGCCGCCGGTGCAGAAGACCATACAGCGGCCGCCGTTGCGGGCATGGCCCTCCACACAGATGCGGATGGTGGCGAGGTAGGCCTCGTGACTGTAGGGGCGCACCAGCCCCGTGGCGCCGAGCAGGGAGAGGCCGCCCGCAACGCCCAGCTGGGGATTGAGCGTATGCCGTGCCAGTTCGACGCCTTCGGGGATACTGATCTCCAGCAGCCAGCAGCCGGAATGCAGCCCGGCCCGGCGCAGATTGTCCGTCAGCATGCGGCGCGGGCCGCTGGTGAGGGCCCAGTCCCCCGGTGCGCCGTCCAGCCCGGCCCGGGTGCAGAGGCCGATACCCGTGCCGCCGCGCAGGATGAGGTCGGCGTCCTCCACCCGCAGGAGGTGGTCCTCCGGGCGGCATTCGTCGGGCGTGGCGGCGCGCAGACGGGCGCAGACGGTGGCCCCGTGGGTGCAGTCGGGATCATCCCCGCCGTTCTTGCGGATGCAGGCCTGATAGGGCGCGGGGGGCGGCAGCAGCGGCAGGCGACGTTCCCGGCCGTCGAGGAAATGCAGACGGACGCTCTCCGGTCGTTCACCGTCCCGCAGACGCAGCCAGGCCGCCACGGCCACCGCCGCGGCACAGGCGCCCGTGGAATAGCCCCAGCGCAGACGTGCAGGTTCTTTGCTCACCATAACGAATCAGCCGTGCGGTACGAAAGGGAAGAGGCCGGGCCTCAGGCGCTCTCCATGACGGCGTGCAGGGTGGCCACGGCCAGCGCGCTGCCGCCGCGTCGTCCTTCCAGCACGATCTGCGGCACGTTGCAGCGGGCCAGCAGTTCCTTGGATTCCACCACGTTGACGAAGCCCACCGGCATGCCGACCACCAGCGCCGGGCGCACATCCTCCTCCAGGATGTAGCGGGCGATGCGGGCCAGGGCCAGCGGCGCATTGCCGATGAGGACGATGGCCCCCGGCAGCAGGGGGCGGGCCTTCTCCGCGCTGCACAGGGCGCGGGCGCAGCCTTCGGCCCGGGCGCGGGCCGCCACGTCGGGATCGCTGATGTGGCAGTGCAGATCCCCGGCGGCGTAGTCCGGGTGCAGACGGCGCAGCCGTTCCAGCGAAAGGCCGGAGCGCAGCATGCTGGAATCGGTGAAAATGGGGGCATGCGCCCGCAGGGCGCGCAGGCCCGCCTGGACGGCATCGTGCCGGAAGACCAGGGTATCGGCTATGTGCAGGTCGGCGGTGGTGTGGATGAGGCGTCGGGCCACGCGCCACTCTTCGGCGGGCATGTTGCGATGGCGGGGATATTCCGCCTCGATGCGGCGGAAGCTCTCCCGTTCGATCTCCGCGCCGCTGAGGTTCCAGCGAATCTCCATACAGGCTCCCGGCTTATCGTTTCTTGACGAACATGAGGGAAAGGTAGGTCTCCGGGCGTTCCGCGATGGCCGGCAGATCCGTCAGGATGCATTCGCCCGGCATGGAGAGATGCTCGCCGTAGAGGATTTCCACGTCATCCTCACGGGCCAGACGTTCGAGCAGGGCCTTACGGCTGCGGTAGGTCTTGAGGAGGACGGTGGTCGAGCCGGCGGGGAACTGGAGACTGTCGGCCATGTCCGCCCGGAAGGAGGGGACGATGCGCAATTGCTGGCCGTTCTCCACCAGCACGGTCCGGGCCCTGGCGGCAAAGGTGGCAAAGGAGGTGATACCGGGGACGATCTCCACCTCGAGCTCGGAGTGCTGCTGCCGGAGGATGCGCAGCACATAGCCGAAGGTGCTGTAGGTCATGGCGTCGCCGAGGGTAGCGAAGGCGCAGTCGCGCCCGGCGCGCAGTTCCGCCAGGATGGCGGCGGCGTTCTCCTCCACCCGGGCCTGACGTACGGCGGCGTCCCGGGACATGCTGAAGACAAGCTGGCGGATCTCCCCGCGGGGGGAGAGGGATTCCACCACGCTCCGGGAGGTGCTGTCCGCGGCATTGGCCGAGATGACGGTGAAGATGACGTCGACGCCGCGCAGCACGTCGGCGGCGCGAAGCGTCAGGTAGCGGGGGTCTCCGGGGCCGATGCCGACTCCGTACAGGCTGCCGAGTTTCATGAACGGTTCCTTCATGGCGCAGGGGACGCGGGCGCGTTCCGTGCGCGGTAAGAATGCCAGGGAAGACAAGGCGTCCCGACTCCGCCGGGCTGCCGCCGTCTTCCGTCCCTGTGCGGGGCGGTCAGTGCGAACGCCCTCCGTGGATAAGGACTGAAAATGCCGCGCATGTCAATAAAACATCAGCGTTCAGCCTGCGGCGGATCTGTGCAGGCCGCTGTCGGCGCGGCGGGCAGCCCCGCCGCGCCGGGACCCTCCGCCCCGGTCGGGGCAGGGGATCCTAGTAGAGGTCGTTGTCGATGAAGCGCTTGTCTTCCCTGCCCTTCCAGAAGTCGGCCACGCCGAGTTCCTCTTCGGCGTCCACGAGGATGTCGCGGATGGCCTTGACCTGGGCGGGACTGAGGGGGTTCTTCTGCTTGTGCGTGGCAAGGATCTCCCTGGCGCGCTCGCGGGCCTGTTCGTACAGGTCCGGCTTGCCGGAGCGTACCCACATATCGTAATTCTCGCGGTTCATCAGGCGGTAGGTGCTCAGTTCGTCCAGATGTTCCAGCGTATCCATTTCGGCAAGATAAGTGCCGAAGGGGCCGACTTCCTTGATCATGTCCGTGCACAGGGTCGTGGCGTCAACCTTGAAGCCTGCCAGCATGCGCAGCACATAATCAATGACTTCGTCGTCCACAAGCAGGGTCGGGATGTCGAACGTAATGCCCGTCTCAAGCATGCCCTGACCGAAAAGAACACTGGCACCTGCCAGAGCGGTCATCAGGCGGTTGAGCGCGCGTTCGGCGCCGGCCTGCATGTCATTGCACTTGCTGTCCGTCTAGCCACCAGCGATGTAGCTGGGGATATTGTAGTATTTGGACATGCGAGCGTGCGCGGCGTTGAGGACGAAGACCTCGGGAGCGCCCACGAGTGAAAGCCCCTTCTTCATGTCCATGACGCAGGCGGAGGAACCGTAGAAGGTGGGGTTGCCCTTCCTCACGCACTGCATCAGGGTGTTGAAGGCCAGGAAGTCGGCGTTGTGCACGGCCACGCTGCCGGCATAGTGGATGGGGGAGGTGGCCCCCTGCTGCACCATGACCAGGATGTGGTTGGGCAGGCCGGCTTCGGACACGATCATGGCGTTTTCGCACGCTTCCTCGGAGATGCGGAGCGGACTGATGGTCGTGTGGTTGAAGGCCGTACGCGGACGCTTGCGCAGTTCTTCCTTGCCGCCCACGGCGACCTCGGCCATCTGGATCATCTTTTTCGTCTGGAACGGCGAACCGGAGACCAGATGCATGGGCTTGCTCGTGTAGCAGAAGGCCACTTCCGCATTGTGCATGGAAGCGGACTCGCTCGGCACGTCCTGCGGGCCGATGGCGCGGTTATAGATGTGCACGTTGTCGAGGGCGTCGACCACGCGCACGATGTCCACCGCGTCCTGTTTGATGGTGGAACGGCGTTCGCCGGTGTTCATGTCCAGCGTGTAGATGCCTTCGCCGAAGTTGGAGGCGTAGACCTGATCCTGGGCCATGTGGATGTCGTCCTCTTCGGTCCTGCCGTAATGCACGAATTCCGACGGCACGGCTTCCAGCATGTCCTCGACCAGATGGCGCGGGAAGTGGGTGCAGCCCTCGTCGTCTTCCCAGCAGCCGTTGTCCCGAAGCACTTCGCGGGCCTTTTCGCTGCCGAAGGAGACGCCGCGGTCCTTGAGGACCTCAAGGGAGGCTTCATGGATCTTTTCGCAGTCCTTTTCGCGCAGGAAGTTCAGCGAAACGCCGACCCCGCCCGTCAGACTTGAATGCGCCCATCTTTTCATAACGATACCTCGCTCAAAAAAGAAGGTGTGATGTGCGTTGGGCGGCCATGCCGCCCGGCCCCAGCCATTGTATGCAGTACTGGAGAAGCCCGCCATGCTCCCTTCATACTGCGGGAAAGATCATCTGCTCCACATATTTTTCGGAGAAGGCGGCGTGGGCGGAAAGTTCGATGTACCGGGTCTGGCGGATCAGTTCCCCGGCGGCGGCCTGCGCGTCCTTTTCCGTCACGTGGCGCAACGCGCCGAAGCTGGCCGCATTGCCCAGCACCCGCACCCGCTCCTCCAGTTCCGCGGGGATGAGACCGATGCGGGCGGCGCTGCGCGGGCGCAGGGCCGAGCCGAAGCCGCCGGCCAGATAGAGCCGCCGGATGTCGCGGCTGTGCAGGCCGGCTTCCTGGAGAAGGATCTCCATGCCCGCCCGCACGGCGGCCTTGGCCAGCTGAATCTCGCGGATGTCCCGCTGGCTGAGGCTGACGGTCTCGGTCAGATGGAAGGCGTCTTCCCGGATGCGCTGCCCCAGCGCCGACTGGTCGGCTTCCAGGCGGCCCGTTTCGTCGACAAGGCCCGCGTCCAGCAGCAGGGCAAGGGCATCCAGCACGCCGGATCCGCAGATGCCCTGGGCGGGCGCGTCGCCGATGGTGCTGAAGTGTACGGGCTGGCCGGGTTCGGAGGTCACCGTGTCGATGGCGCCGTCCTGTCCGGCCATGCCGCAGGAGAGCGTCGCTCCTTCAAAGCAGGGGCCGGCCGCCGCCGAGCAGGCCAGCAGCTGGCCGTCCACGCACAGGACCGTTTCGGCATTGGTCCCCAGATCCACCAGCAGGAAGGGGCCCTGGGGATGGTGCGCGTCCGCCGCCAGCAGCGAGGCGACGATATCCGCGCCGATGTATGCGGAAATGCCGGGCATGAGGAAACAGCGCCCCGCCGATGCGATGCCCAGCTGACGGGCGGGCAGACGCATGGGCGCCAGCGTCACGGGGATGAAGGGGGCCTTGCTGATGTGTTCGCCGGGCAAGCCGCAGAGCAGATGCAGCATGGTCGTATTGCCGGTCAGGGAGAGGACGTCCACATCCTGCACGCCGCTTTCCGCCAGCAGCCGGTGCAGCATGGCGTCGATCTGACGGCAGATGGCCGCTTGCAGGGGATTGTCGCCCTGCCGTCCGGCGTTTTCCCACTCCATTTCCCCGTGGATGCGGCTGATGACGTCCGCCCCGTAGGGGGACTGGGCATTGCGCTCGCCCCGGGCGGCCAGGATGCGCCCCTCGCCAAGTTCCACCAGCAGGGCGGCCACGGTGGTTGTGCCGATGTCCACGATCAGCGCGTGGGAAGCTCCCCGCGGACGTAGGCCCAGGAGGCGGTTCCCGTACAGCAGGGCGTCGAGCGGCTGCCCGGAGCGGAGCAGGGCGGGCAGGGCCGCCAGCTCGTCGAGCGTGAGCTCATGCCCGGCGGCCCGGGCGGCGGTCAGCAGGCGCTGTATGTCGCTGCGCTGATCCTCGAGGCTGGCCTTGGCCACGGCAAGGGGGACACGCCGCACGAGCGGGGCATGTTCATAGGCCATGTCCGCAAACTGCGTCAGCACCTTCAGCGTGCCGGCGTGCGGCACGGTCACTTCCAGCCCGTCCCGTGCCCGCGTATGGCAGGCAAGACGCAGGCCGGCGTCCAGACGCTGCCGCCCCAGCAGGCGGCGTTCCTCTTCCGCAGGCTCGGTGTCGGCATAGATGAGGCACTTGCCGCACTTGCCGCGTCCGCAGGGCAGGGGCAACAGGCCCGCATCCCGCAGCAGGGGGGCGATGGGTTCGCCCGCCGCGCAGAGGAACTGCCGGTCGCCGTCCTGATGATGTACCGTTATGCGCGCATCCATGCCTTACTCCGCCGCGACGGCCACAAGGCCGCCGTCCGCATCCACATCCGGCGTCTGTCCGGGCAGGAGGGTCAGGAAGCGTTCGTCCCTGCCGCCCGCCAGCAGCGCCCGGAGGAAATCCGTCCTGCCCGCCGTGCTGCGATAGGGCAGGCCGCTGTCCTCGGCCACAAGGCGCGCGTCCCGTTCCACCTCCGCCTGGCGGGGGAATCCCTCCTGGCGGATGAGGCAGGCATTGGTGTAGCTGGCCAGCCACTGCCGCTCCTGCGCCATGAGGAAGTCGGCATTTTCGCTGCCGAAGCGCTGGAGGTAGTCATCGTACCGCTCCCGCCGGGTGCGGATGAATTCCAGTTGCGAGTAGCGCAGCCAGCCTGGGCTCATCCAGTAGGTGCTGCCGTCCCGTGATACGCCATTCAGTTCGTTTTGCGCGCAGCCCAGCAGCACGGGGATGCAGTCATGCACCCGCGGCATGACCAGGGTGGCCCTGCGGGAAGTGACGCCCGTGAGGCTCCGCCCGCAGAGTCCGTACCCGAGGATGATGCGGGCCGCCCCCTGCGCTTCCAGCTCGCGGATGGCCGCGCGCGCCTGCCGCCGAAGCTTGTCGGGATGATCATGCAGGCCCTGTTCGAGATAGCGGATGGCCGGAGCGTCGGGAAACTCCGGGGCCAGCCACTCAAGCTCGGGGCGAAAGACTTCGCAGCAAAGAAGGTACATGGCGATCCTCCCGGAAAGGGTCGGAGGCGGGCCGGGGCCCTTCCCCGGCCCGCCGGACGTCAGGCGTGCATGGCAGCGCAGACTTCCACGGCCTTTTCGGCGGCTGTCGAGGCGTCGGGGGTGTAGATGTCGGCCCCGATGGATTCGCGGAAGGCGTCATTGACCGGCGCGCCGCCGATCATAATCTTGACCTTGCCGGCCAGTTCCGGGTCGGCCGCCACGGCAGCGACCACGTCCTTGATGTGCACCATGGTGGTGGTGAGCAGGGCGGAACAGGCGATGATGTCGGCATGATGTTTCTTGGCCGCTTCGATGTACTTGGCGGGCGGGACGCTGTTGCCGAGGTCGATGACGTTGAGGCCCTTGGACTCCATCATCATGCGCACGAGGTTCTTGCCGATGTCGTGCAGGTCGTCCTTGATGGTGCCGATGACCACAGTGCCCTTCTGTTCAAGCTGATCTCCCACGAGCAGCGGGCGCAGCACATCGGTGCCGGCCGCCATGGCGCGGGCGGCGATGAGCACTTCCGGGATGAAGATGTCGTTGTTCTTGAAGCGTTCCCCGATGATGTCCATGCCGGGCATGAGACCCTCGTTGAGGATGGTGAGCGGGGCGATGCCCTCATCGAGGGCCTTCCTGGTCAGATCGGCCACTTCCTTCATCTTGCCCTTTTGGAGCTTTTCGGAGATTTCCTGCAGAATGGCGCTCATGGGAGGCTCCTTTATGCGGGCAGCGTTATGATGTGCCCGGCTTGTAGAGTGTTGCGTACGCTTTCGGCCGACCCCTGAAAGCAGATGATGGTCAGGGGCACCGGGGCGGCGGTGTCGGGGCGTTTTTCGATGCCCCGCCCGGTATCCGAAAGAAACCAGATGCCGTCACATGCGCGGACAAACCCCTTGACCCGCAGCACATGTTCTTCCTTCTCGAGGGCGGCGATGAGGTCGTCCGCCGAGCAGTTCACGTCGGTCAGGCTGAAGGTGTCCGGCCGCGTTTCCGGCGTGTTGAAGCCGAAGCTGAAGGCACGGGCGGCCCGCGCTGGCAGCGTGGCCGGATCGAGGCGGCCGCGGCTGGCGGTCACGACGGGCAGATCCGGTTCCCGGGCGCTGATGTAGGCGCGTGCCGCGGCGAGTTCCTGTTCCGTGGCCAGATCGCTCTTGGTCAGCACGGCCACCGTGGCCGAGGCCAGCTGGCGGGGGATGACCTCCAGCACATGGGCCAGCTTGAGACTCTTCACGGGATCGAACAGGCAGATGGTCGCAGTATGCTCAAAATCGTCATCCAGTCCGGAAAGCCGCAGCATCTTGTCCACAGTGGCGGGATCGGACATGCCCGAGGCCTCCACGATGACCAGATCCTCGTCCCGCCGGCGCAGGTCGCGCAGGGCCTTCACGAAGGATTCGCGCAGGCAGGCGCAGAAGACGGACCCGCCGCCGATCTCCACCACCATGCCGCCGGCAAGGCCGTCCCGGCGGAGCAGCTCGCCGTCCACGGGGATCTCGCCGAAGTCGTTGAGCAGCACCGCCACCTTGCGCGTGCGGCACTGCGTCAGCAAATGCCTGAGCAGGGTCGTCTTGCCGCTGCCGAGAAAGCCGGAAAGGATGACAAGTTCCTTGCGCATGTTCGCTCCTTCTGCTGCCGCTGGATGCGCGGGCATGGGCTGCGCGAGGGCTGCCGCCCCGCTGGGAGGGGGGAGGGACGGCAGTCCCGCCGCGCGCCTTGCCCCGGGCTACGGGAGCCTGGCGATGGCCTCTTCGATCTCTTCCCGCAGGGTCTCCACCGGCGGGATGAGGGACACATGCCGTATCTTGCCCTGCACCAGCAGGGACGGAAGATTGCTGAGGCCGACCTTCTTCATAAAGCTCAGGCTTTCAGGGAACATGATGGATCGCTCCACCACCCTGACCTTGTCGCCGTAGGCCTTGGCGGCGGCTTCGGCCGCGGCCACCATGTAGCCGCAGGCGGCGCAGGTCTTGGAATCGATGGTCACGGCTTCCAGCAGGACGTGGTCCAGCGTGTCGTAATCAGGCAGCTCGATGTCCGGCAGATTGTCCACCGCAACATAGTTTTCCAGCGCCTTACGCACGGTCTGCGGATTGCGGACAGCCTCGCCCACGCCGACGAGATTGGCGGCCGGCGCATCGAAGGGGACGTCGCAGCCCGGCGCGAGGATGAAGCGCCGCGTGCCCATCTTGTCCATGAGGTCGAGGGCTTCCTTCTGATTGTCCTGCTGGGTTCCGAGCAGCATGGTGACCGTCAGCTGCAAATTGCCGGAAATGGTGATGTCGTGGGCATCGGTGATCTTCTTGGCGGCGACGATATCGACATTTTCGTCGATGGCGATGCAGTCGGGCTTCGTCAGGCACATGGGCTCGATGTTCTTGGTGGCGTCGCCGCAGACAAAGAAGGAGGAGGGCGTGCCCTGCGCCCGCATGGCCGCGAAGAAGCGCGTATAGGGCTCGCTGAGGAAGGTCGCGAACATGTCGGGGGAGATCTGGGAGACCAGCGGGTCCACGGCGGCAATGATGTCGCAACCGGCTTCGACGTAGTAGCCGGCCACCTCCCGCACGCGTTCCTCGCAATGGTTCACGAGGGCCTTCACGCCATCCTCGTTGTCGTACATGTCCATGAAGATGTTGGTGCCGCGCAGATGGGAGGCCAGGGTGAAGGGACCGCAGACCAGACCATACATGGCGATGTCGGGGCGGGCCTTCTTGAAGCGCCGCATGACGTCGAGGATGAGGGGGATGCGGCCGTCTTCACGGGAGATGCGCTTGTCGGGGATGACGAGTTCGGCTTCCAGCGGGTGCGAGCAGACCGTGGGCGGGGTATTGTCGTACCAGGTCAGGTCGCAGCCCAGGATCTCGGCCTCCACCTGAAGGTCGAACATGGGCGTCATGCCGTCCGGCAGATACTGGGCCTCGGCTTCGAGGCAGCAGGCATAGAGCTTGTCGGCATCCTTGAACATCTCCTGCGCCGTATAGCCCTTCAGGTTGGCGATTTGCGAGCCGGTATAGGGGACCCACGGACAGCGTTCCACGGGCTTGCCCTTGAGAACTTCCATAATCAGCGCCTTGCCCTGCATATGATGCTCCTTGAAACGTTACGGTGGTGAGGAACGTTTTCGCCGGCTGGTCGTAGATATATCTCGTGATGTAAAAGTACCGCTCGCTCCCGCCATTGTCCAGCACTTTTCCGTAGATTGTAAAAAAATTTTTTCAATTTCCATTGTTTTTGTATAAAAAAATAATAAAAACACCATATTATGAAATATATCTTTTTGCGTTTTTCAATGCGGGAAAGGGATGTCCACGTCAGGGCCTCAGGGCGATATTTTGTAAATAACATATAGTATTTCAGTATATTATATGTATTTTTTTTCTCCTGGGAAGAGGCGGTGAAGGATGACGCCGCCCCCGACGGGACCGTGTGGCGCGGACGGAAATGGGGCGTTTTCAGGAGAAACGGGGATGGCGCTATAAAATGTATATAACATGTTTATATTTAATACACTTATTGTTTTTTGCGATGCGGGGAAAGGAGGGGGCGTCGGTTTCTTCCCTTGACAGGGGCAGGCTCATAGAGTGAATTTGAGATATATCAAAAACCGAAACAGGGACGGCAGAGCGGGGAAACCGCCGGTCCCGGCTGTCCTGCGGGAGGATACCATCATGGATATGCATGCTTATATCGACCGGCTCGAGGAAGGCGCGCTTCAGGGGCGGCTGGCTGCCCGGGAAGATGTGCTGCGGCTGCTGGAACTGCCCTCGGAGGGGGAGGATGTGCGCTATCTGGGGCGGGCGGCACGACGGGTCGCCCGGGCGGCGTCGCAGGATACCGGGCGTATCTGGAGCGCCATCGGGCTGGACAGCCGCCCCTGTCCCAAAAATTGCGCCTTCTGTTCCTTCGGCGAGGCCTGGGGCCTCGTCCGCGAGGAGCGGGAGCTCTCAGCCGGGGAGGTCATCGCCATTGCCCGCCGGCTGGTGGCGGCAGGGGCCGCCTGGGTCACTCTGCGGACGACGGAATATTACGGATTCGACCGCTTGTGCGCCCTGGCGCGTCAGATCCGGGCCGCCGTGCCGGGCGAGTATGAGCTGGTGGTCAACACCGGGCAGATGGACGAGGCGGAGGTGGCCGCCATGCGGGCGGCGGGCATCGGGGTGGTCTATCATTCGCTGCGGCTGGGCGAAGGCGTCCACACCTGCTTCCGCCCGGAAGAGCGGCTGGCCACGCTGCGTGCCATCGGGCGTTCTCCCCTGCGGCTGGCGCATCTGGTTGAGCCGGTGGGGCCGGAGCACAGCAATGAGGAGCTGGCGCATGTTTTTATGACGGCGCTGGAAAACGGCGCCAGCCTGAGTGGCGTCATGGCCCGGGTCAATGTGCCGGGAACGCCAGGCGCTTCCACGGCGGAGCTGCCGGAGGCCCGGCTTGCCCAGATCGCCGCCGTGACCCGTCTGTGCGGCGGGCTGCGCGTCCCCGACATCTGCGTGCATCCGGCCAGCCGGCAGGCGGTGGAGTGGGGAGCCAATGTCGTTGTGGTGGAAGAGGGGGCCGTGCCGCGCAGCGACGGTTTTTGCCGGGATGTCTGGCGGGGGTTCGATGTGGAGCAGGCGCGGGCGCTCCTGCGGGAAGCGGGCTATGCTGTCCGGCCGGCGGCATCCCCGGGAGGGGCGCAGGGGGCATAGGCCGGCGGCACAGGGGCTGCGAGCATCCCGCACCGGGGCAGGAAAACCCGTTCCGCCTGCGGCAGAGCTGCCTTTTTCCATGCTGCGGCGCTGCCGGAAAAGATCGGCTGGCGGCATACCGCCAGCTGCGGAGCACGATGACTTCCCGCCGCCTTGCCGCATGGAAAAATTCGGCTTTGCCCGGTCGGCGCACCCCTGCGTCCAGTTCTAGTCCAGGTCATAGTAGAGCTTGAGATATTTCTTGTGGACATCAAAGGACCAGTGCTCGACGCGAAAGATGCTCATGGCCGCGCCCTTGTTGCCGTACTTGACCGAATCGATGAAGCGGCGATGGGTTTCGAGGTTGAAGGCTTCCCACTCGTAGGAATAGCTGCGCCGGGGAAAATCATACAGCCGACGGCGCAGGCAGATCAGCGTCTGATCCAGCAGGGTGTTGGAGGAGAGATGGAGAAAGATGTTGTGAAAGCGGATATTCTCCTCGTAATACTCCATGTAGTTGTCGCTCTTGAGCAGCTCCCACTGGCGTTCGTTGGATGCCTCGAATTCCTCGATGTGACGCGGCCCCAGTTTTTCGAACACCTCGTTGAGGCAGTCCACCTCGACGGCGCCGATGATCTGGTAGGCGCTCCTGATGAATTCCGGCGTGATGGGGTTGATCTGTACACCCTTGCGCGGAAGAATGGAGACGAAACCCTCGGCCTCCAGGCGGATGAGCGCGTCCCGCAGGGGTGTCTTGCTCACATTGAGCCGTTCGCAGATGATGTCCTGATCCAGAAATTCGCCATAACGCAACGTCCCCTCGCTCATGGCGTCCTTGAGGTACTGGTAAACCTGTTCACGCAGGGAATCCTGGCGAGGAGCGGGGGAGTTCTGTTGACGGGGAGTGCGCGTGCGTTTCATATGTGTGCTCCGGGTTACCTGTCGCGTGGATTCCCTTTTTGGTATCATACGTTTCTTAGGTATGGAATATGAAAAATTTTTCTTGCTAACAGATATATCTTACTTTAGGGTCAGTTTGCACGTTACGCGGCTGCTGCCGCTGCTTTCGCATGGCGGGTGTCCGGGCGCAGCCCGGGAGAATTGGAAAGATCGGTGAAAATCCGACGCTGGCCCGCAACCGTGAGAGGGGACGATCCCGCAAGATGCCACTGTGATTCGGATCACGGGAAGGCGCGGGGGAGGAAGAACCTTGAGCCGGGAAGCCAGCCCGCCATTGCCCAACCCCAAAGGATGCCCGTGCATCCGGCTTGTCCACGAGGTCTGGACAGGAGGTACGTCATGTCTGTTTCCCGCCATGCCGCGGCAGGGAAGGAGCATCCTTCCTTGCGTGACCGCGTCTACCATCACCTTGCCCGCAAGCTGCAATCCTCTTCCCGCCATGCGTCCGCCTGCCTGGATCTGGAGGCCATCTGCCGGGAACTGCGCATCAGCCGCACGCCGCTGCGGGATGCCCTGTTGCGCCTCGAACAGGAGGGCATGATCGTCATCCGGCCGCGCCGGGGCGTGTTCATCCGCCCTGTCGGTCAGGAGGAACTGGCGGAGATCTGCCGGATACTCGGGCTGCTGGAGGCTGATGCGCTGGAAAGCAGTCTCCCCCGGCAGCGTCAGTCCCTGCTGCCCGGGCTGGAGAGCGCGCTGGCGGCGCAGCGCCACGCGGTCAGCGCGCACGATCCGGCCGCCTTCCGCCAGGCGGAAAACGCTTTCCACCAGCAGTTGCTGGGAGGAGCCGCACCATCGGTGCGGGCTTCGCTGGCCGGGCCGCTGTACCGGCGGCTGGCCATGCTGCCGCGCAGCAGGGAGAGTGAGCGGCAGCGCGCCCCCCGCATCCTTGCCGTGCATGAGCGCCTTCTGGATTCGCTCCAGCGCGGCAACGTGACGGCGGCTGCCAGCATTTTACGCTACGAATACTGGGTCCCCGGGCTCTTCACGCTCCTGCCCGCCGGACGGGCGAACAAGGCGGTCGCGCAGCTCGACGCGCCACAGGGGATACCAGGCGGCGGGCGGAGGCGCCCTCATGGCACGGTGACGGAGAGAGCGGACAGGAGCTCGCCGGACAGGCCGCGATTTCCGATGGCTTGTGATATATGAAAACCGGCATGACGGCAGGTTCTCTGGCTCTCTGCGGCGTGATCCAGAAAAATGTGTGATCTTCTGATATATCTTCTGGACAGTCCGTCAAGAGTAGGCTACTGTTTTTCCGACGCCTGAAAAAACGGCAGACAGCCAGAAAGGGGGTGTGGATCGTATGGATCGCAGGGACTCTAAACCCCTGTAGCCGGGTGAGACTCCCGGACACCCCGCCAAAAGATCCCTTCCGCCGCCGGAGCATGGCGGGAACTGCCGTGCCGCAAGCGCAGGCCGTCAGGAGTCTTTGCATGAGCGATATCCCGACGCCCACCCGTCCCGCTCCCAAAAAGCGGACCTACCGCAAGAATCAGCCGCTCTTCGCTCTCATCGGCAAGATGAAGCTCTGGCCGTCGCGGCGCGGCATCCTGCATGGCATCCGCAGCATGGAAGTGAACGGCGACCATGCCGTCATCTCCACCCACTGCGGCAAGACCTTCCTTGTGCGCAATGCGCGTACCTCCCGGGCCAGCCGCTGGCTGCGCAACAAGATATATGCCACCCCCTGCCCCATTTGCAGGGTCCCGGAGTGGAAGTTGCAGAAGTATCAGGGCACGGCCTTTCGCAAGAAGTCCGGCGCTGTCCTGCGGGAAGGAAGGGCGGACGCATGATCCAGTTCACCGAAGAACAACGGCACCGGCTTGCCGAGCTTGGCGCGGAGGCGGCCGGCCTTGACGCCGCATTCGAGGATGCCGCACAGCGCAACCGGGCCTTCCAGCAGTGGGAGAGCCGCCTTGTGGCCGGGCAGCAACAGCGGCTCGAACAATGGTGCGCGGAGCGGCGTCGTCCGTTCATCCTGGAGCTGGAGGAGCGGCTTGCCGCCGCCCTGCGGGCCGAAGGCTTCCTCCAGATGCATACGCCGCTCATCATCTCCCGCGCGCGTCTGGAAAAAATGGGCGTCTTTTCCGGTTCCATCATGGAGAAGCAGGTCTTCTGGCTGGATGACCGCCGTTGCCTGCGGCCCATGCTGGCCCCCAATCTCTACGAGTGCATGCGCGAACTGGGGCGGCTGCGGCCGCGTCCGCTGCGGCTGTTCGAGGTGGGGCCCTGCTTTCGCCGGGAAACGCAGGGACAACGGCACGCCAATGAATTCACCATGCTGAATCTGGTGGAGATGGGCGTCCCCGAAGGGGAAGACCTGCGGGAACGCCTGCTGCGCTGGGGCCGCCTCGTACTCGATACGGCGGGCATCGCCGGCTGGCGCATGGTCGGGGAGGAATCCTCCGTCTACGGCGAAACGGACGACTTTGTGGACGCAAACGGCATGGAGCTGGCCTCCTCGGCCGTCGGGCCCCATCCGCTGGATGCCCCCTGGGGGATCATGGAAAACTGGGTCGGCATCGGCTTCGGGCTGGAACGGCTGTGCATGGCCGCCACCGGTGAGAGCAATATGGCGCGGGCCGGGCGCAGCCTTGCCTACATCAACGGGATCAGGCTGCATTTATGAGCGGGCTTGCTGCACAGGACTGCCTGCGGGAGCTGTTCGCCCGCACGGAGCAGGGTGGGGAGGAAGAACTTTTCCGGCAGGTGCGGCAGGCGCGCACGGCCCGCTGGGGCGATCGTATCTTTCTGTACGGTTTCCTCTATCTCAGCACCTTTTGCCGCAATGATTGCGCCTTCTGCCAGTACCGGCGCAGCAATGCGGAGGAGCGGCGCTATCGTAAATCCCTGAGGGAGCTGCGGGAGGCGGGGCTTCGTCTGGCGGAGGACGGCGTCCATCTGCTGGACCTGACGCTCGGCGAGGATCCGTATCTCGTGGAGGGCGAGGGCTTTGCCCGGCTGGAGGAGATGGTAAGCGTCCTGCACCGGGAAACGGGCCTGCCCGTCATGGTCTCCCCCGGCGTCATCACGGCGGCGCAGCTCTCCCGGCTGCGGCAGGCGGGGGCGGACTGGTACGCCTGCTATCAGGAAACGCATGATCCGCGGCGTTTTTCCCGGCTGCCCGTCGGGCAGGACGTCGACCGT
>NZ_CALUYG010000036.1 GCF_944324935.1 uncultured Desulfovibrio sp. | reverse complement strand
GCGCGATCCAACGGGCGGCCGACGGCCGTGCCCGTTAGGCGACGCAGGAGCCTTACGGGCATCGACAGCAAAGCGCGGGGTTCCCCTTTCCCCAGACAGGCAACGAATGGTGTCAACAGCCCTAGCAGGGAAGCCCCTGTTGACGGCGGCGGGCCTTGAGGTCCTCCAGGATGTCCAGGGGGACGCGCAGGCCGCCATAGCCGACGCCGAGGCGGATGCGGGGCTTGTTGTTCCCGTGGTAGTCGCTGCCGCCGCTCAGGCCGAGCCCCAGACGGTGCGCCAGATCCACGCAGGCGCGGATGTCGGCATCGGAATGCTCGCTGTGATAGGCCTCGATGGCGCTCAGGCCGCAGGCTTTCAGGCGCAGCACGAAGGCTTCCAGCCAGTCCGGCGGTACGGGCTTGAGGCAGGGATGGGCCAGGCTGACCGTGGCCCCCAGCCCGGCCATGAGGCGCACGGCTTCTTCCGGCTCCAGCACTTCCTTGGGCAGATAGGCCCGGCCGCCGCTGCCCAGGTACTCCCGAAAGGCGGCCTCCATGTTCGGCACCGCGCCCTTTTTGACGAGCAGGGCGGCAATGTGGGGCCGCCCGACGCTTTCGCCCTGCGCTTCATGCTGGAGCTCGTCCATGCTGATGGCGATGCCGAGCTCGGCGAGCTTTTCCAGGATGTGTGCATTGCGGTTGTCGCGCTTGTGCCGGATGTCGGCCAGCCGTTTTTCCAGGGCATCGGCCTGCCGGGGCAGCCAGAGGCCGAGGATGTGCATCTCACCATGTTCGGTGCGGGTGGAGAGTTCGCAGCCGCGGATGAATTCCACATGCTGCTGTGAGGCCGCGGCCTCGGCCTCATCGAGGCCGGAGAGGGTGTCGTGATCCGTCAGAGCGACGGCGGCCAGTCCGGCGGCGGCCGCCGCGGCGACCAGTTCCGCGGGGCTGTCCGTGCCGTCCGAGGCCTGACTGTGGGTATGAAGGTCGATAAAGCGCATAGCAGACTCCTGTTGCCCCATTTCATCCGTTTTGCCGGCAAATGGCAAGAGGTCCGCCCCTTGAAGTGCGGGCGGGATACGGCTATGTTCTGGCATCATTTCCGTTTCGGGAGGTTCTCTTGCCCATGCAGACCGAGGAACTTTTGCAGATACTGGCCTGTCCGCGCTGTCACGGCGAGCTGACGGCGGAAGGCGGCGCGAACGAGACGACGGGATTTGCCTGCGCCGCCTGCGCGCTGGTCTATCCCGTTCGGGACGGCATCCCCGTCATGCTGCTCGAGGAGGCCGTGCCCCTGGAGCGCTGGCGGGCCAGCCATCCCGCCGTCTGACCGGCATCCCCGCATATCCGGGCCCGTCCCGACATCCTTCCAGGAGGCATCATGCGTCTTCTCATCGCTTCAGATCTGCACGGTTCGCTGGAGAGCCTGAACTTCCTGCGCGAGCGCGCCGCAGCCCTCCAGCCGGATCTGCTGGTGCTGCTGGGCGACCTCGTCTACCACGGTCCGCGCAATCCGTTACCTTCGGGCTATGATACGCTTGGGGTCCTCGACACCTTCGCCGCCGTCGAGTGCCCCTTGCTGGCCGTGCGCGGCAATTGCGACGGCGAGGTGGACATGAATCTGCTGCCCTTTGCCACGGCGGAGAACGCCTGGCTGGCGGTGGACAATCTGCGTGTCTTCGCCTCGCACGGCCATCTTTTGCCGGACGTGCCGCCCATGCCCGCCCGTTTTCCGCAGGGCACGGTCTTTTTGCGGGGACATACCCATATCCCGCGCGGCGAGACGCGGGACGGCTTCCATTTCTGGAATCCCGGCTCGCTCAGCCTGCCCAAGGGCGGATCGCCCCGCAGCTACGCCGTCTATGAGGACGGCTGCTTCCGTGTGCTGGACATGCAGGGGCGGGAAGTGCTGCGCCACTGGCCGCGCCAGAACGATTGAGCGGGGCCGGCGTGACTGTTCCCGCAACGACATGGCCGCCGCTCTTTGCCCTGCCCGACGGCTGGGAACTGCTGCTGGCTTCGCGTTCGCCGCGCCGGCGGCAGTTTTTGGACGAATGGGGGCTCGTTTATCGGATCGTGACGGGGCGGGAGGAGGAGCCGCGCCCGCAGACGGGGGAAGCTCCCGCGGCGTATGCCCGGCGGGCGGCCCGGGGCAAGGCGCTGGCCGCGTCCGTGGCGGCCGGGCGGGCGGCAGGTCCGCGCGTGCTGCTGGCGGCGGACACCATCGTGGCGCTGGACGGGGACATCCTCGGCAAGCCCGTGGACCGGGCGCAGGCGCTCGCCATGCTGCGGCGGCTTGCCGGGCGCACGCATGAGGTGATCAGCGCCGTCTGCCTGCTGGGGCCGCGGGGTGAGGAGATCGTATTCCATGACGTGAGCCGGGTGCGCTTCGCGCCCTGGCCCGAAGCCGTGCTGGCGGCCTATGTGGCCACCGGCGAGCCGGACGACAAGGCCGGCGCGTACGCCATCCAGGGGCAGGGGGCCGTACTGGTGGAGTCCGTGACCGGCTCCTGGAGCACGGTGGTCGGTCTGCCCGTGAGCTGTCTGGCGCGGGAAATGCTGGGGCGCGGCTGGCTGCTGCCCGTGGCGTCCGCCCCTGTCGCCTGATCGCCGGCGGTCCTGCCCTGCCGCCTGAGGGACCGTTTCGACGGTCTTTTTTTTGCGTCCGGCGCACGGGCAGGCGGAACATGGCACGGACATTGTGCCGTGGTGGAACAGACTGCTTGTGCGAACAGTCATCCCGGCGGAGGCGGATGCTGCGATTGTTTGTCTAAACAGTTAATGTTTTCGGATGGTTGCGGAAGAGTTTCGAGCGGAGTGCCAAAAATTTTTTTTGGCGTCGCTTGTGAAAAAGATAACGCAGATAATGTGTGTGCAATATAATGAAATTGCAGATGTTGCCGTACGGATGAGGTGTTTTGTGATAAAAAGCGCAACCATGATTGGAAGCACAAACAATTTCGTCCCCTTGACGCTCCCGAAAAATCCTCCTAGGCCCATATCATCGGCAAGTGCCCGTGTCTTTCACACTAAACCATGCAGGGAGTATCAAGGTCATGTCGCAAGAACGCATCACCACGCTGTTGACGGAAAGCCGTAGCTATCTTCCGCCTGAACACGGCAAGTCAAGCGCCTGGATTTGCGGACAGGATGAAGCGGAGGCCATTTGCCGAAGAGCTCTTGAAGATCCCAACGACTTCTGGAGTGCGCGCGCCTCGCAGCTCATCCACTGGTACAAGCGATGGGACAAGGTCCTTGATGCGGATGACGAACGCCATAAGTACAGATGGTTCACCAATGCCAAGCTCAATGCCTCGTTCAACTGCATCGACAGGCACATCTATTCCGGCCGCCGCAACAAGGCTGCGCTCATCTGGCAGGGCGAAAAGGAAATGGACGTGCGCTGCTTCACCTATCAGATGCTGTATACGGAAGTCTGCCGGGTGGCGCATGCCCTGAGCTCGCTGCGGGTACGCAAGGGCGACCGCGTGGCCCTGTACATGCCCATGATCCCCGAGCTGGTCATCGCCATGCTGGCATGCGCCCGCATCGGCGCGGTGCATACCGCCATCTTTTCCGGCTACGCCGAGGGCGGGGTGCGCAGCCGTATCCAGGGGGCCAAGGCCAAGGTGGTCATCACCGCCGACGGCGTCGTCCGGGCGGGGAACGTCAAGCCGCTGAAGAGCAATCTTGACCCCATACTTGAAAAATGTCCCTCCGTGGCCCACGTCGTGGTGGTGGGGCATGCCGGTCTCCAGGACGTGAAGATGATGCCCAACCGGGACATCTGGTGGCATGACCTCATCGAGGATTTCACGCTGGATGTGGACTTTCCCTGCGAGACGATGGACGCCAACGACCCCCTCTTTCTCCTGCACACCAGCGGCAGCACCGGCAAGCCCACGGGCATCATGCATTCCACGGGCGGTTATCTGACCTACGCGGCGCATACCACGCAGTGGATATTCGACATGCGCGACGACGACGTGTACTGGTGCACGGCCGACATGGGCTGGATCACCGGCCACACCTACGGCGTCTACGGCCCGCTGGCCCTCGGCGCCACGACCATGATGTTCGAGGGCGTGCCCAACTGGCCCAAGCCCGACCGCTACTGGCGCATCGTGGAAAAATTCCGCGTCAACATCCTCTATACCGCGCCCACGGTCATCCGCTCCCTCATGCGCATGGGCGAGGCCTGGCCGGAGCGCTACGACCTGCGTACGCTGCGCGTGCTGGGGTCGGTGGGCGAGCCCATCAATCCCGAGGCCTGGCAGTGGTATCACAAGAACATCGGCGGCGGCGAGCTGCCCATCGTGGATACCTGGTGGCAGACGGAGACCGGCGGGGCCATGATCAGCCCGCTGCCTTACGCCACCAAGCTCAAGCCCGGTTCGGCCACCTTCCCCCTGCCCGGCATCGACGCCACGGTCATGGGTTCGACGGGGCGGGACGGCGAGGAGCTGACCGAAGGCCGCCGTTCGGGACATCTGGTCATCCGCAAGCCCTGGCCCGGCATGATGCTCGGCGTGTTCAACGACGAGGAGAAGTACCAGAGCTATTTCAGCCGCTTCGGCTGCTTTGATTCCGGCGACGGCGCGGAGATCGACGAGGACGGTTATTTCTGGATTCTGGGCCGCATTGACGATTCCATCAATGTCTCCGGTCACCGGCTGTCCACGGCCGAGATCGAGGCCGTGCTCACGGCCAGCCCCGATGTGGCGGAAGCCGCCGTGGTTCCCATGCCACATGCGCTCAAGGGGGAAGCCATCTACGCCTATGTGGTGGTGCGTGACGAGGTTCCGTGGAGCGACGACATCCGTAAGAAGCTGCGGGATACCGTCCGTCGCGACATCGGCGCGCTGGCCTCGCCTGAGTACATCCAGTTCGTGGAGGCCATGCCCAAGACCTGCTCCGGCAAGATCATCCGCCGCATGCTGCGCAAGATTGCGGGCAATGTGTATGACGATCTGGGCGACACCACGTCGCTGGCCCATCCCGAGGTGCTGGACGCCATCATCACCGGACACCAGAACCTGTTGCTGGGCCAGCATGAGACGGCCTCGCCCGTGCCGTCCCCCGGGGAAGCGGACGCCGCCCCGCAGGAGGCTCCCGAAAAGAAAGCAAGCTGACGCCGCCTCCCGTGCGTGCCCAGGCACGCCGCGGCAGGGATGGAACCGTGACTGCCAGCCGCTTTCCCCTGGAAAGGGTCACGCCATCAAAACAGCAGGGGCTGCCTTCGGGCAGCCCCGTTTTGCGCCGGAGACCGGCAGCGCGCTGATGTTCCCGTCAGGTTACAGGGCCTTACGCCGCGCCCAGACGTGATCGGCCAGCAGCGCGCCAAAGATCAGGCCGGTCGCCACATGGGCCTTGCTCTTGCCGGCAAAGCCCAGAACCAGGGAGATGCCCAGCGTTCCGAGCATGATGCGCATGGCCAGCTTGCGTGTGTTGCGCGGGCGGGCGGGCGCGGTATCGCCGGGGGTTTTCTTTTCCGTTGACTGAGCTGTGGACATGACGCCTCCTCGGGGAGTTTTAAAAAAATGAATTTAACTTTCATTTTTTCTTGACGCTCAGGCTAAAGTAAGTCACTCTTCTTTGCAAGCCCGCATGGGCGGCTTTCGGCACGATCATCCAGGACCGACCCCTTACGGCGCGCGTAAACGGCGCGTCAGGCCCGCGTGCCGGAAGCCGCCCGTGCGACAATCAGGAAAAGCAGGAGGCGGGCATGAGCAATATCATCAGCTTGCGGCAGATGGCCGTAGGGCAGCAGGGCAAGATTGCCGCTGTGGAGGCCCTGGGGGAAATGGGGCGTCGCATCCGGGACATGGGACTCATCCCCGGCACGACGGTCTCCGTCGTGGGGCGGGCGCCGCTCAAGGATCCTGTGGCGCTGCGGCTTTCCGGGGTGACCGTCACGCTGCGCAACAGCGAGGCTGACCACATCACCATCGATGTGGCGGACTAGGGCGGCCAGAGAACCGTACAGCCGTGTGGTGGGGCTCGCGGCCGTAGTGGCCGGAAAGCCCCTTGTTTTATGGTCTCAAGGAGGATGACGATGAATTCTGTACTCAAGTATGGTCTTGTGTTTCTGGGCGGCCTCGTGGTGGGGGCGCTGGGTACGGCGGCCGTCAGGCGCGGTTCGCTGGATCTCAAGCCGCTGGCGACGGATCTCATCAGCCGCGGCATGGACGTGAAGGATGCGCTTATGAGCAAGGTGGAAGCCGTCAGGGAAGATATGCAGGATCTGGCGGCCGAAGCCCGCGCCAAGGCCGACGATCGCAAGTCCGCCCCGCAGCAGGACGCCTAGGACGGCGGCCTTCCGGCTGCTGGAGATGTTCTTTGCCCGGGCGGACGGGAAAATCGCTTCTTCCCGGATGCCCGGGCGATGTGTTTGCCCTTTTTCCAGACATGACGCCCGGCCCGCAGAGAGCATATGACGGCGAGACGCCGGCAGGGCGAGGAGAGTGACGCGCATGCGGTTTTATCTGGTTCATGAAGTTGTCCTGCCATCCGGCGGACGGTTGCGCGTGCGCGCTTCCCGCACCTTTGACGCCGCCCTTGCCGAGGCGCTGCATGAGGCGCTGGCGGCCCTTCCCGGCGTGACGGTGGCCGCCGTCAATCCCCGCGTGGGCAGCGTGCTGCTCTATTATGCGGATGCGGCGGCACGCACGGCCTGTCTCCACTGTCTGCTCGAACGTTTTTGCAGCAAGGGGGAAGAGGTGGCGGACGCACGGCCCGAGGGGGCCGACAGAGACGGGCCGGCCGTCTCCCTGTCCGTCGTGCATCAGGCCGGCGACGAACTGCATCTCGTGGACGACGGGGACGCGCCGCCGCTGGGCGGCTTCGGGCCTTTGCTGCGCTTTCTTTTCGTCCGCCCCTTCCTGCCGATGGCCGCCAGGGTCTTTTCTTCCGTCATGGGGGCGCTGCCCTTTCTGAAAAAAGGCATCGCCGCTCTGCTCCAGGGCAAGCTCAATGTGGATGTGCTGGATGCGGCGGCCATCACCGTTTCACTGCTGCGGCGGGATTTCCGTACCGTCACCACGCTGACCCTGCTCCTGGGACTGGGCGAAGCGCTGGAATACTGGACGCGCCGCCGCTCGCTGGACAGTCTGACCGAAAGCCTGGCCCTCAATGTGGAGCAAGTCTGGCTGGAGCGCGACGGGACGGAGATCTGCGTCCCGCTCACTCAGGTCGTGCCGGGCGACAGGGTGGTGGTGCGCGACGGCGGCTGCATCCCTGTGGACGGCGTGGTGGAGGAGGGGGAGGCCGTGGTCAACCAGTCCTCCATGACCGGCGAACCGCTGGGCGTGCCGCGCGGCGTGGGGGCGTCGGTCTACTCCGGCACGGTGGTGGAACAGGGCAGACTGGTCATCCGGGCCGTGCATGTGGGCGACGGGACACGGCTGCAGCAGGTCGTCCACTTCATCGAGGAATCCGAGGCCCTCAAGGCGGGCATCCAGGGCAGGTACGAACGCATGGCCGACATGGCCGTGCCCTTCACCTTCGGGCTGGCGGCGCTGGTCTGGCTCATCACCCGCAATCCCCTTCAGGCGGCGTCGGTGCTGCTGGTGGATTATTCCTGCGCGCTGCGTCTGGCGACGCCCCTTGCCGTCCTGGCCGCCATGCGCGAAGGGGCCCGGCACGGGGTGGTCATCAAGGGCGGGCGCTTCCTCGAGGCGCTTTCCGAAGCCGATACCGTGGTGTTCGACAAGACCGGCACCCTGACCAATGCCACGCCGCGCGTGGCCGAGGTCTTTGCCGCCGAGGGCCGGCAGCGCGACGAGGTGCTGCGGCTGTCCGCCTGTCTGGAAGAGCATTTTCCCCATCCCGTGGCGCGGGCCGTGGTGCGCAAGGCGCAGGAAGAGGGCTTGCAGCACGAGGAAGAGCATGCCCATGTGGAATATGTGGTGGCGCACGGGGTGGCGTCCACCCTGTACGGGCAGAAGGTGCGCGTGGGCAGCCGGCATTATATCGAGCACGACGAGGGCGTGAGCGTCGATCCCATGCGGGGGGTGCTGGACGCCCAGACGCGGCTGGGCCGCTCGCTGCTCTATCTGGCCATTGACGGCAGGCTGGCCGGCATCATCGCCATCGAGGACCCCTTGCGCCCCGAAGCCGCGGCGGTGCTGTGCGGTCTGCGGGAGGCCGGCGTACGCCGTATCCTCATGCTCACCGGCGATGATCGGCGCACGGCGCGTGCCGTGGCCGCACGGCTCGGCATCGAGGAATTTCGGGCCGAAGTGCTGCCCACGGAAAAATCCGACGTCATCCAGGAGCTCAATGCCGAGGGCTGCAAGGTGCTCATGGTGGGGGACGGCATCAACGACGCGCCCGCGCTGTCCGCGTCCCATGTGGGGGTGGCCATGTGCGACGGCGCGGACCTCGCCCGCGAGGTGGCCAACGTGCTGCTGACCCGTCCTAGCCTCGAGGGACTGCTCACGGCCCGGCGGCTGGGCTGCGGCGCACTGTCCCGCATCCGCGGCAACTTTGCGGCGGCGATGGCCCTGAACAGTCTTTTTCTGCTGGGCGGTCTCTTCATGGTGCTGACGCCCGGCGTGTCCGCCCTGCTGCACAATCTGACGACGCTGGGCATCACCCTCAACGCCATGCGGCCGCATCTGCCTCCCGACGATGACGCGAACGAGCCGCTGGACGCGGGCGACGGTCCCCTGGGGCTGCCGGCCGCCCATGGCCGGCGCGCCTGAGCGCGTCCCGGCGCGTCGCGTCGGCGCATCGCCCGATACGCTGGAGCGTGTTGCTTTTGCAAAAGGCATGGCGAGAGGCGGCGGCACAGCGCCGCCTGGACAGAACTAGGTGGAAAAACAGCGTTTTCCCGCGAAACGGCAGGCCGTATGGCTGGAGACGCGGATCGGGGAAAACGGAAAATGCGCTCAAGGACAAGGGAACGGAGCCCTATGGTGGATACCCTGCGTTTTGTCAAATATGTTCGGAGTTTCATGGATGGTCGCGTGCGGCTGCGGCATCCGGCGTTGCGGGACGCGCAGGTGGCCGCGCTGGCGCAGCGCGGGATAGCCGCCATCCCCGGGGTGCGCCAGGTGGAGATCAATACGTTGAGCGGTTCCGCCCTGCTGCTGTATGACAGCAGTCGTCTGGGGCGCGATCGGCTCATGGAAATGGGCGTCGCCTGGGCCGTCTGGCTGGATGAGGCACGAGCCGGACGCATCTGCCCCCTGCCGCAGGCCGGGGCGCCGCACTGAGCCGCGCCGCCCGCCTGGTCGCATGTCTTCTTTCTGGGCCTGTCCCGCCGTCAGCGCGGGTCAGGCTCCTTTTTTTGCCTCCCGCGTAGCGCCGTCGCGGCCGCGGCAAGCAGCGATCAGGCTTTGCGGCCGCCGCGCAGCCGCTGCGGGGAGATCCGGCATTCGGAGATGCCCAGCCCCAGCAGCACCAGCCCCATGCCCAGCGCGGCCAGCCAGGTAAAAGGCTCGTGCAGTACCAGCATGGCCGTGATGACGGCCACCACCGGAACGAGGTAGATATAGACGCTGGTTTTGACGGCTCCGAGGGTCTTGATGGAATAATTCCAGGTGGCAAAGCAGAGGGCCGACGCGCCGAGGCCCAGGAAGAGCAGGTTGCCCAGCAGCACGGGGTCGGCAAAGCGCGCCGTCTGCCAGCGTACGTCGGCCAGCGGCAGCACGGGCAGCATGAAGAGCAGGCCCCAGCAGAAGATGCGGCGGGTGGCCTGGATCATGTTGTAGCCGCACTGGCTGATCTTGCGGGTGAAGATGGAATAGAGCGCCCAGGTCAGCGCGGCCAGAAAGGCCAGCAGATCTCCCAGGGGGTTGAGGCGCAGCACGGCGCCGCTGTTGACGCTGATGCAGATGACCCCGCCCAGCGCGCAGATGAAGCCGGCAAAAAAGCGCGGCTGGAGGCTCTCGCCGAGCAGCAGGCGGGCCAGCAGCGCCGTCAAAAAAGGCGCGGTGGAGACGATGACCGCGGCATTGGCTGCCAGCGTATGAGTAAGTGCCACATTTTCACAAAGAAAATAGAGTGTTACGCCACAAAGCCCCGCCAGCGCGAAAAGCCCTTCTTCACGCAGGCTGCGGCTGTGCAGCCGGTGCGGGCAGGCCAGCGCCAGTGCCAGGGCCCCAAGCGCGAAGCGCAAAAAAAGGATCTCCACCGGCGAAAAGCCGCGCAGCAGCACCTTGGTGGAGACAAAGGTCCCCCCCCAGACGAAAATGGTCAGCACGGCGGCCACATGCGCCGTTACACAAGGACTCATGCCTGCTCTCCGTTGGATGGGCAAGAGGGTAACGTGGTGTTGCGATGTCTTCCAGGCAAATGAAGCATGCTCGCCATGTGTGCGCCGTCTCCCGTGTCCTTTCCCGCTCCGGCAGCGGCGGGCGGCCGTGCCCGTTGGGCGACGCAGGAGCCTTACGGGCATCGTCGGCAGAACGCGGGGCCCTTCCCCCAAACAAGCCGCGAATCGTGTTGGCAGACCTTAGCGGGCGCGAGGCGTTCCGGTGTGGCGTTCCAGCCCCAGTTCGATGAGGCGCTCCAGCAGCTGGCCGAAATCGAGGCCCGCGACGGCGGCCTCCTGCGGCACGAGGCTCGTGGGCGTCATGCCCGGCAGGGTATTGACCTCCAGCAGGTGGAGGCTGCCGTCCGCGCCGAGGATGAAGTCCGTCCGGCTGTAGCCGGCAAGGCCCAGCGCCGTGTGAGCGGCCAGAGCAAGACGCCGCACCTCGGCGGTGATGGCGTCGGGGAGCGGGGCCGGGCAGATCTCCTGGGCGCCGCCCCTGGCGTATTTGCTGGTGAAGTCGAAAAATTCTCCGGCCACGGGCTCGATGAGGATGGGGGCCAGGGCTTCTTCGCCAAGTACGCCGCAGGTCACCTCCCGGCCGGAGAGCTGGGGCTCGATGAGCGCACATTCCCCGGCGGCGAAGATTTCGTCGAGGATGGGGTCCAGTTCGGCCCGGCAGGCGGCACGCCCCAGATGCAGGGAGGATCCGCCGGTATTGCTCTTGGCGAAGACCGGCCAGCCGAAGGGCGGCTCCCAGTCGGACGCGGGCCGTTGCGGCAGCAGGGCCCAGTCGGCAGTGGGGAGTCCGGCCTGTCGAAAGATCTGCTTGGCGGCCGCCTTGTTGAGGGCCAGAAAGGAGCCCGCCGGCCCGGAACCCTGATAGGGGCAGTCCGCCCGCTCAAGCATGGCCTGCACAAGGCCGTCCTCGCCGGGCGCGCCGTGCAGGTTGATGAGGGCGAAGTCGTGTGCCCGCGCGCATTCCAGCAGCCGGTCGAAGTCGTGCAGCAGATCAAAGAAGGTGACGTCGTGTCCGCGCTGCGTCAGCGCGTCCTGCATGCCGCGCGCCCCCACCAGAGATATTTCCCGCTCAGAGGACCAGCCGCCCGCAATCAAAAGAATCTTCATGTAATGAGCACCCCAGATGCGCCTCGAAAGCGCGTTCGATGGTGAGTCCCTGTTCCTGGGAGGCCTGTATGCCCTTGCGGGCGGCCTCGGTATGTCCGTAACGTGTCAGCAGGTCGGCAAAGCGTTCGTCCAGCGTGACGCACATATCGTGCCGGGTGCGCTTGTCGGCATAGAGGATGAAGAAGGGCAGCGTACACAGGCGTGCGCCGTCATCCACCGGGATGCGCCACGGCCAGTGGACATGCAGCATGACGCCCTGGGCCACGGCATAGTCCCGTGTTTCCGCCACTACCCAGCTTGCGCCGAGATGGGCGTGCCCGGCCCCGTGTCGGATGCTGTAGGCCTTGGCCAGATCATGCAGGAGGCCGGACGCCCGTACGCGCGGGACATCCACGTCAAAGCCGCGTGCGATCGCCCGTTCGGCCAGTGTGGCGGCGATATGCGCCACCACCTTGCAGTGACGGCGGATATGCGGGGGCATGACGTACTTGTCCCACAGGGCCGCGCAGGCGAAATCGTCGGGCGCGGGGCGTTGCGGCGTCGCGGGCGCAAGCGTCGGCTCCGGCAGGTGCGAATAGGGATGGGCGAACAGGGGGCCCTTGTCGCTGGGAGGCATGAGCACTGACATGGGCGGAGTATGCCACTGCCTTGGAGCCTTGGCAAGGAAGGGCTGGGGGCGGCAGCATGGCGGGAGGCCTGAAAGACCAAGGCCGCCCCGCAAGCTGCGGGACGGCCTCGACGGGAAGTGACCGGAACACCCCGGGTCCGTGTCATCCCGGGCGGGAGCTAGGCTTCTCCCGCTGACGGCGGAACCTTCAGGATGTGGTAATCCGACATATCGGCAGCGTGGGCGAGGACTTGAGGGAAAAAAAGAAATTTTTTCTGCCCTGCGCCCAGGCAGCCCCGGACGTCGCCGGTACGAGCGCATCAGCCGATGAGGCGGCTGACGATCATGCCCGGCAGGGAGTTGGCCTGCGCCAGCATGGAGACCGCCGACTGCGCCAGCACCTGATCGCGGACAAAGGTTTGCATGGCCTGTGCCACGTCCACATTGGAAATGCGTGATTCGGCGGCGGCGGTGTTCTCGCTCTGCACCGTCAGGTTGGTGACGGTATTCTCCAGCCGGTTTTGCAGGCTGCCCAGATAGGTACGTATCTCGGCATGCCGTTCCAGGGCCCCGTTGATGCGGCTCAGGCTCGTCTGTGCGTTGTTCTGGGTCGTGATGTCCGTGTCGGCCAGCCCCAGTCCGCCCAACGTGGCATCGGATTTGTCGATGACGTAATAGTCCTCGGCGGAGTCGTTACCCGTCCCGAAGTGGATGAGCACCTTGCCCGGCGCGGGATCGCCGGGGATGGCGGCCTGTGCGCCGGCCTGCGCGCCGTTCGGGTTGTCCTTGACGCTCACCGGGCCGAAGGTGACGGCCACGCCCATGTTCGACCAGCTGCCGATGACGAGGGTCCCTCCGCCCACATGAGCATTGGCGATGTTGCCCACGTCATTGCCGTTGAGGATGACGTGCAGGGCGTTGTCCGCCTCCACGCGCACTTCCAGCGAGTTGTTGCCGCCGTTGGCCACGCCGCCTGCCGGCCCCTGGACGTTCTGGCCGCCGAGGCTGACCTCAAGCTCGCCCGTCGTCGTGACGCGGGCCGAAAGATTGCCGAACTGGAAAAGCTCCGCATGGGCCCCGGCCCCGGCCGTCAGGGCCGGGTTGAAGGTCAGGGAGATGCTGAAGCCGGCTCCGCCGTTGACGTTCAGGTTGGCCGAGACGTTGCCCGGCAGCGAGTCCACGGTGGTCAGGGCGCCGCCGCCGGCAAAGATGGTGCCGGCTTGGGCAAGGTCATTGCCGTTGCCGCTGCTGTCGGCAAGGTCGTTGAAGTTCCATTGCGCCACGGTCTGCTGGTTGAAGCCGGCCATGCCGCCGATGCCGGCCAGCAGCTTGATGCCGTTGAAGTCCGTGGCCAGAGCGATACGGGTGATCTCCGAGCCCATGGCCTGGAACTCGCTGTCGATCATAAGCCGCTGCACGGCGTCGTATGTGCCGGTGGAAGCCTGTTCGGCCAGTTCCTTCATGCGGATGAGCTTTTCCTCGATGACGCCCAGTGCGCCGTCCGTGGTCTGGATCAGGGAAATGGCGTCATTGGCGTTGCGCACCCCCTGATGGAGCGCGCTCACGTCCGCCCGCATGAGTTCGCGGATGGCGAGCCCCGCGGCGTCATCGGCCGCCTGCTCGATGCGCAGGCCGGAGGAAAGACGGCGCGTCGAATCCGACAGCGTCTGGAAATGGGCCGAGAGCGTGTTGGCCACCTGAGCGGCCGAAAGGTTGTGCAATGGCGAGATGGGCATGTCGTCGTCCCTTGCCCGTCAAGCCGGAGAGGGCGGCTTGCTAGAGCTGCTTGGCTGCCAGGTCTCCCAGGGCCAGTATGGTATTGGCGTATACCGTGGATTTGTTGTAGCGCATGAGCAGGGCGTGCTGACGCTTACGGTCGATGCCCGCCCGCCAGCCATGCTTGTACAGGTAACAGGAAAGACTTGCAACTGCGTCCGGGATGGTGAACAGATCGACCCGGCCGTCGCCGTCGCCGTCCGCGCCGTAAGTGGTGATGTTGGAGGGCATGAACTGGCACAGGCCCACGGCACCGTAGATGGAGCCGGGCAGATGCTCGGCGGGGACCTGATCCCGCAGCATGTGTTCCACGAGGGCGCGGGTCTCCTTATAGGCCCAGTCGGCCCGCTGGGGCATGGTCTCTCTGAGCCAGTCGAGATGCTTCTCGTAGCCCGGGAGCTGCGGCAGCCACTGGCGGATGCTGTCCGGGTCGCGGCTCACGGCCATGCTGGCGAGCGTGTAGAAGGCGTTTTCCTTGACGTCCCCCAGCACCCGGCCGAGGCGGGTCTCCACGAACAGCAGAGCCACGGCGACATTGGCGGGAACCCCGTAGCGGCGCTGGGCCTCGGCAAAGGCCGTCGCGTTTTCCCGGACGAAATCGGCGCAGATGCGGGCGTTGGCCTCCGTCACCACACCTTTGTAGTACTGCTGGCGCGGCTTGCCGCTGGCGGGAGGCTGCGGCAGGAAGCGGCGGCGGTAGAGCTCCTTCATCTTGCGGCCCATGGGCGACTGGGTGGCCTCGTCGGGCAGGGCGGCAAACAGGGCCGTCACCTGCGGGCCGGTGATGCCGTCGGCCGCCAGTCGCTGTATGAGGGGCTCCCAGATGGCGGCGGGTCTGCCGTGGACGGCGTCCGTCGACGGCAGAGGATCAGGCATGGCTCCCGACGGGACCGGCAGGGCGGCGCCGGACAGACCGGAAACGGGGGTGGCCCCCGAAGGGGCCACCTGATGGGAAGAAAGCGTCTTTTCTTCCAGACGATCCGTATCTGTCTGCTTTTCCGGGGCTTCCAGCACCGGCGTACCGATGGGCACGGAACCGTCATCCGCGGCCTGCGTGCCTCCGCAGGCGGCAAGAGCCAGGCTGCCCACCAGCATGAGGACCAGAAGCGTACGCCTGTACAGTCGCATCATCACAACTCCTGCATGATCCAGATCACGCGGCCCAGCAGGCGTTTTTTGAGTTGCTGGGGCGTGAGCCGGGTTTCGGGATACTGGGCGGATTCGGAGCGCAGGAGATACCCCTCCTGCTCGCCGTCCAGAAAAATCTTGCGGACCGTCACGCCCTCATGCGGGGCAAAGACGGCATAGAGCTTGCCGGAGGTGATGTCCAGGTCCCCGCTGTCCACGCCGAAGTGGGCATGGGGCGGCAGCAGCGGGGCCATGTTGTCGCCCGTCATGTGAAAGACCATGAGCCCGCCCCGCTGCAGGGAACCGGGGATGGCCAGACGCCCGGACGGGGAGAAGGCCGGACGCGGCTTGCCGTCGCTGTAGGGGCAGGCCATGAGGAAAACGGGACAAATGACGCAGCGGGACTGCGGATCGCCGAAATGAGCGGGGTCCTCGGCCAGTCCTTCCGGCTTTTCGCTGGGCACATAGCCCTTGTCCGTCCGCAGGTACATGGGCCCGGAGCCCTGCTTGAGCCAGTCGGGATTGAGGCCGAATCGTTCAAAGAGCTTCATGAACCAGTCGCCCGGCACGGTGTTGCGTCGCTTGGCATCGGAAATGCTGGACTGCCGGATATCCAGCACGGCGGCAAGCTCCATCTGGGTGCGGCAATTGGTGGCCAGCTTGATGCGTTCGTAAACATCTGCAAAGGCAGGCATGGCTATCTCCGTCACACGCCTTGGGGCGTGTCATCGTTGCAGGTTGAGCAGGGGCTCGGTGTTGGAAAGAATCAGGGAGCTGTTCTTTTCCAGGCCTTTGCGCAAGGTTTCCAGCCATCGCTGGTAACTGTAGAATTCCGGGGACTTGCCGTAGGCTTCGGCAAAGATGGCGGCCGCGCGGGCGTCCCCCTCGCCACGGACGATCTGGGCGTCGCGGGCGGCTTCGGCAAGGATGAGCGCCTTTTGCCGGTCCGCGTCCGAACGGATGCGGGTGGATTCCTCCTCGCCTTCCGAGCGGTACTGCTTGGCCTGGCGTTCGCGTTCGGCACGCATGCGGTCAAAGATGGCGCGCTGGTTGGCTTCGGGCAGGTCGGCCCGCTTGATGCGCACATCCAGCACCTCGACGCCGTAAGGACGCATGAGTTTCGAGGCGTTGTCCGTGACGACCTTCATAATGGTGGCCCTGTCGGAGGAGACCACCTGCGTCAGCGTGTACAGGCCCACCAGCGCCCGCAGCTGGGAATAGACCACATCGTCCAGCCGCGCCTGAGCCCCCTGAATGGTACGCATGGTGCGGTAGAACTGCAGAGGATCGCTGATGCGCCAGCGCGCGAAGTTGTCGAGCACGATGGTTTTTTTGTCCACAGTGTAGGCCTCGCGCGAGGAGGCCGTATAATCCAGCACGCGGGCGTCAAAGAGGAGCACCTTCTGGATGAAGGGGAGCTTGAAATGCAGGCCGGGGCCGTAGACCTCCGGCAGCGGTTCGCCAAGCTGGAGCACCAGCGCCTTTTCGGACTGCTGTACCGTGAAGCAGCACTGGGACACGAGAAAGCCCACGAGCACCAGCGCCACAAGGTAGGTCAGGGGATTCTTCTTCATCAGCGTTTCTCCGTCGTGCCTGCCGCCTGGGGAGGCGTCAGGCCGGACAGCGGCAGATAGGGGAGGATACGCTCCGGGGAATTGCCGTCCAGCAGCACCTTTTCCCGGGCGTTCTTGAGCAGATCTTCCAGCGTTTCGTAGTAGAGGCGCTGCTCCATGACCCTGGGGGAACGTTCGTGCTCGGCGCTGAGCGCGGCAAAACGGGCGGCCTCGCCCTCGGCATTCTGTATGCGCATGGCGCGGTAGGCCTCGGCCGCGTTGCGAACGGCCGCCGCCTCGCCGCGGGCCCGCGGGAGCAGGGCGTTACGGTAGGCCTCGGCCTCGTTGATGATGCGTATCTTGTCCTCGCGGGCGCTGGCCACGTCCTTGAAGGCGTTGCGTACTTCATCCGGCGGATGCACGTCCTGGAGCTGCACCGCGATGACCTTCAGACCGGCATGGTAGCGGTCGAGGATGGTCTGGAGCAGATGGGTGGCGTCTTCCTGGATCTGCAACTTGCCGTCGGTGAGGGCCGCATCGATGAGGCTGTTGCCGATGACTTCGCGCATGGCCGCCTCGGCGGCGCTGCGCACCAGCGCATCCGGTTCGTAGATGTCGAACAGGTAGGCCACAGGGTCGGAGATGCGGTACTGTACGCTGAACTGCACGTTGACGATGTTCTCGTCGCCGGTGAGCATGGAGGCTTCGGCCGGGATGGGGCGTACCTGACCCTTCTGATAGGCACGGCTCTCGCCGGGGGAGCGGTAGCCCACCTCGCTGCGCAGCACGCGCGAGACCTGAGGCTTGTAGACGGTCTCTATGGGAGCGGGCAAGGCATAATGCGGACCGGGGCCCACCGTGCGGTCGTATTTGCCGAAGCGCAGCACCACGCCTTCTTCACCTGGATTGACGATGTAGATGCCCGACAAGAGCCAGATGACCAGTACGGCGATCAGGCCGCCGCCGAGCAGCATGCCGTTGGGGATCTGCCATTTCGGCAGACCGGGCAGGCCGCCGCGAGGTGCGCCGCCGAAGGGAGAACGCCGGTCTCGGCGCTCTTCCCGGCTGTCATCATCGTATTCGTCGCGTTCGTCCTGACGCGGTTCATGGAAGGCCGGCCGCTGCCGCTGCTGGCGATCCCGCTTTTCCTGCAGTTTGTCCCAGTCCCAGTTCATCTGTCTGTCGTCTCGCTGGTTGAGGTGAGGGGCCTACGGGTGGAACGCAATTTGTGTACACATAGGCATGATATACCAAAGGTCAAGGGGCGTGGCTCAGTGCGCCGCGTGCGGCGGGCCTTGCGGGGGCGTCGTGCCGGGATCCGGCGCCGCCACGCTGCGCAGCCGGGCTCCGGCCAGCGGGACGACGCGCATGCCCGCCCCCGTGCCGTCGTCCAGGGTGTAGCCCGGCGCGTGGAGCGGCAGGGGGGAGACCATGCGGACGTCATGGCGCGTCCGCCACAGGTGGCCCCCCAGGAGGCCCCCCAGCCCCAGCAGGGCAAGGCTGGTCAGCAGGACCGCGCGGCGTGTCGAGCGAAACTTCATGCCGCCCTTCCCGTCAGATCTCGCTGACGATGGCGACCACCACGGGGTCGCGTTCCAGCACCCGCCGGAAAAAACGGCGCAGGGAGGCGCGTATGCCGTCCTGGAGGCGCGTGAGCTGGCCGGGGCGGGCGGCTTCTATCTCATCCAGCACAAGGCACTTGGCGTCTTCCAGCAGGTGGCTGTACTGCTGCTCGAAGACAAAGCCCTTGGAAAACATTTCCGGCCCGTGCAGCACCATGCCGGTCTCCGCGTCCAGCACCAGCAGCACGATGACCAGTCCCTCGTCCCCGAGGATGCGGCGTTCGCGCAGGACGGCCGTGCCCACATCGCCCACGCCCTTGCCGTCCACCAGCGTGCATTCCATGGGGATGGGGGCCTCCTGCCGGAAGCCCTCGGGCAGCAGCGTCAGGGCGCGGCCGTCCTCCAGCACGACGGTCTTGTCCTCGGCCACGCCGCAGGAGAGGGCAAGGCGCGCATGCTTGACCAGATGCCGGTATTCGCCGTGGATGGGGACGAAGATCTCCGGGCGCACGGCCGACAGCATGTCCCGCAGCTCTTCCACATAGCCGTGCCCCGAGGCATGGATGGTGTGCATGCTCTCGTAGAGCACTTCCGCTCCCAGCCGGTACATCTCGTTGATGAGCCGGGAAACGGCCTTGGCATTGCCGGGGATCATGCGCGAGCTCATAACCACGGTGTCGCCCTTGCGCACCCGTAGCTGTCTGTGCCCGCCGAGCACCATGCGGGAAAGCGCCGAGAGCGGTTCGCCCTGTGCGCCGGTGACGATGAGCACCAGTTTTTCGTCCGGCAGGTCCGGCACGCCGTTATGGGCATTGAAAAAGCTGGGCGGCAGTTTGGCGAAGCCGAGGTCGCGGGCCATCTCGATATTGTTGGCCAGGGATTTGCCGCTGATGACCACGGTACGGCCGTATTCGCGCGCCAAGTCGAAGACTTCCTGGATGCGCTGGATATGGCTGGAAAAGAGCGTGATGACGATGCGCCCCTCGGCGGAGGCGAAGACCTTGCCCAGCGATTCCTTGACCTGCCGTTCGTTGATGGAGCGGCCCGGGCGCTCCACGTTGGTGGAGTCGGAGAGCAGCAGCCTTGCCCCGTCCGGCCCGGAAAAACGGCGGAAGACGTTGAGATCCGTCCCTGTGCCATGCAGCGGGTCGGGATCGATCTTGAAGTCGCCGCTGTGCACGATGCGGCCCACGGGCGTCTCGACCCCCAGCCCGAAGCCTTCGGGGATGGAGTGGCAGACCGGCAGGAAGTGGAAGCGAAAGTCCCCGAGTTCCACCACGCTGTTCCGGGTGACCGGGCAAAGCTCCACCCAGTCCAGAAGCTCATGCTCGCGCAGCTTGTGTTCCACCAGCGCCAGGGTGAAGGCCGAACCGTAGATGCGGATGCCCCGCAGCAGGGGCACCAGCCAGGGCAGGGCCCCGATATGGTCCTCATGGCCGTGGGTGAGCACGATGCCGAGCAGCTTGTCCCGCACGGCCTGCACCGCGCCGAAATGCGGGATGATGACGTCCACGCCCAGATGGAAATCATCGGGGAACATGAGCCCGCAATCCACCATGACGACACCGGCCGGACTTTCCCAGAGCTGGCAGTTGAGGCCGATCTCGCCAAGGCCCCCCAGAGGCGTGATGGTTACAAAGACATCGCTGGTCTGCATGGCGTCTCCTTATGATCCGGGACGGGAGGCAGGGGCGGCGGGCGTCCGGCTGCCGCCCGGCGTGCCGGCGACCGGAGAGGGCGTCCGGGGCGCGGTGTCCGGGTGCATGATGTCGGGACGGAATTCGCCCATGGCCACATAAAGTTGCGAGAGGGCGGTCAGGTAGTCGGCCCGGGCGCCGGTCAGCGAGGCCTGCGCGGCCGTTAGGTTGGCCGAGGCGTTGAGCACGTCGAAGTTGGTGCCGACCTGTTCCTGGTACTGGGCAAGGGCCACATGGTAGGCTTCCGTCGCCTGAGCCACGCTCTTGCTGGCCACGGCGATGCGTTTCTCGGCCTCGCGCACGTCCAGCAGGCGGGTCTTGATCTCATAGCCCACGTCCAGCTTGAGCTGTTCTTCCTCGTAGCGGGTCTTGGTGACCAGCCAGCCGTACTGCTTGTCGGCGTAATAGGTCGTCCCCCACTGGAAGACGTCCCAGGTGGCGCTGATGCCCACCTCCCAGACCTGCGTGCTGGACCCGTTTTCGCCGGAGCGCTGCAGATCAAAGGTGTTCCCCTGCCGGCTGACGTTGTAGTACGCTTCCACCTGCGGATAATATTCGCTCTGCACCTCCTGCCGGCTCTTGCCGGCGATGGCCACGGTCTTGGCCGCGATATAGAGGTCGGGCCGCTGGCGGTAGGCCGCGGCAAGGCACTGCTCCAGACTGCGGGAAAAGGGCACATGCGCGAGCTGGCCGCTGTACGGCACGCGGGCCGTCACCGGCAGCCCCACAAGGGTATTGAGCTGAGCCTGTGCTGTGTCGCGCGTGTTCTCCGCCTGGATGAGCAGGTTCTCGGCATTGCTGACGTCCACCTCGGCCTGGAGCACATCCAGCCGCGGGCGCAGGCCCACGTCATAAAAGGCCTGGGTGATGCGCAGCTGATCCCGCAGGCGGGCCAGCGAGTCCTGTTCGCTGCGGACGTTCTCCTCGGCCTGGAGGTAGGAAAGGAAGGCCTTCTGCACCTCGCCGGTCATGGTGAGTTCGGCCTGTCGCAGGGCGGCGCGGTCGCTTTCGGCCTGGAGAGCGGCCTTCTGGTATTGCGCCAGCAGGCGGAAGCCCTGGAAAATGGGCTGGGAGATGTCCACCCCCATGCTCCAGGTGCCGAGGCGCGGGGTGCGGGCGGAGCTCGTGGAGGGGGAACTTTCCCTCTCCTGCTTGTAGGCCTGATAGCTCAGGCTCAGCTTGGGGCCGAACTGGCCGCGGGCGGATTTCCTGCCTTCTTCCGAGGCGCGGCTCGTCGCTTCCTGCGCGCCGAGGCTCGGGTTGTGCGCCAGCGCCCGCTGTACGGCGTCGGACATGGTCATGGCCTTGCCGGGCGCGTGGCCGTCCGGGCGGGGCTCCGGCCGGCGTTCTCCCCGGAAAAGCGGCGTCTGCAGGGCTTCATTGACGCGTTCACGCGCCGACGCGGCCAGGCTCGGGGAGGCGTCGCAGGCCAGAAGGAGGCAGACCACGAGGGCAGAGAAACAGCAATGAAAGACCCCGCGCGTTTGCGCGGCGTGACTGACGGAAGAGGATGCATGCATGTTTTTCAGCATAGCGGCAACACAAGTCCTTGGCAATGCGATTTTTCCGCAGGAAAAAAATCACAGCCCGCCCGTTGCGCGGTGGAGCAGAAAAATCCCTTGAAAATTCCCGGGCCCCGTTGCATGCTGCTGCCGCATACGGCGCTGTGACAGCGAACATGCCGGGACCGCGGGAACGCTTTTCCCAGGAGGGAAAAGGGGGCCTGCGCACTGACGCGTTTTTCGGCGGCGGGGGCCGTGTGTGCCGCATGTTTCCGGTCGTTCATCCGATTGCCGCGCATGCGCGGCCTTCATTCCCTTATGGAGTCAGGCATGGAATTCAGTTTCATCAACATGATCGCGCAGGCCAGCCTTGTGGCCAAACTCGTGCTCGTACTGCTCCTGCTCATGTCCATCAGCAGTTGGGCGCTTATGATCCAGAAGGCCCTTGCCCTCTCGGCGGCCTACAAGAAGAGCCGCATCGGGACGGAAAATTTCGAAAGGGCGGGCAACCTGCGCGAAGCGGTGCAGTCGCTGGGCGCTGACCCGTCCTCGCCATTGTATTTCGTGGCCCACCAGGGCGTGCTGGAATTCAACCGTTCCAAGGAGATGGGCAATACCAGCGACGTGGTGGTGGACAACGTGCGCCGCGCCCTGCGGCAGGGCGTGGCCAGCGAGGAGGCCCGGCTCGAAAGCTCCCTCTCCATCCTGGCCACCACGGCCAATACGGCCCCGTTCATCGGTCTGTTCGGGACGGTCTGGGGGATTATGAGCTCCTTCCACTCCATAGGCATGCTCAAGTCGGCTTCTCTGGCCACGGTGGCTCCCGGCATCTCCGAAGCCCTCGTGGCCACGGCCATCGGTCTTGCCGTGGCCGTGCCGGCCACCATCGGCTTCAATATTTTTATGGGCAAGATCTCCCAGGTGGACACCCTGCTGGTGAACTTTGCCGGCGTCTTCCTCAACCGCGTGCAGCGCGAGCTGAACGCCCACCGTCCCGTGCAGCGCGCGGGCGCCACGGAGATGTAGCATGGGCGCCAATGTCGGAGGCGGCGGAAAATTCGTTTCCGAGATCAACGTCACGCCCTTTGTGGACGTGATGCTCGTCCTGCTCATCATCTTCATGGTGGCTACGCCGATGATGAGCCAGGGGCTGGACGTGGACCTGCCGCAGACCAAACAGGTGGAGACCCTGCCCACGGAAAGCGAGAGCATGGTGCTGACCGTGCGCGTGGACGGCAGCGTGTATCTGGACACCTATGCCGTGGACAATCTGGATGATCTGGAAGGCTATCTGCAGAAGCTCGTCAAGGAAAAGAACAAGACGCTCTTTTTGCAGGCCGACAAGAACGTCCCCTACGGCGTGGTGGTGGACGTCATGGGCCGCATAAAGGCCGTGGGCATCGAAAAGCTGGGCGTGGTGGCCGACAAGCCGGATGTCGAACCGGCCGCTTCCGGCAGGAAGTAAGCGTGTATGAACTGGTCGTCGTACCTCCTGTCCCTGTGCCTGCACGCGGCATTCATCCTGCTGGTGATGTTCTGGCCCATGTCGCCGCCGGTCAGACTGGATTCGCCGCCGGTGATGATCAGCCTCGTGGACGGCGCGCCGGGCGGCAATCGCACCCCTTCCAACATCCTCGGCAAGATGGGGGAACCGACCAACGGGCCCCAGGACATCTCGCCGCCGGCCAGGAAGGACGAGGTGGCCCGCCGCGCCCGGCCCGAACGGGCCGAAGCCGTGCCCGTGGCTGAGGAGAAGCCCCCCCAGCCCAAGATCCCCGAGCCGCGCCAGCAGCCCAGGGAAGAAGCCGTGCCCCTGGCCCGGAAGAAGGAGCCGGAAAAACCCAAGGAGAAGCCCAGGGAAGAACCCAGGGAAAAACCGAAGGAGCCGCCCAAGGAAAAGCCGAAGGAACAGCCCAAGGAACAGCCCCGGGACAAGGACGCGGGCAAGGACAAGCCCAAGGCCAAGCCCAAGGGCGATCCGGTCAAGGATGCGCTGGCGCAGGCCAGGCGGTCCGCCTCCTCGCGTGTGGAGTCCGGCGACCGCGGCAATGCGGTGGAGCAGGCGCTGGCGCAGGCCCGTCGCAATGCGGGCGGCACCGGCGGCGGTGGCGGCGGCGAAGGCGACGGCCCCGGCGGCGGCGGACTCAATGAAGCCTATCTGGGCACGGTCATGCTGTCCGTTCGTCCCAACTGGAGCTTTGCTTCGGCCAGCCGGGCCAATATGAGCTGTGTGGTGCACATCGTCGTCAATATGCAGGGCGAGGTCCAGCAGGCTGCGGTGACCCAGAGTTCCGGCAATGCCCAGTATGACGCCTCGGCGGTGAACGCCATCTGGCGCACGAGCCGCGGCGGGGAATTCCCGCCCCCGCCGTCCGCCGAGTTCACCGAGCTGGATCTTGTCTTTACGCTCAATGAAATGATGGGGCGCTGATGCGGGGCGGGAGCGAGCACTCCTGCCCCATGCGTCCCCCCGGAGGAGACATGATGCGAAACTTTCCCCTTCGAGACAGGGCGCAGCCGCACAGGCGGGGCGTCCGCGCCGCGGCGCTGCTGCTGGCTCTGACGGTGTCGACCCCGCTGACGGCATCCGCGGCGGCCATTGCGGCCGCCGACCATCAGGAAGGCTATGCCGGGGTGGTGCTCGGCAAGCTGTGCGAGCTCTGGGCGCCGCCCGCCGATACCGGCAACCGCATGGTGCGCGTACGCATCAGCGTGAACGGCGACGGCAGCGTGCTGGGCTGCACGCCGACGCAGCGTTCGGGGGTCCCGGCGCTGGACAACAGCGTGTGCGAGGCGGCAAAAAAGCTCGGCAAGCTGGATACGCCGCCCTATGCCATGCCCATCGACGTGCATCTGGCTTTCTGGAGCGGCACACCGCGCCGCGCGCCCGCGCAGCAGGGAACCATAACCGTCAGTCCTTCGGGGCCGGCCGTGGTGCAGACGGCCGCGCCCGCCACGTCGCCGGCTCCCGCGCCGGTGGTGGAGCCGCCCGCCGCCAGGGCGTCCACCGCTCCGGCCGGCGGCAGCCGCCTGGCGCAGGATGCCTACGCCATCCAGTTCCACGGCTATCTCAACAAGGTGGCCCGCCAGCTGCGCGAGGCCAGCTTCGTGCCGGTGGAAGCGCCGCGCGGCACATATTATGTGACCGTGCGGCTGACCGTCGCCACGAATGGCGCCATCACCAATTACGAGATCGTGCAGTCCAGCGGCAATGACCGCATCGATACCTATGTGCGTCAGGGGGTGAAGCGCGCGGGCAAGGTGAGTCCGCCGCCCGCCGGGCTGGCCCGCCCCTTTGACGTGACCCTAACAATGGTGCGGTAGCCGCACCCGGAGGAAATGGCAGATATGAAACGTCTTGTTCTTCTTCTGGCTGCCCTGAGCCTGCTTGCCTGGAGCATGCCGGCCCGGGCCGCCATGCGTGTGGACATCTACGGCCCCGGTCAGAACAGCGTCAATCTGGCGCTGGCCGATCCGCTGACCGGTCCCAGCCAGCCCGCCGGCAACATGGGCCGCGAGCTGCAAAAGCTCATCCAGCAGAACCTGAGCTTTCTGCCCTTCATGCGCCTGACCGATCCCAGGGCCGTCCTGGGCGGGACGCTCCTGCCGGGCTATGAGCCCCCGAACGTGGATTTCAAGCGCTTCCAGCTGGCGGGCTCGGATGTGGTCGTCACCACGGTCTGGCCCAATGGCGATAGCGGCACCCGGGCCGTGCAGATCCGCGCCTTCGAGACCAATACCGGCGGCCGTCTGTTCGGCAAGGAATATCCGCGCGTCTCCAGCAGGGACCTGCCGGAGGTGGCCGACCGCTTCTGCGCCGATCTGCTGGAAGTGCTCACCGGCAGCGGGGCCTTCTTCCGCTCCACGCTGGCCTTCGTGAAGAAGAGCGGCAAGCTCAACGCCGACGTCTGGACCGTGCGTCCCACGGGCCGCGACCTGCGCAAGATCACCAACATCGGCGGCGAGGCCATGTCGCCCGCCTGGTCGCCGGACGGACGCTTCATCGTCTTCACGCTCATCGACAAGAAGTCCCATTCCCTCGGCGTCTGGGACCGCAAGAGCGGCAAGACCCAGCGGGTGCGCTTCCCCGGCAATGTGGTCATCGGGCCCGCCTTCACGCCGGACAACAAGGTGGCCGTGGCCCTTTCCAAGGGCAAGTACCCGGTCATCTATCTCCTCAACCATTCCTTCCAGAAGGAACGGGTGCTGGAAGAGCACAATTCCATCAACGTCTCCCCGACCTTCGACAGCACCGGGACCAAGATGGCCTTCACCTCCTCGCGTATGGGCGGCCCGCAGATCTTTATGAAGGATCTGGCCTCCGGCTCGACCGTGCGCGTCAGCAAGAACGGCGGCTACAATACCGAAGCCAACCTCTCGCCCGACGGCACGCTGGTGACCTTCAGCCGCATGACCGATTACGGCCACCGGATCTTCGTGCAGGATATGCTGACCGGTCTTGAGCGCCAGGTGACCTTCGGCCCCGGCAGCGACGAGCAGCCGTCCTTCTGCGCCGACAGCTATTTCATCGCCTTCAGTTCCAGCCGCGGCGGCACGCGGGGCATCTATCTGACCACGCGTCATGGCGGCGACGCCAAGCAGGTTCCCACCGGCGGCGGGGCCAGCTACTTCCCGCGCTGGGGCATGCCGCAGTAAGACGGCACGGCGCGTTTTTGCCCGCCCGGCGGTCATCCGGCCGCCGGGCAAAATTTTTTTACCAAAAACGGGCCCGAGGCCAGCTCCACATCTTGACAAAAATCACGCCGCATATACCATCCCAGTGCGAGGCCAAGGTGGCTTCGCTGTGTTCTAGAAAGGAAAGGTACCTTTTTTGAGTTAGAGCTGTTCAGGAGGAAAACACAATGAAACGCTACGCTCTTATCCTTGCCCTGGTTATGGCCCTTGCCGCCGGTTTCGGTTGTGCCAAGAAGTCTTCCGACGAAGGCACCCTCACCGATGACATGAGCCCCGAAATGCGTGCTGCCATCCAGCAGATCACCGACGGGCGCGTGCTCTTTGCCTTCGACAAGTTTGACATCAAGCCCGAATACAAAGACATGCTGAAGACCAAGGCCGACCTTATGAAGCAGTTCCCCTCCGTGCGCGTGCGCATCGAAGGCAACTGCGACGAACGCGGCACCCAGGAATACAACCTCGCCCTTGGCGAACGCCGCGCCCGCGCCGCTTACGAATATCTCGTGATGCTGGGCGTGAGCCCCTCTCAGCTTGAAATGATCAGCTACGGCAAGGAAAATCCGGCCGTTCAGGGCACTGGCGAAGCCGTGTGGTCCCAGAACCGTCGCGACGACTTCACCGTGATCGCACACTAGGATCTGCTGCCGCAAGGCAGGAGGCCGCCCGCAAGGGCGGCCTTTTTTTGTATGAAGAAAACCTCCCGCTAGGCGGGAGGTTCAAAAAAGCTTAAAGCTTTGCGTATGTTATAAAAAC
>NZ_CALUYG010000035.1 GCF_944324935.1 uncultured Desulfovibrio sp. | reverse complement strand
CAGCAGCAGCACCGGGCCGTCAAAACTCAATCGCATGTCGTCTCCCTGTCGGCCGGGGCCAGCCACAGCTCTCCTTCGGCCAGTCGACCGGCGGCCGGCCCGCCGTCCGCCGCCGGAGCGGCCACGAGCTGCCAGCCCACACGCCGGGGCGGCCCATCGTCCCGACCGGACACGCCGCCGGAGGACGGGTCGGCCGCCGGTCGCTTCCAGACGAGACGACAGGCGCAGCCCGGGGGCACGAACTGCCGGAAGCGTGCCTGCGCCATGCAGATCACGGGGCGGCCGAACGCCTGGACCGCCGCGCGGCTCACGGCCTCCAGCAGGCAGGAACCGGGCACGCAGGGCGCGCCGGGGAAATGCTCCTCGTGCAGGAAGGCGGCGTCGGGGACGCGGAGCTTCACCGGCGGCGGCAGCATGTCACTTGTCCCAGAGGGTCAGAAAGGGCTTGGCCGGCAGCAGCTCTTCGAGCGGGATGTCCACCTTCTGCGCCCCGGCGGCCCAGGCGGCCACCTGATAGGGCTGGAAGTAGACGCGCACGCCCTGCCGGGTCAGACCTATACTGGAAAAGTTGTCCACATCCTGCGTCGTGCCGTCAAGTATCCACTGATCCATGCGCCCGCCGGCCAGTCGCCGGGAAAGCACCTTGCGCGACTGGCCGGACAGCAGGGAGAGGGCCTTGTCCACATCCTCGAAGATGTCCACGAAATTGAGCCGCTGCCCGGTGATGAGGCTGTAATTGAGGGTGATGATATCCAGATTGCCGTGTGCGCCGCCCGTGTACGTCCAAATCTCGAAAACCAGGCTGGCGGCCTCCGGCGAGGGACGCAGCACCGTATATGTGCCGTGCAGGGCATAGCGGCTCACGTCCGACGTTTCGCCCAGCACTTCGGAGGTCTCGAACAGGGACGCCATCTCCGTTTCGAACGTATCGGCGATGCTGTTGACCCAGCGGCGCACATCCTCATCCACGGCGGCATGACCGAGAACGGGGTAGGCGATGGAGATGTCCGGCATGGTCTGCCGGCCCTGCCGTTGCAGCAGGCGTTCGGCCATGCCCGCCTTGCCTTCCCGCACGAGCCGCCCCTCCGACGTGATGCCGACCCGGCTCAGGCGTCCGCCGTCAGGGGCCGATGCCGCTCCCGGGTCCAGGAGATCCACGGCCAGGGCGGCGGGAATCCCCCCCGGCAGCGGCAGGCAGCAGACGGCAAAAAGAAGGACAAGGCGCGTGACGACCGGCAGACAGACAACACTGACACGCATGTGCGAAGACTCCGCAGGCAAGATTCGGCCCCGTTCCCGGAGGGAGCGGAGCCGTGGCTTGGTTGTAGGACCTGCGCCCGGATTCGTCAACCGGATTCGTCGCCGGCATCTCCTGAGGCCTGCCCGCCGCCAGCCGCACGCCTGCCGACCCTCTCCCGCAGGGCATGGTTGCGACCGCGGACGCTCTCTGCTATGCTGACAGAATGAAGATCACCTGCCCGGACTGCGGATTTTTCCGTGAACTTGCTGCGGATCGCGCTCCTCTGCGCGCTGTCATTGCCACCTGCCCCAAGTGCGGCTGCCGCTTCCGCTTCCAGCCGGAAGACGGCTTCAGCCAGGTCATCGAGCACGGTCAGGCGACGCCCGCCCGTCCCGTCGCGTCCCGTCCCCAGGAGGACGACCCCCTGCCGCCCGGAGCCATCGTGCCCGGCCGGGCCGGTTCCGCGCAGCCCGGCGCGTCCGCCGAAGCGGACAGCGGCCGGCCCCGCGCCCCGGAGAAGACGGCTCCCCCGGCCGGCGCGGCGGCACGTCAGGCTGACGAAGCCCGCCCGGAAGAGGACGACCTGTCCGCGGAGGCCTCATCCGTCAACCGCAAGCGCCGCCCGCGGCCCGCGGCGGAGGACGACGTCAATCCGTGGGACATGGCCCCCCGTCCGGCGGGCTACCTTTCCGCCTTCTATCAAACCACGCTGCGGGTCATGTTCGGCGCGGGGCGTTTCTTCGCGCACCTCGATCCCGAAGCGCCGCAGCTCCGGGCCCTGCTCTATGCCCTGATCATCACGCTGATCATGCTGTGCAGCCAGTACCTCTGGCTGAGCATGAGCCGGGAAATGCTGGAACAGGCCATGCCCGCCGATGCGCCGCTCATGGTCGTCATCCGCTTCGCGCTGGATCAGCCCCTGTTCTATTCGCTCATTTCGCTGGCGATATTCGTCTTTCAAATCTATCTCGGCAGCGCCCTGCTCTTTCTGTGCTTCCGCATGACCGGCGTGAAGCATGCCACCTTTTACATCATCTTTCAGGTCGTTGCCTACAGCACCGCCCCGCTGCTGCTCTGCATCATCCCCGTGCTCGGGCAGCAGGTCGGCTCTATCTGGTGTCTGGCCTGTCTGGTCAACGGCTGCCGCATGGCCCTCAGGCTGGACTGGCCCCGTACCCTGCTGGGCTTCGCGCCGCTCGTGCTGCTGTTCATCGTCATGCTCTCCAGCCTGCGTCTGCCCTACTAGGGACTGTCAACACTTCTTGCTGCCTGTTTGGGGGGAAGGGGACCCCCTCGCTTTGCTGTCGATGCCCGTAAGGCTCCCGCGTCGCCTAACGGACACGGCCCTGCGGGCCGCCCGTCGAGTCGCTGCCGGCGCTGGGGGGGCCCCTTCCCCGGCAAGCCCCCCCACCCCTTCTCCAGCGCGCTTTTGCGAGGGAAAGAAACAGCGACACAAGGCGTTCCCCCTCAAGGCACACGGGGCATTTATGAAAAATCCACGCTGCCTGTTGAACTAATATGTAAAATTTAGTCATGTATCCCGCCCGGGAGCGGAAGGGGGCGCGGCAAAGGGATGGTATCGCCCCTCATAGAGTTCTGCAAGTTCGATGAGTCGGGCCTCCGTACGGACGGGGCCGACCAACTGCATGCCGAAGGGCATGCCGTCGATGCTTCCGCCCGGATAGACCAGCACGGGATTGCCGGTGATGCTGAAAAGGTTCATGAGCAGACGGGCCTTGCCGTAGACTTCGGCCGGGGCGTCCAAACGCGGAGCCGTCATGAGTGCCGCCGGCAGCAGGAGTGCGTCCAGATCTTCCCGGGCAAGGAAGCTCTGCGTGGCTTCCGCCAGTTCCCGCCGCCGGTTTTGCGCCGCCCGCAGCAGGCTGTCCGGCATGTCCCTGCCGGCCGCGTAGTCCGCGGCCGGGACGGCGTTCATGCGATTTTTGGCCGGGCTCGTCTCCACATCCTTGCTGACGTCGCGGTAAAACTCATGGCTGCGCAGCCGATCCACCACGTTGCCGGTCTCCGCGTCCGTCAGCGGCGGGAAGTCCACCTCGACAAGCGTGCAGCCAAGGCTTGTCCAGCGCTCTACCGCTTCGTCATGGCAGTCGTTCGCGCCGTCCAGAGAGCCTGCCAGTTGACGAATGAGACGCGACATGATGCCCACGCGAGGCTTGCCCGTCCGGGAAACCGGCGGTAAATGGCTCCCGATCATGGCCTGCAGCAGCGGGACCATGTCCCTGGGCGAGCGGGTAAAGACGCCGGGCACGTCCATGCTGACCGCACGCGGATAGATGCCCCGCATGGGGAGCAGTCCCCAGCTCGGACGCAGTCCGAAAAGACCGCACCAGGCGGCGGGCAGCCGTACCGAGCCGCCCGTATCCGTTCCCAGCGCGGCAAGGCACATCCCTGCCGCCGTTGCCGCGGCGCTCCCGCTGGAAGACCCCCCGGGCGAGCAGTTGCGCGACAAGTGCCAGGGATTGACCGTCGGCCCCCAGCAGGACGTCCGGCCGCTGACATGGGCCGCGAATTCGTCCATATTGGTCTTGCCAAGGATGATGGCGCCCGCTTCGCGGAGTCCGGCGATGACGGCGGCATCCGCGGCGGCCGGGAGAGCGGAGGCGAATATGGGGCTCGCGACGGTGCTGGGCATGCCGGCCACGTCGATATTGTCCTTGACGAGCAACGGGATGCCGTGCAGAGGCCCGCGATCCTTGCCGGTACGCAGCTCCTCTTCCCGCTGTTCCGCCTGAGCCTCGGCGTCAGGAGCCAGCGTGATGACGGCATTGAGCCGGCCGTTGAGGTCGTCGATACGGCGGCGGCACTGCCGCAGCAGATCAGGGATGGACAGGCTGCCCTGCCGCAGCTGTTCGGCCACGGCGACGATGGCGGTCGTATGGCTGGTCGTCATGGCTTCTCCTCCTCGGCTCCCGCGGCGGTAGCTTCCACACTGCGCTGGGCGGTCTCCTGTCCCCATATCCAGAGCGCGACGATGGCGATGCCGAAGGCCACGGCCATGAAGGTAAAGACAGCCTGCATACCGCCCAGGTCAAGGAAGAAGGCCAGATAGTACGTCGCCAGCACGCCGCCCACGATGCGGGAGACGGCCTCGCCAAAGCCCGTGCCCACGCCGCGCAACTCCGTCGGGTACTGTTCGGCGACATACACCTTGCAGATGGGCATGATGCCGGTGCCGAAAAAGGCGACCAGCGCGCCGATGAGCAGCAGTGCGGTGATGCTTTCCGTAGCGGTCAGCAGGAAAAGCGCGATGATGGTGATGATGACGTAAAGGCTCCAGATGGGCTTGCGGCCGTACTTGTCGGCCAGCGGCCCCATGACGATGGAACCGATGCCCCCGAGAACGGTCATGACGCCGGCCAGGATGACGGAATTGGAGGGGGCGAAACCGTAGTTGGTAAGGATGGTCGGCACATAGACCAGCACGACGTACCATGTGATGAGGCCGGCGGAAAACATGGACCAGGAAACCAGCGAACGGCTCAGATACGGCGGGCGAAAAAGGCGCGTCCACTGGCTGGGCGCGGCCTTGGCGTTGATCGAGGCCTGACGCAGGTTGCGCAGCACGGCCTCATCCACATAGGCATCGTCATGCGGCACGCCCGCGCTGCGTTCCAGACGCATCACGAGCTGCCGCACTTCCTCGTGGCGGCCCTTCTTCATGAGCCAGCGCGGCGATTCGGGCAGCCAGCGGTGGAAGAGGTACAGACAGAAAATGGGGATCCCGCCCATGATGAAGGGGATACGCCAGGCGGTCTCCAGTTCAAACGTCCTGATGGCCCATGAGCCGCAGAGCGTCGGCAGGCAATAGGCCGCGGTCAGGATAGCGTTGCATATGCACACAAGGTTGCCGCGCGAACGCGACGGCGCGATCTCGGAGATCATCAGGTAAGGAAGGGGGAATACCGCCCCGGCCCCGAGGCCGGCGATGAAGCGCATGGCGACGATCCAGCCGATATGCGCGAACAGGCTGCCGATGAGCGTGAAGAAAGTGAAGATGAACACCCCCCAGAGCAGTACGCGCTTGCGGCCGTAGCGATCCGTCAAAAAGCCCGCTGAAGCGGTGCCGATGACGACGCCGACCGTGGAACAGGAGCCGAGCAGGCCGATCATGCTCGGATCCAGATCCCAGAGTTGCTTCAGCACCAGCAGGACCTGTCCGATCATGCCGATATCGAAAGCTTCCATGACCCAGCAGAGCGACAACAGTCCGACAAGCAAACGGACTTCGCGGCTCATGGGCATCCTGTCCAGACGGGAAATGAGGTTGGCTTCCAGGCGTAGTCGTTCTTCGCTCATGGGGATCTCCTTTGACGATGATAGTGATTTTTTGCACGAGAACCAGCAAAGTTCATTCCCGCTCTTTCCTCTTTTTGCCCTTCGATGTTTCCGTCAGTGATCCACATAGGGGAGCTTTGGTGGAATACAAAAAACAATACGTTGAATTAAAATAATTTTTGGGGAAAGCTCCGCCCTTTATGCTATATATCCTTCACCTTCATATGACCATACATCCACTTCATCATGTTTTGCCTTATGACGGAGAACAGTACAATATTGTCAATAAAAAAAGACATGTTGTTACGATTTTCTCCAGACATGTCCTTGTTTTCGGACACAGCATCCCCCTGGCTGGCGCGGAGGCGCGGCCCGCCGCCGAAACAGCGTCGGTCAACACACGCCGACGGGCGATCCCTGCCGACCGACCGCACACAAGCCGGCATAACCACTTGCAATAAAATCAGCTCTTGAGTTATGGCATGAATTTAGCTAACACTTTCATGGCATTACCGTCGCCGCCAAACGCATGACAGTTCATGCGTGTATGCGTGCGGCCCTGACCCTCTTTACGCTGTGCGCGGGAGACGCACGGCGGCCCTCGCAGGAGTTCCGTATGCGTCCCAGCGCCCGCACTTCCCTCCTCGTCCTCGTCCTGCTGATCTGCCTTGCCGTCCCGCTGACGGCCTGCACCAAGGCCCCGGACGACAGCCCGCAAAGCTTCACCACCACCGGCGATTTCAGCACGCCGTTCCAGTTCCAGATCGACAACTTCGTCCGCCGCCAGAATCCCGCGGTCTACGTCTCGCCGCTGCGCCCGGCGGGGCATCGTCCCAAGGCGCTGTTCGTGCCCTTCCGCATGATGCAGCAGACGGCGGGCGCGATTACGGTGGCCGATCAGATCACCCGGCAGTTCTGGCAGATCTGGCTTTCGCTCAATGCCTTCCAGACGTTGCAGTACGAACCCGAAGCCGGCCCCTACGATCCGAATCGCGCCCTCTACCTTGCCCGGCGTGAAGGCGCGGAACTCGTCATCGGCGGCTACATCAATCATTTTATTGACGGCGCGTCCGGCGGCGACAGTTCGGTCTCCCTTGCGGTGGAGATCTACGACGTCAAGTCCGGCATGCTGATCTGGTCGCTCGCGCAGGGCGGCATGATGGAGTCGCGTCAGGTGCACGACTTCTACCTCTTCTCCATCAAGGAGCGGAATCCGGTGGACGCGGCGGGCTTCATCGTACGCACGCTGGCCTGGGACATGGGCCACGAAATCCTCTACTGGGTCGATCCTTCCCTCCGCCCGTTCGAGGGACGCAGCAGCGGCAGCCTCTTCGACAGCAAGGGCTTTTGACCGCTTCGCCGCGGCAAACGACCGGCCGGAGCGACCGGCATCGTCCGCACCCCGCCCGCATCTGAAGGGAAACGCCTGCCGCCGCCCGCGGCGGGCGTTTTTTCTTTGCTTCACCCGGCCGACCATCCTGTCCGCCAGGCGTCCTCACGCCGCGACCGCGGGCCCGATCGTTCCTTTGGTTCGCCCCGACCGGCGGAACCACGCACCGCGCACAAAAAATGCTCGCGCCTCTTGACCCTTGCCTTACCCCATAGTTTAGCATAATCCCTTCCCCGCACCCCAAACCATGAGGAGAGGCATTCCCATGAAAGGTCAGTTACGCAGGGCCCGCCGGGCCATGATCTTTTTCTTTTTCAGCACAGGCAGCGTATACGGTCTGCTGACGGCCAGGATGCCCGCCCTGCGGGAGCAGCTCCAGGCGGGGGAAGCCCTCATCGGCATGGCCATGCTCTGCCTCGGCTGCGGCAGTCTGGCCGGCTTTGCGGCCATGCACGTTCTGCAACGCCGCCAAAGCACATGCGCCCTGCTGCGCCTTGGCAGCTTCGGCATGCTGCTGGCCCTGCCGCTCTGCGGACTGGCTCCCACTGGTCCCGCGTTTTGCGCCGCCTGCGCCCTGCTCGGGGCCTGCTTCGCCCTGACAGATGTGGCCATGAACACACAGGGCATCCTCCTGGAGCACCGGCTCCGGCACAACTGCCTGTCCGGCCTGCATGCCTGTTACAGCTTCGGAGGGCTTAGCGGCTCACTGCTGGGCGCGGTCTTTGCCGCGTGCGCCGCCGGTCCGCTTGTCACTTTCGTGACAGTGGCCGGGGCTGAGCTGATCTGCTGGGCGATCTTTGCGCGCCATCTGCTGCCTGACGGGCCGCGCGCGGCCCCGGCTGATGCCACCGCGCCCGCCGCGCGCGGCGTGCCCCCGTTCATCTACCTGTGCGGCCTGCTGTTGCCGTGGAGGGAGCCTGCGCGGAATGGAGCGCCCTGTTCCTGCATACGGTCAAGGGAGCGCCCGAAAGCACCGCCGCACTGGGCTTTGGCGCGTTTTCCGTCGCCATCGCCCTGAGCCGCCTGCTGGGCGACGGTTTGCGGCAACGCTGGGGCGATCTCGCCCTTTTGCTGCGGGCGACCGGCGTCGCTGCCTGCGGCCTCGTCATGGTGCAGCTCTCGCCGTGGCCCCTTCTCTGCCTGGCAGGCTACGCCCTCGCCGGCATGGGCATGGCCCCCGTCATGCCCGTTCTGCTCAGCCGGGCCGGCTCCCGCCCCGACATCAGCCCGCAGCGGGCCACCACGGCCATAGCCACCCTGGGATATGCGGGCCTGCTCATCGTCCCGCCGAGCATCGGCTGGCTCGCCCAGTGGTACGGGCTGCCGGCGGCCCTGCTCCTGCCGCTGCTGTTGACGCTGTTGCTCATGGCGGGCAGCCTGCTCCTCCGGGGGCCGGGCCGCACCCGAAAATGCTGACCCCCCCTTCCCCGGTGCGCTTTTATCAGGGCCCGCGGTTGGGCTCTAGCAGTTCCTTTTACCACCCCTTCAGCCGTTATGAACGCTGCCATGAGCCGACGCTATACCAGCGGGCAGTTTGCCCGTCTCTGTCATACCACCAAGGAAACGCTGTTCCATTACGACCGGCTCGGCCTGCTGCGGCCGCTGTCCAGGGGCGAGAACGACTACCGGTATTACGATGTCCGGCAGTTCCTGCAATTTGACATGATCACCCTTTTCAAGGAGTGCGGCACGCCGCTGAAGGACATGCGCGCCTGTCTCGCCACGGCGGCGGAGGGGGCATCCTGCCGCTGCTGGAGGAAAAGGCCCGGCGGCTGGCCGATGAACGGCACAGGCTGGCGGAACGGGAAGCGCTTGTGGCAAGTCTGCTCCATGTGGTGCGGGAAGCGCAGGCTACGGAGCCGGACCGCCTGCTGCTGCGGGAGATGCCAGCCGCCCGCTGGGAAGTGCTGCCGCAGCCCTTGCAGGGGCTGGATACGGAAGCGGGCATGGCGCAGGCCTCGGCGCTGTTCATGGAATCCTGCCGCCGGGCCGCCCGAACGCCCGGTCTGCCCACGGGCATCGCGTACCGGAAGGAAGACTTCCTTGCCGGCCGGCTGGCTGAAGGCGAGCTTTTCGCTCCGGTCGATGCGGCGACGCCGCCTGAACGCCTCCGGGAAAGTCGGCCCGGCCTCTATGCCGTGTACGCCCATCGCGGCGCGTGGGAAGAGCAGATCGCCTGCTGGCGGGCCTTGCCCGCCCTGCTGCGGGAAGCGGGACTGCGTCCGACCGGACCCGCACGCATGCTGGAAATGGGCAGTTATGCCCTGACCGGCAACAGCGCCGAATGCGTCATGCACTGCCACATTCCCGTTGTCTCCTGAAGGAGGGCAGAGAAGAGCATCCGTTCGTCTGCATTCGTTCCAGCCGTGTCCGTAAAGCGGGTGCGGCAGAGTCGTGTCCGCCCCCTTCTTGAAGAGCATCTTCAGTTTGCAACGCCTGGCGTTCAAATCAGGCAGGATGCTGCCTCGCATTTTGCCTTTCCCAAAGGCAAAATGCTGTAAAAGCGCGCAGGGGAAGGGATGGGGGGCTTGGGGGGAAGGGGGACCCGCTCCCGCGCCGGCAGCGACCGAAAGGCGGCCCGCAGGGCCGTGCCCGTCAGGCGACGCGGGAGCCTTACGGGCATCGACAGCAGAGCGAGGAGGCCCCCTTCCCCCCAAACAAACGAAGCGTATTGCCCTACGAGGCCGCATGCAGCCAGCAGCGCACCCGGTGTCCGCCCTCTTCCCGTTCGTCCGGCAGGCTCTGGCGGCAGACCGGCAGGGCCTGGTCGCAGCGGGGCGCAAAGGGGCAGCCCGCGTCCCGCTGACCCAGCGGCGGCACGCTGCCGGGGATGGCCGGCAGTCGTCGTGCGCCCAGCGGGGCCCGGGCCGGTGAGGATCCCATGAGGCCGCGGGTATACGGATGCAGGGGGCGGGCGAAGACTTCGACCGTGGGGCCGTATTCCACCAGATACCCCGCGTACATGATGCCCACATGGGCCGCCACCCGCGCCACCACGCCCAGATCGTGGGTGATGAGCAGCACCGCCATGCCCCGCAGTGCCTGAGCGTGGATGAGGGCAAGGATCTGCCCTTGCAGGGTGGCGTCCAGCGCGGTCGTCGGCTCGTCGGCCAGCAGCACATCCGGCTCGCAGCTCATGGCGGCCGCGATCATGACGCGCTGCCGCATGCCCCCAGACAGCTGGTGCGGATATTCGTCGTAGCGCTCCGCCGCGGCGGGGATGCCCACCTCGGCGAACAGGCGGATGACCTCGGCTCTGGCCTGCGCCGCCGACAGGCCCGCATGCAGCCGCAGGGCCTCGGCGGCCTGATCCCCCACGCGCAGCACCGGATTGAGGGCCGTCATGGGCTCCTGGAAGATCATGGCCAGATGCCGCCCGCGCAGGGAGCGCATGCGCGCTTCGGGGAGGGAGAGCAGATCCTCCCCCCGGTAAAGGATGCGTCCGCCAAGGCGGGCCTGCGGCGGCATGAGCCGCAGGATGGCTCGTGCCGTCAGGCTCTTGCCGCAGCCGGATTCCCCCACGAGGCAGGTGATGGCGGCGGCGGGCAGATCAAGGCGCAGATCCTGCACGGCGGGCAGGAGCCTGTCCTCGTCGGCAAAGGTGACGCTCAGGCCCTCCAGCCGCAGCAGGGGCCCCGCCCCGCGGGCGTCCGCCGGCGAGCCGGCCTGCGCGGCGCACTGCCCGTCGGACATGGTGGAAAGGGACATGGTGCATCCTCCCGGAGCAGACAGATTGCCGTCGGCGGCAGGCCGCCTGACGGGAAGGGACGGCGCGCAGGCCGGCTCGCCGCGTCAGCGGATGACCTGTTGCCTGCGATAGGCCGTATAGGCCTCGCGGGTGGCGATATAGGGATCGACGGCGGCATCCTTCAGGCTCTTGTAGGTGGGCAGCAGCACGTCCAGCGTGTTGAAGCGCAGCCAGAGTTCCGACGCCGTGGCCAGTTCCCAGGGATAGACGTAGAACATGGGATCGGTGAAACAGTCGCCGACGCGGCCGATGCCGTCCCGCAGCGAGCTCGGCCCGAGGAAGGGCAACACCAGATAGCAGCCGTGACCAAGCCCCCAGCGGCCCAGCGTCTGCCCGAAATCCTCGCCGCTGGGATCCACCGGCACGAGGGTCTTCTTGTGCTTGGCCACATCCACCACGCCGAAGCCCACAAAGGTGTTGATGATGAAGCGCCCGAACTCCACCCCCGCTTCCTTGAGGCGGAGCTGAAGGATATTGTTCACAAAGCGCGTGGGAAAGAGGACGTGCTTGTAAAGGTTGGACATGCCCCGCCGAAACTGCACGGGCGTGATGGTCTCGTAAAAGGAGTAGACCGGGTCGGCCACATACAGATAGAAGACGTCGTTGAAGGCGAACCAGAAGCGGTTCCACGGCTCCAGCGGATCGGCGATGCTTTCCACGGGCGTTTCGTCGTAGTCGTCCAGACTGTCGGAATACTCCGCATCCGGCGAGCTGACGCTGACGGCTCCGGCGGGCAGGGCCGGGCTTTCGGCATCATAGAGGCTGGACGGCTGCTGCCGGGCGGGCTCCGGGGAAAGGCGCGTATAGGTGGGCTTGGCGTGCGCGCCCGTGGCGGCCATAAGCAGGCACAGGACCGCACATGCCAGCATGCGGCGGAGGGCGGCAAAAGCCGCCCCCGCGAAGATCACGCGTTTACCTGGCATTGGCGGCGGCTTCCTTGGCCTTGGCCTGCACCCGGCTGATGAGCTCGTCGGGCGCGGCATTGGACAGGATATCCTGGAACTGGGTACGGTAGTTCTTGACCAGGCTCACGTTCTCGATGAGCACGTCGTAACAGCGCCAGGCCCCGTCCTTGAGCATCATGCGGTAGGCCACGGGGACCTTCTTGCCGTCGCCCAGGGTGATGATGGTACGTTCCTCCACGCGGGTCTGTTCCTTGTTGGCGACCTCGCCGGTATAGGCGATCTGCTCGCCGTTGTAGCCGTCCACCTTGCTGATGTAGGTGGTCAGCAGCAGATCGGCAAAGGCGTCGGTAAAGCGCTTCTGCTGATCGGGCGTGAAGGTCTTCCAGCGCGGTCCGGCCGTGCGGATGGCGAATTCCTGAAAATCGAAGACCTGCCGCACCAGGCCGGCGATCTTTTCCCGCTGGGCCGGGCGGGTGGCCGCATTGGCGTAGGCCGGCGCCTTGATGCAGTCAAGGATGGCGGTCACATATTTTTCCAGCGTGTCGCGCGCGGGGCTTGCCGCGACGGGCCGGGGAAAACACACGGTCAGGCAGCACAGCAGGGCCGCCAGGGACAGAAGCAGACACGACGCGCGGCGTCCGTAACGGGCAGTCAGCATAGAATTAGACACCTCCAAAGGCATATTTGCCGATAAGCGATTCCAGATCCACGGCGGATTCCGTCTCTTCCAGCGTATCGCCGGAGGCAAGGACATCATCCAGGCCGCCGGGTTGCAGGTTGATGTATTTGTCGCCGATGAGGCCGCTGGTCTTCACCGAGGCGATGGTGTCCGTGGAAAGCTTCAGATCCCTGTCCAGCACGAGGCGTACCAGCGCCTGCCGCCGGGCGGGATCATCATCCAGGGTGATGGCGGCCACGCGCCCCACGGGCACGCCGGCCATCTCCACATCCGCGCCCACGCGCAGGCCGCTGACGGAATTGAAACGGGCCGTCAGCTCGAAGCCCTTTGTCTCGAACAGCTCCATACGGCCCAGTTTGATGGTGAGGTAGGCCACGCACACGAGCCCCAGCAGGACGAATATCCCCACGGCCGTCTGACGAAAACCGTTCATGCGGCACTCCTTTTCCTTCCACGTTGATAAAAGGTTATACGCAGCCCGGCGGCAGGATTCAAGCCCGGCCCGCACCCTGTCAGGCATCCAGCCAGGCGGCGATGGCGCGGCGGACGCGCGGATCGCTTTCGGAATCCTGCGCCGCCACGTCCCCGGCATCGGCCTCACGCCGCAAAAATCGCCGCAGATAGGGGTCGTCGCAGGCTTCCAGTTCCGCCAGAGGGCCGGAAAAGACGGCCTTGCCCTCGCGCAGCACCAGCACATGGTCGGCGATGGCGCGCAGGCTGTCCAGATCATGGCTGACCACCACGATGCTCATGTCCGGGAACCGCTCATGCAGCGAGAGCAGGAGCGCGTCCATGCGGGCGGCGGTGATGGGATCAAGGCCGGAGGTGGGCTCGTCACAGAGCAGGATGCGCGGCTCGGCGATGATGGCCCGCGCCAGCCCGGCCCGCTTGCGCATGCCCCCGGAAAGCTGGTTGGGGTAGTAGTCGGCGAAGTCCTCCAGGCCCACCAGCCGCAGCACCCGCAGCGCCGCGTCGCGGATGACGGCTTTCGGCAGGCGCACATGTTCGGTCAGCGGCAGGGCCACGTTCTGCGCCAGCGAGAGCGCGCCGAGCAGCGCCCCGTCCTGGAAGAGCACGCCCATACGACGGCGGATGCGCCGGGCCTGCGCGGGCGGCAGGGCGAACATGTCCTGCCCGCCGATGCGCACGCTGCCGGCCAGCGGCCGGGAAAGGCCGATGATGTGCCGCAGCAGGGTGGACTTGCCGCAGCCCGAGCCGCCCAGGATGACGGATATCCTGCCGCCGGGCAGGGTGGCGTCGATGTCCCTGAGCACCACATGCTCGCCGTAGCCGGCGGTCAGACCGCGGAAGGCGATGTCCCATTGCGGGGAGGCGGAGGCATCCGCCGTGTCCCGCATCCGTACCGAGTTTTTGCTCATATCTTCCTCTTGCCGGCGGCCCGCTTGTGTGACCGGCGGGCATCCGGCCTTGCCTGCCGTCGCCCGGCCTGCCGCCGGAGCGCCTGGCGGCGTCTCTTCCCTGATCACAGCAGGAACGACGTCAGCACATAGTCCGCCACAAGGATGAGCACGCAGGAGATGACCACCGCCGAGGTGGTGGCATTGCCCACGGCTTCCGGGCCCACGCTGTCCCGCCGCTGATGGGTGGTGTAGCCCTGGTGACAGCAGACCGTGGTCACCAGCAGCCCGAAGACCACCGCCTTGAGAAAGCCCCCTGTCACGTCGTCCAGCGTCACGGCATGGGCGATGCGGTAGAAATACGCGCCCTCGTTGATGCCCAGCATGGCCACGCCGGTGAGATAGCCGCCGATGATGCCGATGGTGTCGAAAATGGCCGTGAGCAGCGGAAAGGAGATGAGCGCGGCCACCAGCCGCGGGCTCACCAGATAGGCCATGGAGTTGATGTCCATGACGTCCAGCGCGTCGATCTGATCCGAGATGCGCATGACGCCGATCTCCGCGGCCATGGACGAACCGGCGCGCCCGGCCAGCATGATGGCCGTGAGCACCGGCCCCAGTTCCCGGATGAGCGAGAGGGAGACGGCCGAGCCCAGCATGCCCACGGAACCGAACTGCACGAGGGTATAGTACCCTTGCAGGCCCAGCACCATGCCGCAGAAAATGCCGATGAGCGCGATGACGAAAAGCGACTGATAGCCGATGGCGTACAGCTGCTGGAGGGTACGGATGAAGATGCGCCGCGTGGTGAAGATGTGGCGCACGCCCTCCAGGAAGAAGAGCGTCATGCCGCCCAGGGCGTCCACTCCGCGCAGACAGCGTTCGCCCAGACGGGCGGGGAGGGAAAAGATGTTCATGGTCTTCCTTTGCGGGAGCGGCGGATACGCTCCGCTCCCGTCGCGTCCTGCCGGCTGTCCGGCCTGCGGTCCGTCCTATTTGACCGCCTTTTTGGAAAGACGTATGGGCTTGCCCAGCCCCATACGGCGCAGCGTCTCACGGACGTTCTCCGCCTCCCGCTCGCTGCCCCGCAAAAGCACCAGCACGAGATAGACCTTGCCGCTCTTTTGCAGGCGCGTCCTCAGGCCCTTCTCTTCCAGCCGGGCCCTCAGGGCGTCGCCGTCCTCCTTGTCGCGGAAGGCCGCGGTCTGATAGACGTAATCAAACCTGGGTTCGGCCTTCTCCGTTTTTTTGGGCTCGGCCTTCTGTTCGGCACGGCGCGCGGCGGCAGGCGCTTGCCGGGCGGCGGAAGCCGTTCCGGGCGTCTGCTGCGCGGCCTGCCCCGCCCCGCCGGGCTGGATGCCCCAGGCCGCCAGGCTCTCCCCCTGCGGCCGGGCAAAGGGATAGGCGGAGGCTTTTGCCTTTTCCGGCCCGGCCTGCTCCGCCCGCTCCCCGGCCTGCGGGGCTGACGGCGCCTGCGCGCCCTGCTCCCCTTCTCCCGTCCGGGCCGCCGGCTGTCCTGCCGGCGCTGACGGCGAGCGGTCGGCTTCCGGCTCGCCTTCGCCGCCTGCCGCCCGCCCGTCGCCGCCGCGTCCGTCCTTGTGCAGCGGCAGAGGGGTATTCAGCAGATCCGCCACCCGTTCGCCCACCGTGGGCCCCGCGGGAGGCGGCGTCTCCCGCCGTGGTTCATGCAGCATGGCATCGACCCGCTCGGCGGGATTCTGCCCCTGCCCGATGATGACCCCCATGAAGAAGGCCCAGCCCACGGCCACGGCAAAGACCACCAGCAGGGCCGCCACCCCCAGGAACGGCAGATGCAGCAGCACCCGGGGAGGACGGACGGATGCCTTGGGGATGCGCTGGCGAACTCTTCGCAGGGGCTGGGGCATGGATGGACGGCGCTCCGCGGGCTTCCGACGGCCTTACATGGTTTCGGGCGCGCTCACGCCCAGGATGTCCAGTCCGTTACGCAGCACCTGTCCGATGGCCCGCAGCAGGGCCAGCCGGGCCAGGCTGCGCCCGCTGTCTTCCGCATCCAGCACCTGATGCCTGGCATAGTAGCTGTGCAGCATGCCGGCCAGCTCCATAAGATAATGGCTGACGTGATGGACGGAAAGCGTCAGGGCCGCATTGGCGATCATGTCTTCCATGCCTGCGGCCTTGCGCAGCAGGGCCAGGTCTTCCGGCGTGTCCAGCCCGGCCAGCAGGGCCGGTTCGCAGCGTTCGGGCAGGCGCATGCCGCGCTCTTCCGCCCGGCGCAGCACGGCGCAGATGCGGGCATGGGCGTATTGCACATAGTAGACGGGATTGTCCAGACTGCGCTGCTTGGCCAGCTCGAGATCGAAATCCAGCGGGCTGTCGCTCTTGCGGGAAAGGAACATGAAGCGCGCGGCGTCCGTGCCCACTTCCTTGATGACGTCGGCCAGCGTCTCAAAGGTTCCCGCGCGGGTGGACATGCTGACCGGCTGGCCGTTCTGCAGCAGGTTCACCAGCTGGATGAGCACCACGTCGAAGCTCTCGCGGGGCTGGCCCATGGCGGCGATGGCGGCGCGCATGCGCGGCACGTAGCCGTGATGGTCAGCGCCCCAGATGTCGATGAGCCACTGGTAGCCGCGCTGATATTTGTCATGGTGATAGGCGATGTCCGAGGCGAAGTAGGTCAGCGTGCCGTCGGACTTGCGCAGCACGCGGTCCTTGTCGTCGCCCAGCTTCTCCGTGGCGAACCAGTAGGCGTCATCCCTGTGATAGGTGTAGCCCGCCTTGTCCAGCGCGGCAAAGGCCTCGGCGACCTTGCCGCCCTCCACCAGCGTCTTTTCCGAGAACCAGTGCTGGTGTTCCACCCGGAAGTCGGCCAGGTCCTGCTTGATGCCGTTGAGGATGTCCCGCATGGCGCGCTCGTAGCACCGCTCCTTGCCCTCGGCCTCCGGCAGGTCGGCCAGGCCGTCGTCTTCGGCCAGCATCTCGCGGGCGATGTCGATGATGTACTCGCCCCGGTAGTAGGATTCCGGCCACTCCACGGGACGGCCCTTGAGCTCCTGCACCCGCAGCCAGACGGAAAGGCCCAGCAGACGCATCTGCAGGCCCGCGTCGTTGATGTAGTACTCCGTATCCACGGCAAAGCCCGCGCGCCGCAGCAGACGGGCCAGACTGTCGCCCACGGCGGCCCCGCGGCCGTGCCCCACATGCAGCGGGCCCGTGGGGTTGGCCGAAACGTATTCCACCAGCGTCCGGCGGCCCGCGCCCACCGGGCTGCGCCCGTAGTCCGCCCCGGCGGCCTCGATGTCCGCCACGGTCCGCCGCCAGAAATCCGGGCTGAAGGTCACGTTGATGAAGCCCGGCCCGGCCACCTCGGCTCTGAGGATGTCCGCGCAGCGTTCCGGCAGGCCGCCGGCGAGCGTCTGGGCCAGCTCGCGAGGATTCCTGCCGGCCTCCCTGGCCAGCAGCATGGCCACATTGGCGGCCAGATCCCCGTGACGGGCGTCGCGGGGCGGCTCGATGACGGCCTTGGCGGGCCAGGTGAGGCCCATTTCTTCCACCATATCCCTGAGTGCGGAACGCAGCACATCGACAGCACGCATGACAAGACTCCCGCCGCGAGGGCGCTAGACGTTGAGATTTTCCACAGATTCCAGAGAATCGACGAGCATGACCCGCAAGTCGGCCCGCGCGGCCTCGTCCAGCTGATCGAGGCACTGCCCCACCATCTTGCCGAGCACGGCCTTGGGGCCGAGCTCCAGCCAGCAGCGCACGCCGTCGGCATACTGCTGCCGCATGGTCTCGATCCAGCGCACGGAGGACACCATCTGCCGCAGCAGGCTTTCCTTGAGGCTTTCCCCGTCCGTGAGGCCCCGGCCGTGCAGGTTGGCATAGACGGCGAAGCGCGGACGCCGCCACACCGCCTTGCGCAGCAGCGGTTCCAGTTCACGGTTGGCCTTTTCCATGAGCGGGCTGTGGAAGGCCCCGCTGACCTTGAGCTCCACGGCGCGCCCCTTGAGCGGACGGACCTTGCCGCAGGCGAGGGCCACGGCTTCCTTGTCGCCGCTGATGACGTACTGGCCGGGGGTATTATAGTTGGCGATGATGAGCGGCAGGCCGCTTTCCTCGGCGGCCTCGCGCACCACGCCCTCCACCTGCTCGAGCGAAAGCTTGAGGATGGCCGCCATGCCGCCGCGCCCGTCGGGGTCGGCCTCGGCCATGAGGCGACCGCGCAGGCTCACGATCTGCAACACGCTCTCCTCATCCAGCACGCCCGCCGCCGCCAGCGCGGCGAATTCTCCCAGGCTGTGCCCGGCGGCGGCCACGGGCCGCACCCGCCCGGCCAGCGCCCGCCACAGGTTGAGGTTCACCACGGTCAGCGCCGGTTGCAGGGCGCGGGTGTCGCTCATGGCGGCGTCGTCGCCTTCCCAGAATATCTCCCGCAGGGGCAGACCGCTGACGGACTCCGCGCGTTTCCAGAGCTGCATGGCCGCGCTGTCGGCCTCGGCCAGATCGCGCCCCATGCCGGCTTCCTGCGATCCCTGACCGGGGAAGAGCAGGGCAATGGCGTTCTTCATGGCAGTTTCTCCCTAGCTGTCGGCAAAAAAATGTGAAGGGTGCTTTTTTACGTTATCCGGCCCCGGCTTGCAAGTCCCGCCGCTCGGGGATATGAGGACGGCATGCAGAAACGTTCTCCACACGGCAGCCGCGCGCGGACCGGCAGGCAGCCTTCCGGCCCGTCCGGCACTGGCGGCCCCGCGTCCGCAAAGCCGCGGACGGCCCCTCCCGTCCCGACCCCTCCCGCGCCCGAGGCGCTGGCGGACTGCGCCCGGCGGGCCGGTCTGCCCGTCCCCGAGCAGGCCCTCCGGTCGCTGGCCCTCTACCTGACGGAACTCCTTCGCTGGAACAGCGTCATGAATCTTGTGGGGGCCCGCGACTGGCGCGAGGCGCTTGTCGACCTGGCGGGCGACAGTTTCCATCTGGCGGCCTTCCTGGCGGACCTTCCCCTGCCCGCGGCCCCCCTGCACTGGGACCTCGGTTCCGGGGCGGGCCTGCCGGGCATCCCTTTGCGCATGGTCTGGGAACGAGGGAACTACTGGCTCGTGGAAGCGCGGGAAAAGCGCGCCCTCTTCCTCTCCCGCATGCTGTACAGCCTGCGCCTGCCCCGGACGCATGTCCACCGGGGCCGCGTGGAACACTTTTTCGGCACGCAGCCGCGCGGGGCGGACTGCGTCATCAGCCGGGCCTTCATGCCTCCGGGAACGCTGCTGCCGCTGCTCGCGCCGCATCTGGCGCCGGACGGGCTGGTCATCCTGCTCTGCAACCGGCTGCCCGACGCCCTGCCTCCGGGCTGGGAGCGCGTCATGCACCGGGACTATGTCGTCCGCCGCCGCGCGGACGCCGCCTCTTCCACCGGCGAGACGCGCCGCTTCCTGGCCGTTCGCCTGAGCCGCGAGGGGGCCGGCGTCCCGTCCGGCGTCGTACCGTTTGCCGAAACCCCTTCCCGTGAGGTTCGACAGTGATCGAGACCACTCCCGACCCCTTGTCCGCGGAGCGTGCCGCCTCGGAAGCCGTGCGCGAGGCGCTGCACAGCCGGCAGAGGTCCCGCTTCTGGCTGCGCGGCCTCATCTGGGCGCTTGTGACCGTGGGCCTGGCCTTCACCCTGCGCCTGCTGGAATGGCCCTGCTGGCAGAATCCCGAATATCGTCTGGGCAGTGAATGGCTGCTCGCCACCAACGACGCGTATCACTGGGTGGCCGGGGCCGAGGGCATGGGCCTGGCCGTGGGACATCCCATGGCCGAGATGCTCAAGGGTATGGCCGCCCTGCTGGGGACCTATCCCGCCGCCGTGGCCTTCTGGTTCCCCATGCTCCTTTCCACGCTGGTGGCGCTCATCGTCTTCGTCTGGGTCTGGGCGCTGGGCAGCATGGAGGCCGGCATGGCGGCCGGGCTCATCACCACCATCGCCCCCGGCTTTCTGGCCCGGACGCTGCTGGGCTATTACGATACCGACCTCGTCACCCTCTTCTTCCCCCTGCTTATGACGCTGGCCCCGGCCTGCTGGGCCATGCGCTACATGCTTCTGCCGCATACGCTGCTGAAACGGCTCATCCATACCTCGGGACGGGTCATGGCCCGCCGGATCATAAGCGCGCAGGCCCCGGCGGCCGTGCGCCTCGGCTATCCGCTGCGCAAGCGCTGGGTGCTGCTGCTCACCCTTTCCGGCCTCATCTCCTGGTGGTCGCAGGAGTGGCATTCCGTCTTCCCCTATCTCATCCGCTACAATGTGGGGCTGCTGGCCTTTATGAGTCTGGTCATGGCCCCGCAGGGACGGCGCGGCCTGCTGCTGCTGGGCTCCCTGGCCTATGCCCTGCCGGCGCTGGCCGGGCTGCCCGGTCTTGCGGGCAGCGCCATCATCCTGGTGGCGGGCATGGCCCGCACGGAATGGGCCCGCAGCCTGCGCGCCCTGCTCAGCCGTCCGCTCGTCCTCGTCCTGCTCTGGGCGGGCGTGGCCGCGCTCATGCTGGGCGGCGGCATCCTGAACACGCTGATCTACCACTTCGGCGCGTACACCAAACGATCGGGCGACGCCGCCACCACGGCCGCCGGCACGGTGCTCGTCTACCCCTCGGTGGCCCAGTCCATCACCGAAGTGCAGGACCTGAGCCTCATGGCCCTGCTTTCCTACTTCCATCCCTGGATGGAAGCCGCCCTGCTGGGGCTCGTGGGCTTCGTCTGGGTGCTCATCCGCCGCCCCGGCGCGCTCTTCCTGCTGCCGCTGGCCGCTCTCGGCCTGCTCAGCACCAAGATGGGCGGCCGTATGGTCATGTTCGGCGCGCCCATCGTGGCCGTGGGCCTGACCCTGCCGCTCTACTGGATCCTCCAGCGCGTCCTGCGGGACAGCCTGCGCGGCGCGGTGGCCGGCCTTGTGACCTCGGCCGTGCTCATCGGCCTGCTGGTGGCCCCCTTCGCGAGCATCATCCAGGCCATGTCCCAGGGCCCCATGATCAACCGCCGCCACGCCGACGCCCTGACCCGCGCGCGGGACGTGACCCCCAAGGACGGCACGCTCTGGCTCTGGTGGGACTGGGGCTACGCGGCCCACCATTTCGCCCGCCGCGCCACCATTGCCGACGGCGCCCTGCACAATGGCCCGTGGCTCTATCTGCCCGCCGCCGTCTTCGCCACGAACAACGCCCGCTTTGCCCGCCAGCTCATCCGCTACACGGCCCTCAAGGGCGGCGAGGCGGACGATGTCTTCCGCGGACTGGACGGCGAGGCGGCCCAGGCCCTCATGGACAAACTGCGCTCGCCGGACACCCCGCTGGTGGAAGCGCGCGGCAAGCAATATCTCGTCGTCAGTTACGAGATGCTGCGGCTGGGCTTCTGGATCAGCAATTTCGGCAGCTGGAACTTCCGCACCAGGGAAGGGGAAGGCGGGGCCATGTCCATCGTCACACGAGCGCTGGCCTACAATCTCAAGGAAGGCGCCGTGCAGCTCGAGGGCAGCCCGGCCCCCATCTACACGGCCACCATCAGCGTCTTTGACGAGACGGGTGTCGTCACCCGCGACTATGTGCAGGAATGGGCCGACGCCCACCCGCAGGCCAGCCCGGAAGAGCAGAACGCCTTTTTGAGCAGCCGCCGCAATGTGCATTGCCTCTTCAATCGGGTCACCGGCGAAAAACTCGTGCTGGACAGCGGCATCTATGACTCCCTCATGGTCCAGCTCCTGCTGGCCTCGCCGCAGGACACCCGCTTCTCCCCCTACTTCAAGCTGGTGTACGACAACGTTTTCGCCCGCATCTACGAGGTGCTGTAGGTTCCTTGGCGCAGCAGCGTATTTTTTTGGGGGGAAGGGGAACCCCTCCGCCGGCGCGGGAGGGGTTCCCCTTCCCCCCAAGCCCCCCCATCCCTTCCCCAGCGCGCTTTTGTCAGGAAGCGTTTTGACGTTGAAAAAGGCAAAACAAAAGACGGCGGGACAGCACCGTCCGGACAAAAATTGGAGAGGGCGGTCAGTAGGACCGTGCCCGTTATGACGCAGGAAGCTACGGGCATCGACAGCAGAGCGCGACCGAAAGGCGGCCGTAGGCCGTGCCCGTTAGGCGACGCAGGAGCCTTACGGGCATCGACAGCAGAGCGAGGGGTTCCCCTTCCCCCCCAACAAAAATTCCCGCCCCGGCCTTCCGTCTCATTCGTGATGATAGGGGATATTGCGGGCGATGCACTCCGCCCGGTAGAGCTGTTCCAGCAGCAGGACGCGGGCCAGCTCGTGCGGCAGGGTCATGGGGCCGAGACAGAGGGTGCGGCGGCCCGCGGCGCGGATGCGGTCATCCAGCCCGAAGGGCCCGCCGATGATGAAGCAGGGCCGCCCGGCGGCCTGCCGGTCGAGGTCCTGCAGCAGGGACGCGAACTGCGGCGAGGTCAGGCTCGCGCCACGCTCGTCGAGGATGAGGGGGATGTCCTGCGGGCTCAGCGCCTCCAGCAGTCGTTTGCCCTCCTGCTCGTTGCGGCGCGGCACGGGCAGGGAGGCGTCCCCGTCGCGCACTTCGCTCACCTCCAGCGGCCGCCAGCGCCGGATACGCTGGCCGTAATGCTCGGCGGCCGCCTTCCAGAAGGCGGTCTTGATCTTTCCCACACACAGGATACGCAAGGGTTTACCTGCCATGTTTGCCTCCTTTCCTTCCGATCCCGCTTCGCGGGCAGTCCCGTCCCCGGGCCCGCGCGTCAGCGCCGACCCGCTCGAGGCCGCGGCCGCCTTGCGGGCCGGCGGCGTCTGGGCCTTCCCCACGGAAACTTTTTACGGGCTCGGCTGCTCGCTGTTTGCCACGGACGCGGTGCGGCGGGTGTATCAGCTCAAGCGGCGTCCCGTCCAGCGCCCCCTCCCGGTGCTGGCGGGCGGCATGGAGCAGCTTGCGGCCCTCGTCCGGCTGGATGAGGCCCCGCGCGGCCTGCTGGAACAGTTCTGGCCCGGCCCGCTGACCGTGCTGCTCTCCCCCCTGCCGGAGGCGGCCTCCCGCCTGCCGGAACAGGTCTGCGGCCCCACGGGCAGGCTGGCCGTGCGGCTGACGCCGCACCCGCTCACGGCCCGGCTCTCGCGGGAAGCGGGCGCGCCCCTAACCTGCAGCAGCGCCAATCTCAGCGGCCAGCCCGCCGCCCGGCTGGCGCGGGAACTGCCGCCGGAACTGCTGGCCCCGCTGGATGGCCCGTCCGACGGCGTGCTGGACGCCGGGCCGGACCCGCGGGGCGGCCAGCCCTCCAGCATCGTGGAACCGCTGCCGGACGGCGGCCTGCGCCTGCTGCGTGCCGGAGCCGTCAGCGCACAGGCCCTGCGGACGGCGGGCTTTGCCTGCCGGGAATAGGGCATTTTCCGTTTGGAACGCTCCAGCTCTTGCGGCCCGCCGCGCCCTGACGTACCATCCTCGATCACGAGGTCAGCATGAAAAAGACGGTCACCTGCCCCCTGTGTCATCAGCACTACGAGATCTATGCCAATCCCGCGCCCACGGTGGACGTGATTATCCACGATCCGCAACGCGGCGTGGTCATCATCGAACGCGGCCACGAGCCGCTGGGCTATGCCCTGCCGGGCGGCTTCATCGACGACGGCGAACAGGCCGAGGCCGCCGCCCGCCGGGAAATGAAGGAAGAGACCAGCCTCGATGTGGAGCTGATCGGCCTGCTGGGCGTCTACTCCGCGCCCTGGCGCGATCCCCGCCGCCACACCATGAGCACGGTCTTCGTCGGGCGCACCGCCCATCCCGAACGGCTGTGCGCCGGGGATGACGCGGCCCGGGCCGCCTGGTATCCGCTGGATGCCCTGCCCGCGCCGCTCCGCTTCGATCACGGCATCATCCTCGCCCACTTCCGGGAGGTGCTGGCCGGACGGCGCACCCTTGCCCCCATCCAGCCGGACGCGCCCCACGCGCCCGATGGCCCGGCCCGGACGGACGGCGGGAAGACCGCATGAGCTACCCCAGTCTGGCGGCCTGCGTGGCCGATCTGGAACGCACGGGCCAGCTCGTCCGCATCGACGCGGAGATCGATCCCCATCTGGAGCTGGCCGCCATCCAGCGCCGGGCCTTTGCCGCCGGCGCCCCCGCTCTGCTCTTCACCCGGGTCAGGGGCTCGCGCTTCCCCCTGCTGGGCAATCTCTTCGGCACGCGCGAGCGTCTGCATTTCCTCTTCCGGCACACGCTGCGCGCCGTGGAAGGCGTGCTCGCCGCCAAGGCCGACCCCGCCGACGCCCTGCGGCATCCGCTGCGCTCGCTGCGGCTGCTCCCCGCCCTGCGGCACATGCTGCCCCGCCTGCGCCGCGGCGGCCCGGTTCCCGTCCTGTCCAGCTCCTGCCGGGTGGCCGATCTGCCCCGGCTGGTGAGCTGGCCGCAGGATGGCGGCCCCTTCATCACCCTGCCGCTGGTCTACTCTGAAGATCCGGCCCGGCCCGGCCCCGACGCTTCCAACCTCGGCATGTACCGCGTCCAGCTCAGCGGCAACGACTACGCCGAAGACGAAGTGGGCCTGCACTACCAGATCCATCGCGGCATCGGCGTCCATCACGCGGCCGCGCTGGAAAGGGGCCGTCCCCTGCCGGTGCACGTTTTCGTGGGCGGTCCCCCGGCACTGACCGTGGCGGCGGTCATGCCTCTCCCGGAAGGCCTTTCCGAACTGCGTTTCGCCGGCCTGCTGGGCGGCCGCCGCGTGGACCTGGCCCGCGCTCCCGGCCTGCCGCTGCCCGTGCTGGCCGAGGCGGATTTCTGCCTCAGCGGCTACATCCTCCCCACCTGCAAGCCTGAAGGCCCCTTCGGCGATCACGTCGGCTACTACAGCCTGCGGCACGATTTCCCGGTGCTCAGGGTGACGGCCGTGCATCACCGGCCCGACGCCATCTGGCCGTTCACGGTGGTGGGCCGTCCCCCGCAGGAAGATACCGTGTTCGGCGACTTCATCCACGAACTCACCGGCGCGCTGGTGCCCCAGGTCTTCGAGGGCATCCGTGAGGTGCATGCCGTGGACGCGGCCGGGGTGCATCCGCTCCTCCTGGCCGTGGGCAGCGAGCGCTATACCCCCTATGAGGCGCACCGCCGCCCGCGCGAACTGCTCACCGCGGCCCTGCACCTGCTGGGCACGACCCAGACCGCGCTGGCAAAATACGTCCTTCTGGCCGCGCATGAAGACGCGCCCGGCCTTTCGGCGCGGGACGTCATGGGCTTTCTGCGACATCTGCTGGAGCGCACGCATTTTGACCGGGACCTGCACTTCCTCACCCGCACGACCACGGATACGCTGGACTACACGGGCCTCGGCCTCAACGAGGGTTCCCGTCTCATCTGGGCCGCGGCGGGCGAGCCCGTGCGGCGGCTGGGCAACGGCCCGGACGATCTGGGCGACCTGCCCGCCCTGCCGGAGGGCTTCGGCGATGTGCGCTGCGCCGGGCCCGGTCTGTTCGTCCTGCGCGGGCCGCGCCATGACCTCGGCCCCAACGAACCCGACCCGCGCATGGAGGCGCTTGCCGACGCCCTGGCCCGCTGGCCCCGGCGCGAGGCCTTCCCCCTCGTGACCGTCTGCGACGATGCGGCCTTTTGCGCGGCCTCGCCGTCCAACTGGCTGTGGGTGACCTTTACCCGCTCCGACCCGGCAACGGATGTTTACGGCGTCCACGGGCGCACCCATGCCCGACACTGGGGCTGTGAGGCCCCGCTCGTGCTGGACGCCCGCCGCAAGCCCTTCCACGCCCCGCCGCTGGAGGAGGCCCCGGAGACCGTCCGCCGGGTGGAAACGCTGGCCGGGCCGGGCGGCCCGCTGCACGGCCTGCTGGGCTGACGGGCCATGACGCCCCGTCGCCGCAAGCCCCTTTTTCCTTTGGAACACGCCATAGGACGCAATGCCTAGCTGTTCCCCCTGCTCAACAAGGATGACCAAGGATAGTATCTATGAAGATCGCCATGCTGCAATGTAATGTGGTCACCGGCGACGTGGCCGGCAATGTGGAACGCATCGTGGCCGCCGCCTGTGATGCCGCCGCCCGCGGCGCCGACCTCTGTGTGACGCCGGAACTGGCCCTGTGCGGGGCCGGACCGGGCAGCTTCCTGCGCGCCGACGACTTCGCCCAGGGCTGCCGGGCCGGGCTCGACCGTCTGGCCGAGGCCCTGCGGGACGGCCCGCCCCTGCTCGTGGGCGCGCCCGTGGCCAGCTCCTATGACGAAAAACTCCTCTCCAACGCCGGCGTGCTGGTGCACAAGGGCCAGTGGCAGCCCGTTTCCCGCAAGGTCTACCAGAGCAGCGGGCAGGATGTGGAATCCCGCTATTTCGACCGGGGCGTGACCTGCGGCCTCATCTCCGTGGGCGGCTGGCGCGTGGGCGTCGTCCTCTGCGAGGACTCCTCCACCGAGGACGGCGCGTTCTGGAAGATCCAGTACGCCAGCGGCCACAGCCCGCTCATGGAGCTGATCCAGCGCGGCGTGGACGCCATCGTCCATCTGGCGGCGGCCCCCTTCAGCATCGGTTCGCAGGGCATGGCCGAACGCCTGCTCTCCCATGTGGCGGCCCGCCATCATATCCACCTCTTTTCCGTCAACCTTGCCGGCGGCTACGACAACCGCATCTTCAGCGGGCAGAGCATGGCTTTCGATCCCACAGGCCAGCTTCTCGCGCGCGGCAAGGCCTTTGCCGAAGACGTGCTGGTGGTGGATGCCGCCGTGCCAGAGAACAACACCATAGAGCCCCTGGCCTCCTGCATCGAGGAAGCCGTCTGGCGGGCGCTGACCCTCGGCGTGCGCGACTTCGTCCGCAAATGCGGCGGCGAACGTGTCATCGTGGGCCTGTCCGGCGGCATGGATTCCGCCCTCGTCTGCAGCGTGGCCGCCGAAGCCCTCGGGCCCGAGAACGTCTTCGGCGTGCTCATGCCCTCTCCCTACAGCAGCAAGGGTTCCGTGGACGACAGTCTGGCCCTGGCCGCCAATCTCGGCGTCAGAACCGTCACCCTGCCCATCGAGCCGCTCATGGACTGTTACCGCCAGAGCCTCGCCCCGGGACTGGAATGCTTCCCCCCCTGTGAAGGGGACCTGACCTTTGAGAACGTCCAGGCCCGCATCCGCGGCAGCCTGCTCGCCGCCCTGGCCAATCGTGCGCGGGCGCTCATCCTCAATACCGGCAACAAGAGCGAAGGCGCTATGGGCTATTGCACCCTCTACGGCGACGCCGTGGGCGCGCTGGCCGTCATCGGCGATCTGACCAAGACCGAAGTCTACGCCGTGGGCCGCTGGTACAATGCCTCTCGCGGACAGGAAATCATCCCCACCGCCATTTTCGACAAGGCCCCCTCCGCCGAACTGCGTCCCGGCCAGAAGGACGAAGACAGCCTCCCCCCCTACGATCAGCTCGACCCCGTGCTGGAAGGCCTGCTCGCCAGCTCCGCCCTCGGCGAAAAAGACGGCCATCCCGACGGCGACGGCGAGCTTTCCCGCGAGGTCAGGCGGCGGCTCTTCACCTCCGAATTCAAACGCCGCCAGTCCCCGCCCACCCTCTTCGTCAGCCGCGTACCCTTCGGCCCCGGCTGGTCAGTTCCCATCGCCGGCCGCTACCGCATGCCCAAGGGCGGGTAGGAAGGCTGGACGTGCTTTTTTTTGCGGGGGAAAGAGGGAACTTCTTGCAAGAAGTAATACCTGGGGACTGTTTCTAAAAAAGCTGGACATCTTGAATGACACCTGCTTTCCTGTTTGTCATGAGCAGACATGACATTTCAGATGAAAAGTGGGCGGTCATCGGTTCTATGCTGGAAAAGAAAAGGACTGAAACCAGAGGACGAAAGCGCAAAGATGATCGCCTCATGTTCAATGATATTTTGTGGATTCTGAAAACCGGGGCTCCCTGGAGGGATTTACCTGCGGAATTCGGACCATGGAATACTGTCCATAAACGTTTTCTCGAATGGACACGACTCGAAGTCTGGGATGATATCTTGCGCATGCTGTCCATAAAAGCGGATCGGGATGCCCTTATTATTGATGCAACCTTTGTCAGAGTACATCAGCACGCCACCGGCGCAAAAGGGGGCACTTTCGACAGGAAATCGGACGTACACGAGGCGGACTGACAAGCAAAATTCATGCGGTTGTTGACGCTCTTGGAAACCCCTTGCGTATATTTCTCACGGCGGGCAACGTAAACGATACGGTACCCGCCGGAGAATTATTTGCGGATTTGTCCGCGGACAAGCTCCTTGCAGATCGTGCCTATGATAGTGATGCAGTGCTGGAACAGGCACGGCAACAAAAGATGGAAGTGGTTATTCCCTCTCGTAAATGCAGACGGCATCAGCGGGAGTACGATGCCCATGTGTAGAAGGAGCGTCATCTGGTCGAATGCTTTTTTGCAACGCTCAAGTCATTTCGACGCATTGCAACCCGCTATGCTAAGAGAACATCCGGCATATTTCTTGCTATGAAAGTTTTCTCCAAAGAATACAGGCCAAAGCAGGGTAAAGCAGTCCCATAAAATTGACGAGGTAACAACAGTAGCGAGTGCGCAGACTCCGAAAACCCTTCAGCCAGGCA
>NZ_CALUYG010000034.1 GCF_944324935.1 uncultured Desulfovibrio sp. | reverse complement strand
CTTTAGATATCTTGTTGACAACTGCATAAAATTCAATCAGAAATAAAAAAAAAAAAAAAAAAAATAAAAAACCCACCAATAAAACGAAAGATCAGCGCAATAAGCGCCCTTGCGTGCAGCGTTCGTGCCCGGCAAGGTCGGTGTGGGTGGTCACGTCGTCGAAGCCGGAGCTGGTCAGGATGTCGCGGACGGCGGGGCCTTGCCGCCAGCCGTGCTCCAGCAGCAGATGGCCGCCGGGCACGAGCGCTTCGGCTGCCGCACGGCAGGCGGCGCGCAGATGGGCCAGACCGTCATCGGGGGAAAAGAGCGCGGCGTGCGGCTCGTGGCGCAGGACGTCTTCCATGACCTCGGGGCGTTCGGCATGGGCGATATAGGGTGGATTGCTGACCAGCAGATGCAGGCTGCGGGGGGCGAGCGGGGCGTGGGCCATATCGGCGACCAGGCAGCGGAGGCGGCGCGCTACGCCATGTGTACCGCCATTGCGCCGGGCGACGGCAAGCGCCGCGGGGCTGATGTCCAGCAGCAGTCCCAGCCAGCGGGGGCGCTCCGCGAGGAGGGTGATGCCGATGCAGCCTGAGCCGGCGCCAAGATCCGCAAGGCGGAGGGGGGCGCTGGCGGGATGGCGTGTTTCCGTCTCCCGCATATGCTGGAGCGCCAGCTCCACGAGCAGCTCCGTTTCCGGGCGGGGGATGAGCGTGTCCGGCGTGACGGCAAAGTCCCGTCCGAAAAATTCCCGTTGCCCAAGGATATGGGCCAGCGGTTCCCCGGCGCAGCGGCGGGCAACGGCATCGTCCAGTCGGGCGGCCAGTTCCGGGGCAAGGGGACGGGGCCCGGCCAGGATGAGCCCTGTGCGCTCAAGGCCGGTAACTGCCTGCGCCAGTGCGCGGGCGCAGATATGCGGACTGTCGTCGCCAGCGGCGCGCAGCCGGGCGGCGGCCTGCTGTATGAGCGTATCCAGTGAGGGGAGAGGCGGCGGGAGCATGGGAGGAAGAAGAGCGGGGGAGGAGTTCCTCCCCCGCGGGGATGCCGTTATGCCGTTTCAGGGGCCTTGCGGCGGGACGTTTTTTTCGTCTTCGGCTCGGCCTTGTCCTTTTTCTTCCCGCTGTCAGCGCGGGAGGCCTTGCTTGCGGCGGCATGGCCGCCCTTCAGAGAACCTTCGGCAAAGGCAAGCTGCAACACCTCGTCATAATGCCGGACCGGGTGCACGGCGATACGCTTGAGCAGGTCTTTGGGCACTTCCTCAAGGTCCTTGACGTTCTGATGGGGGATGATGACGTGTTTGAGGCCGCGCGCCACCCCGGCGAGGATCTTTTCCTTGATGCCGCCCACAGGCAGGACGCGGCCCTGGAGGGTGATCTCGCCGGTCATGCAGAGGTCGGCCCGTACGGGCTTGCCGGTGAAGGCGGAGATCAGCGCCGTGGTCAGGGTCACGCCGGCCGAGGGGCCGTCCTTGGGGGTCGCGCCGGCGGGCACATGCACATGGATGTCGTGTTCGGTGGTGAAGCCGGCGGGCACGCCCAGCGTTTCCGCCCGGCTGCGGATGTAGCTCATGGCGGCCTGGGCGCTTTCCTTCATAACGTCGCCAAGCTGCCCGGTGAGCAGCAGTGCGCCCTTGCCGGAGACGGCGGAGGCTTCCACCGTGAGCACTTCGCCGCCCGCGGGCGTCCAGGCAAGGCCGAGGGCCATGCCGGGCAGGAGCTCCTTGTCCTTTTCATCCTCGATGAAGCGGGGCACGCCGAGCAGTTTTTCCACATCCCGCGCCGTGAGGCTGAAAGCTCCCTGTTCGCCTTCGGCCCGGCGGCGGGCCAGCTTGCGGCAGACGGAGCCGAGTTCGCGTTCCAGATTGCGCAGGCCCGCTTCGCGGGTGTATTCCTTGATGACGGCTTCCAGCGCGGCGTCATCCAGCGACACGTCACCCGCCTTGAGGCCGTTTTCCTCGATCTTTTTGGGCAGCAGGTGACGGCGGGCGATGATTATCTTTTCCTGCAGGGTGTAGCCGGGCAGGGAGATGACCTCCATACGGTCGCGCAGGGCGGCCGGGATGGTGTCCAGATGGTTGGCCGTGCAGAGGAACATGACCCGGGAAAGGTCGAAGGGCACGTTCAGGTAATGATCGCTGAAGCTGTTGTTCTGTTCCGGGTCGAGCACTTCCAGCAGGGCGGAGGAGGGGTCGCCGCGAAAATCCGAGCCCAGCTTGTCCACTTCATCAAGGACGATGACGGGATTATTGGTTCCGGCCTGCTTGATGGCCTGGATGATGCGGCCGGGCATGGAGCCGATGTAGGTGCGGCGGTGGCCGCGGATCTCCGCCTCATCCCGCATGCCGCCCAGGGAGATACGCTGGAACTTGCGGCCCAGGGCCCGGGCGATGGAGCGCCCCAGCGAGGTCTTGCCCACGCCGGGAGGGCCGGCAAAGCAGAGGATGGGCCCCTTGGATTGCGGATTGAGCTTGCGTACGCTCAAAAATTCCAGGATGCGGTCCTTGACCTTGTCCAGACCGTAATGATCCTCGTTGAGGATGGCCTCGGCATTGGCAATGTCCAGATTGTCGCGGCTGGACTTTTTCCAGGGCAGTTCGGCGAGCCAGTCCAGATAGGTCCGCACCACATTGGCTTCGGAGGCGTCCGAGTGCATGGCGGAGAGGCGGCGCAGCTGTTTGTCCGCTTCCTTGCGCACGGCCGGGGGCAGCTTGGCCTTGTCCAGCGCCTTGCGCAGTTCGTCCACATCGTCTTCCGTCTCGCCTTCGCCGGTATCGCCCAGCTCATGCCGGATGGCCTTGAGCTGTTCGCGCAGGAAATATTCCTTCTGGGCCTTGTCCATGCCCTCCCGGGCGGAGCTCTGTATCCTGGCCTGCACGGTGGCCACTTCCACCTCGCGGTGCAGCTGGGCATTGACGAGCGTCAGGCGCTCCACGGGGTCCACCGCTTCGAGGATGCGCTGGGCATCGTGCGTCTTCATGCGGATATTGGCGGCAATGAGGTCGGCCAGACGGCCCGGCTCGGTCACCCCCTGCAGGACGCTCATAACGTCGGGCGAGGCGACGCCGCGCAGATGCAGCACCTTTTCGCTCTCTTCCCGGGCGGTGCGCAACAGCGCCTCCACCGTGGCGTCCTGAGGGACTGCCGGGTCGGCAACGGGCTCAAGATGGGCAAAGAGATAGGGCTCCTGCCGGGGATAGGCCGTGATGCGCGCCCGGCTGATGCCCTGCACCAGTATCTTGATGCGGCCGTCGGGCATCTTGAGCATGCGCATGACCTGCACCACCGTGCCGACATCGTAAAGATCGGCGGGGGAGGGGTCTTCGGTGGCTTCGTCGCGCTGGGCGCAGACCAGCAGGTGGCGTCCCTCCTTGAGAGCGGCTTCCACCGCGGCCACGGACTTGTCGCGGCCGATGAAGAGCGGCAGGATCATGTGGCTGAAAATGACCACATCGCGCAGGGGCAGCACGGGGAGCTGATCAGGGATCTGCTGCGATTCGGCGTCGTCCTCCTTTTCTTCGGAGCCCGGCAGACCCGATGCGCGCAGCATGTCGCCGAGCGCCTTTTCCAGATCGAATTTGCTGTCAGACATAGGTATATCTCCTCGACTGCCTAGAGATACCTGCCCTGCAGGATGCTGTAGCAGTCGTTTTCGGTAACGATGACATGATCCACCATGCGTAGTCCCATTTGCGGCGCCAGGTGATCCAGTCCCTGTGTCAGGCTCAGATCCGGCTGGGACGGCCGGGCCTGTCCGCCGGGGTGATTGTGCACCACGATGATACCGCGGGCCTTGCGCAGCAAAGCCAGTTCCAGCACATCGCGCGGCATGATCGGGACCATGCTGACGTTGCCCTGCCGCAGACGCTCCCAGCCAATAAGGAAGTTGCCGCCGTTGAGCAGGGCCAGCCAGCATTCCTCATGCGGGCAGGCGGCCAGCTGGGTACGCGCCAGCCGGGCAACGGCCTCAGGGGTGGCGATCTCTTCCCGGCGGCGCAGGGAGGAACTCTGGTAGCGCGCCAGCAGTTCGCGCAACAACTGCCAGAGGGACAGCAGTCCCGGGCCGAAGCCGCTCACCGCCAGCAGTTCATCGGGCCGGGCATCCAGCACGCCGCGGATGCTCCCGAAGCGGCGGAGCAGCTCCTTGGCCAGCGGTTTGGTGTCCTTGCGGGTCAGCGCAAAGCCCAGCACCAGTTCCAGAATCTCATAATCTTCCACGCTCTGGGCGTCACGGGCCAGCCGCTGACGCAGGCGGGCGCGATGGCCGGCGGTCCCGGCGGGGAGGGGCGTCCTTTCAGTCATGGGGCGTACGTTCTCTGCCGCGGCCGTTCCGGTAGGGGAAAACGGCTTTCGGGGCAGTCATAGGGTAAGGCGTTTTTGACGCAAGGCAAGGGGAGAGAAAGGAAAAAGGCGGAATGAGAATCATGGCACGAGCGAGGGGCGCCACGGGTCAGCTCCGGCCCCGGGCAAACAGGCGGCACAGCTCGGCGGCCAGGAAGTCCAGACATTGTTCCGGGCTGCGGCGGCCGCTCTTGATCTGCCATTCCGTATCCATGATCAGGGCAAGCCCCTGGCTCAGGCCGTCAAAGCCCAGCCGCCGGGCAAGCTGCTGTTTGGCGCCCGCATCCGTCGGCGACAGGCGCACCTTCTCACCGGCAAGGAGTTGCCAGAGCTGACGAAATTCGCGGGCCAGCAGGGCCAGCAGGGAGAAAATGAGGCTGTCGCCGTCGCGGCGGCCCCGTTCGAGCTCCTTCCAGACGGCGGGCAGATTGGCGGCCTCGAGATGACGGATGAGGGCAAAGACGTTGCAATCCGGGCTCCAGGAGGCGGTGGCCAGCATGGCGACATCCACCCGCAGCGGGGAGGCGGCCGAGGGGGGCGTATCGGCGGGGGCCAGCAGGAGCAGCTTTTGCAGTTCGTTTTCCACGGCCTGCGCCGCGACCGGCACGGAGGCGCAGAACTGCTCCAGCGCATCAGGCGCGAAACGCAGTCCCAGCGCCGTGGCCCGCTCCTGCACATGGCGTCTCAGGCCGCGTTCCGTCAGGCCTTCGTTGCGCCATACCCAGCCCTGCTGTTCGGCATAGGCGAAGCAGCGCAATTTGGCCAGATGCGCGGGGATCTTGGGCTGGCCCCGTTCCCAGGCCACCTCAAGGCAGAAGAAGGGCCAGCATTGGTCCGAGGGATGTCCCAGGGCGGCGGAGATCTTTTTCCAGACGGCGGCCGGCCAGAGATGCGCTTGCCGGGCCACCAGCACGCGCGGCGTGCCGAACAGTCCCTGCAGGGTGAGCTGTTCCCAGAAGCGCGGGGGCGGGTCCTCGTCCCCCCAGTAGACATGGCGCTCCCAGCGGCTGTCCGCCTTGGCGGAGGAGAGCAGGCCCTCCATGTGCGCCTGCAGCAGGCGGCTGTCCGGGCAGATGAGGAAGGTGAATCCGGGATGCGACATTGTCGGCCTTCGCGCGCCGTCCGGGCCATGTTCCCGGACGACGGCGCGGGCGTTTGTTCGTTAATTGGCGACGATGTTGACCAGCTTGCCGGGTACGACGATGACCTTGCGGATGGTCAGGCCGGCGGTATGCCGCTGGACGGCGGCGTCATCTCGGGCCGCGGCTTCCAGGGCGGCCTTGTCGGCCTGCGCGGGCACGTCGATGGTGCCGCGCAGCTTGCCGTTGACTTGCAGGGCGATGGTGACGCTGTCCTGCTGCAGGGCGGCTTCATCCCAGACGGGCCAGGGTTCGTCCTGCAGGGAGCTCGTGTGGCCGAGCCGTTCCCACAGTTCTTCGCAGACATGCGGCGTGATGGGCGAGAGCAGGGTCAGCACCGAGGCCATAGCCGAGGAAAAGACACGGCGGTCGCCTTCTTCCTGTCCCATTTTCTCGCGCGCAAGGTACATGGCGTTGACCAGCTCCATAACGGCGGCGATGGCCGTATTGAACTGGAAGCGGCGCGACATGTCCTCACCGGCTTTCTTGACGGTGAGGTGCTCGCGGCGGCGCAGATCGCGGGCGGTGTCGTTCAGCATGTCCGCCGCCGTGGCGGAGCAGCCGCGTACCGGCAGGAAGCGGCCCTCTTCTTCCACGAAGAGCCGCCAGACGCGCTGCAGGAAGCGGGAAGCGCCTTCGATGCCGCTGTCGGACCAGTCGAAATCGCGTTCCGGCGGCGCGGCGAACAGGCAGAACAGACGCACGGTATCCGCGCCGTATTTGTCGATCATTTCCGAGGGCGCGACGATGTTGCCCTTGGACTTGGACATCTTGCTGCCGTTCTTGAGCACCATGCCCTGGGTGAGCAGACGGCTGAAGGGCTCCTCGAGTTCCGGCGGGAAATAGCCCAGATCGCGCAGGGCCTTGGTGAAGAAGCGGGCATAGAGCAGATGCAGGATGGCGTGTTCCACGCCGCCGATGTACTGATCGACCGGCATCCAGTAGCGCAGGGCCTCCATGTCGAAGGGGCCGTCTTCCTTGCGGGCCGAGGTGTAGCGGGCAAAATACCAGGAGGACTCCACGAAGGTGTCCATGGTATCGGTCTCCCGCCGGGCCGGACCGCCGCATTGCGGGCAGGTGCAGCGGGTAAAGCTGTCCATCTGCGGCAGGGGGGAGCGCCCGTCTTCATTGATCTGGGCGTCCAGCGGCAGAGTGATGGGCAGGTTCTCCCGTTTTTCCGGGACGACGCCGCAGGTCTCGCAGTAGACGACCGGGATGGGCGCGCCCCAGAAGCGCTGGCGGGAGATGTTCCAGTCCCGCAGGCGGAACTGGGTGGTGGCGCGGCCGTTGCCGTCCGCCTCCAGCTTGCGGGCCACGGCCTGCTTGCCGTCGGTGTTGGGCATGCCGTCGAAGTCCCCGGAATGGATCATCACGCCTTCGCCGGTGTAGGCCTCAGGCATGGTCGCGGGGTCAAGGGAGGCGTCCTTCGGAGAGATGACGACCTTGATGGGCAGACCATACTTGCGGGCGAATTCAAAGTCGCGCTGGTCATGCGCGGGCACACCCATGACCGCCCCGGTGCCGTAGTCCGCCAGCACGAAATTGCCCAGCCAGAGGGGCACGCGCTCGCCGGTGAAGGGATGGCGCACATAAGCGCCGGTGAAGATGCCTTCCTTTTCCAGTACGTCGGACTGCCGCTCCAGACGATCCATGTTGCGGATGCGGGTCACGAAGGCGCGCACATCATCGGCCTTTTCGCAGCCTTCGATCAGATGTTCCACCAGCTCGTGCTCCGGGGCGAGGGTGAGGAAGCTCACGCCGAAGACCGTGTCCGGGCGGGTGGTGAACACTTCGATGCGCTCCTTGCCGGGCAGCGGCTTTTCCAGCGCAAAGGCGATGGCCGCCCCGTGGGACTTGCCGATCCAGTTGCGCTGCATGGCCAGCACGCGTTCCGGCCAGCCGCCCTCCAGTTTGACAAGGTCGTCCAGGAGCTCGTCGCCGTAGGCGGTGATGCGCAGGAACCACTGGGTCAGATCCTTCTGCTCCACCCGGCTGTCGCAGCGCCAGCACAGCCCGTCGATGACCTGTTCATTGGCCAGCACGGTATGGCAGGACGGACACCAGTTCTGCGGGGCCTTCTTGCGGTAGACGAGGCCCTTTTCCAGAAAGCGCAGGAAGAATTCCTGCTCCCAGCGATAGTATTCCGGGCGGCAGGTCGCCGTTTCGCGGGACCAGTCATAGGAATAGCCAAGGCGCTGAAGCTGGGCGCGCATATTGTCGATATTGGCGTACGTCCACTTGGCCGGGTGGGTCTTGTGCTTGATGGCCGCGTTTTCGGCCGGCAGGCCGAAGGCGTCCCAGCCCATGGGATGCAGGACGTTATAGCCATGCATGCGCTTGACGCGGGCCACCACGTCGCCGATGGAGTAGTTGCGCACATGCCCCATATGGATGTTGCCAGACGGATAGGGGAACATCTCCAGGCAGTAGTACTTGGGCTTGTCGCTGTGGTGGGAGCAGGCAAAGGCATTGTCCGCCTGCCAGCGGGCCTGCCATTTCAGTTCGATCTCATTGGGGGTGTAGCGGTCTTGGCTCATGGCAATACAACGTGGGACGGAATGTTGGTGTCGTTGCTGAGATGCCGGTGCGTGCGTCCCTCGGGGCGACCGGCCGGGGATCCTTTGCCGAACCCGGAAAGCGGCAGGGCCGCCGCAGGCGTTTCCGGGGCAGAAGCCTATATGTTGCCGGCGTCGGGGCCGGGGAGCAGCGTGCCGTTCTCCGCCGCTTTGGCCGCGGCGTCCAGGATGCCGTTCACAAAGGCGGCGGCATTGTCCTCCCCGAACTGGCGGGTGAGGTCCAGCGCCTCGCTGATGGTGACCTTGGCGGGCACATCCTGCCGGTACAGCAGTTCGTACATGGCCAGGCGGAGGATGGTGCGCTCCACCCGTCCCATACGGTCAACGCGCCAGTTGCGGGAAAAGCGGGCAAGATGCTGGTCCAGCTCGCCGGCATGCGTCCAGACGCCCTGTACGAGCTCCCAGGCAAAACCGGACGGCGGGGGCAGCAGCCCTTCGTCCTCCACCGGCTCCAGCTCCTTGTTGTCGGGGAAGAAGAGGAAGGCCCGGCGCACATCCCGCATGGTGGCGTCCGTGGAAAAGGAAAGGCCGTACAATACCTGAAAAGCCTGTGCGCGTTCGGCGCGACGGCTGGCGTTCTTGCCCTTGCTCATGGTCTACAACTGCTCCAGCACGCGAATGGTTTCCAGCATGGCGGCGGCGGCTTCCGCCCCCTTGTTGCCGGCCTTGGAACCGGCGCGTTCGATGGCCTGGTCGATGCTGTCGCAGGTCAGCAGACCGAAGCCGATGGGCGTTTCGTGGGCGAGCATGCTCTGGGCGATGCCCTTGCTGGCTTCGGCGCAGACGTAGTCAAAGTGCGGCGTGGCGCCACGGATGACCGCTCCGAGCGCCACGATGCCGTCATACTTGCGGCTCGCCGCGAGCTTCTGGCAGACGAGCGGCAGCTCGAATGCGCCGGGGATGCGGACGATGGTCAGGTTCGCGGCGTCCAGCCCGTGACGTTCCAGATAGTCCACGGCGCCGCCCACGAGGCGCTCCACAATGAAATCGTTGAAGCGGGTGGCCACGATGGCGATACGGAGGCCTTTGGCGTCCATCTGCCCGGCGATGATGGTTGGTGTGCTCATTGCTGACTCCTGGAGTAGACGCCTCCCGCACTGCGTTGTGGAGAAGGCCGGTGTTGTCTGATCTGCTGTACATATGCCGCGGCGAGCACGGCGGGGCGCTGGTCCCGTCTACAAAAAGCCGTTCTGCCGCAGAAATTCGTGACTGATGGCCGGACTGCCGCTGCCGCCGGAGGCCGTCATGTCGCCATTGCGGACCATGCCGCACTGGGAGAGCCGGCGAACATACTTGCCGATGATATCCGTCTCCATGTTGACGGCGGTCCCCGGCCGCCAGCGGACCATGGTCGTGCGCCGCTGCGTATCGGGGATAACGTTTACCTGCAATGTATCGCGGCCGCAATCATTTATCGTCAGGCTTATGCCGTCGAGGCAGACGGAACCCTTGCGGATCACCTCGGGCGCGTAGGCGGCGGGATACGTCAGCTCGACTTTCAGGGATGAGCCGGCGGGGATAAGCCGCCGCACATGGGCGACGCAGTCCACATGACCGCTGACCAGATGGCCTCCCAGCCTGTCGCCCAGCGCCAGCGCCCGTTCCAGATTGACCTCGTCGCCGATGGAAAGGCTGCCCAGGGTGCTCCGGGCGACCGTTTCGGCGGACGCATAGACCGTGTAGTCCCGCGGGGAGTGCGACTCCACGGACAGGCACACGCCGTTGTGCGCGATGGATTCGCCGTCCCGCATGGCGTCAAAGGGCTGCGCCGGCCGGACGGTGAAGCGCCGCTCCTCGCCGTGCCGCGCAACGTCCGTCAGGACGCCGATGCACTGGATGATGCCGGTGAACATCCCGCCCTCCTAACCGAGCGGCCGAAGGACGATCTGCACGTCATCCCCGCAGCGGCGCAGGTCGCTGATGCGCATTTGCAGGGCTTCGTCCAGCTGCAGAGGGGTACGCCCGTCAAAGAGCGGAACCGCCTGATTGTCGCCCAGGATGCGTGGCGCAAGATGCAGATGGAATTCATCCACCAGCCCGCAATCCAAAAGGGACAAGGCCAGTCTGCCCCCTCCCTCGCACAGGATGTAGGGGCAGGCGATCTCTTCATACAGCTGGGCGAGCATGCTGCCCATGTCCAGACTGCCCTTGGCCAGCGGCGGGACGGAAAGCACGCGCGCGCCCAGATCCCGCAGCTCATGCGCCAGGCGTGACGCGGCCACTGCCGGCGTGGAGATAAAAATGGTCTGTTCCGGCCGTTCGCGCAGCAGATGGCAGTCGCCGTTCACGGCCGGCAGACGGGAGGTCACCACGCAGGCCCAGGGCTGACGTATGGTCGCGTTTTCCAGATCTGTCCGGGCCGTCAGCCGGGGATTGTCCGCCCGCAGCGTGCCGCCGCCCACCATGATGGCCCCGCCGGCATGGCCGATGCCCGCCCGCAGAGCGTGCACGCCGGCCCGGGAGGCCGCACAGCTGACCCACTGGGAATGTCCGGTCCGGGTGGCGATGCGTCCGTCCAGAGTGCTTGCCAGCTTGAGCAGCAGATACGGGCGTTTCTTCTCCTGCCAGACGAGAAAGTCGGCCACCAGATCCCGGCATTCCTGCTCGCAGACGCCTTCAATGACCTTGATGCCGGCCGCGCGCAGGCGTTCTGCGCCGCCGGCCGCCACGGGATTGGGATCCCGCAGGCCGATGACCACTCTCGGGATGCCCGCTTCCAGAATGCGGTCGGTGCAGGGGGGCGTCTTTCCCTGATGGTTGCAGGGCTCAAGGGTGACGACAAGGGTGCAGCCGCACGGATCCACGCCCTTTTCCGCCGCATCCCTGAGGCAGTCCACCTCGGCATGCGCCTCGCCGCAAGCGTGATGCCAGCCTTCGGCAAGCACATGGCCGTCGCGCACAAGCACGGCCCCCACCGTGGGGTTGGGGCAGGTCAGCCAGCGGCCGCGCTCGGCAAGCGCTATGGCCGCCCGCATGAAGGGAGCATACATCGACGTATCAGACATGCGGCACGTCCTTGATCTGCATGGGAGAAAACAGAAGCTGCTTCACCGTCACGCCCGCTTCCCGGAACATGCGGCTGGCCAGCTCGTCGGGGTAATGCTGATGGTAGAAGACGTGCCGGATGCCGCAGTTGATGAGCATCTTGGCGCAAAGGATGCAAGGGTGCGTGGTACAGTATATCTCCGCCCCGGCAATGCTCACGCCGTGTACGGCGGCCTGAACGATGACGTTCTGTTCGGCATGCAGGCCGCGGCATATTTCATGCCGCTGACCGGAGGGGATGCCCAGCTCCTGCCGCAGGCAGCCGACTTCGAGGCAGTGGGGAACGCCGGCGGGCGCGCCGTTATATCCCGTGGCCAGGATGCGTTTGTCCTTGACGGCGATAGCCCCCACCTTACGACGGGAGCAGGTGGATCGTTCGCTCACCATATAGGTGATGTTCATGAAATAATCCGGCCACGGAAGTCTGTTCTGCATGGGACGCTCGCTGCGGTCATGGTACACGCCAGAGCGGCAAAAGCCAAGTGTGGATACGCGGCGGGCCGTCTCTGTGGGACGGCCCGCCGTATGCAGTCCAGGCTACCAGGCGAAGATGGGGAATTCCCGTGCGAATTCCTCCACGCGCTTGCTGATGGCCGCCAGCGCGGCCTCATCCGTGGGATGCTCCAGCGCTTCCACGATGAAGCGGCCCACCTGGCGCATGTCGTCTTCCTTCATGCCGCGGGTGGTCAGGGCGGCGGTGCCGATGCGGATGCCGGAGGTCACAAAGGGCGAGCGGGTCTCAAAGGGAACGGTGTTCTTGTTGACCGTGATGCCCGCCAGATCCAGCGCATGTTCGGCATCCTTGCCGGTGATGTCCTTGTTGGTGAGATCCACCAGCATGAGATGGTTTTCCGTACCGCCGGAAACGAGGTCAAAGCCCGCATCCATGAGCGTACGGGCCAGCACGACGCAGTTGTCGAGCACCTGTTGCTGATAGACCTTGAAGCGGGGGTGCAGGGCTTCGCCGAAGGCGACGGCCTTGGCCGCGATGATATGCATGAGAGGGCCGCCCTGGATGCCGGGGAATATCTGGCTGTTCAGGGACTTGGCACGACTTTCGTCGGAGAGGATCATGCCGCCGCGCGGACCGCGGAGGGTCTTGTGCGTGGTGGTGGTGGTGATATGGGCATGGGGGATGGGGCTGGGATGCAGGCCCGCCGCCACCAGACCGGCGATATGGGCCATGTCCACCAGCAGGATGGCGCCCACTTCATCGGCAATGGCCCGGAAACGGGCGAAGTCGATCTGACGGGGATAGGCGCTGGCGCCGGCCATGATGGCGGCCGGCTTGTGCTGGCGGGCCAGAGCGGCGACTTCGTCATAGTCGATGCAGCCGGTCTCCTTCTGGACGCCGTAGGCCACGAAGGTAAAGAGCTTGCCGGAGAAATTCACCGGGCTGCCGTGGGTGAGGTGTCCGCCGTGGGAGAGGTTCATGCCCAGAATGGTGGCGCCGGGTTCAAGGCAGGAAAAATAGGCGGCCATATTGGCCTGGGAACCCGAGTGCGGCTGCACGTTGACGTATTCGCAGCCAAAAAGCTGTTTGGCGCGGTCCTGGGCGAGGCGCTCGGCGATGTCCACATATTCGCAGCCGCCGTAATAGCGCTTTCCGGGATAGCCCTCGGCATACTTGTGGGTCAGTACGCTGCCCTGCGCTTCGCGCACGGCGGCGGACACGAAGTTCTCGGAGGCGATGAGCTCCAGTTTGCTCATCTGGCGGCTGGATTCGAGGGCAATGGCCTTGGCAAGTTCAGGATCCTGCAGCAAAATATGATCCATGTGGGGGCTCCTCTGGGCTGGTGCGTCCGGTTATGGTCAACAAAAGGCGCGCGGCGCTCGTCGAATGTCCGGCAAGATCGCGCTTACTCCGTCCATCTCTTGAGGATGATGCTCGCGTTTGTGCCGCCGAAGCCAAAAGAGTTGCACATGGCGTACTCGCACGCGACACGCTCGGAACCGTCGGCCAGGTAATCCAGATCGCACTCGGGATCAGGGTCGGTCAGGTTGATGGTGCCGGGCAGCATCTCATGGTAGAGCGCAAGCGCCGTAAAGACCGATTCGATGCCGCCCGAGGCCCCCAGAAGGTGACCGGTCATGGATTTTGTGGCGGAGATCTTGATCTTCCTGGCATGCTCGCCGAAAACTTCCTTGACGGCCCTGTTTTCCGCACGGTCGCCCAGCATGGTGGACGTGGCATGGGCGTTGATGTGCCCGATGGCGTCCGGGGAAAGACTGGCATCCCGCAGCGCATTACGCATGACGCGGATCATGCCGCTGCCATCCTCGCAGGGGGCGGTCATGTGATAGGCGTCGTCCGAGGCGCCGTAGCCGACGAGTTCGGCGTAGATGCGCGCCCCGCGGGCCTTGGCGGACTCCAGGGTCTCCAGCAGGATAAGGCCGGCGCCTTCCCCGATGACAAAGCCGTCACGCGCCTTGTCGAAGGGGCGGGAGGCCTTGGTCGGATCATCATTGTAGTGGGTGGAGAGCGCCTTGAGCGCGGTGAAGCCGGCGACCCCGAGAGGCGTGATGGTCGCCTCCACCCCGCCGGTGATGGCGGCGGTGATGCGCCCGAGCAGGATCTCGCTGTAGGCCGTGCCGATGCCGTGGATGGCCGAGGCACAGGCCGTGGTGGTCACGATATTGGGCCCCTTGGCCCCGGTGAACATGGCGATCTGTCCCGGGCCCATGTTGGAGATGAGCATGGGGATGAGGAAAGGCGAGACCTTGGACGGACCGCTCTGCAGGAGTTTGGCGTGATAGGTCTCGATGGTCTGCAGGCCGCCCAGTCCTACCCCCAGGATGACCCCCACATCGTAGGCGTTGGCGTCATTGATGGCAAAGTCGGCGTCCTTGAGGAGCATTTGCGCCGCAGCCACGGCAAACTGGGTGAAGCGGTCCATGCGCCGCGCCTGCTTGGCCGGGATGACTTCCTCGGGCACAAAGCCCTTCACTTCGCCCGCAATGCGTGAATCATAGGCCGAGCAGTCGAAATGGGTGATGGGGCCCAGGCCGGATTCGCCCGCGATGAGGCGTTTCCAGGTGGTCTCGATATCGTTGGCCAGCGGGGTCAGGCCGGACAAACCAGTAATGACGACGCGGGGGCGGCTCATGTATGCTCCTTCTTGCAGGGCTGGGCGTTTTGCCGGAGGGAGGGCGCTCGGGCAACGGGCCGTGGAAGCGCCCGTTGCCCGTCAGGCAGGCTGACTAGCCTTTCTTGCTTTCAATATAGTTGATGGCGTCCTGGACTTTCAGGATCTTCTGGGCATCTTCATCGGCGATCTCGATGTCGAATTCTTCTTCCATAGCCATGATCAGTTCCGTCAGGTCCAGCGAATCGGCGCCAAGATCTTCCACGAAGGACGCTTCGGGCTTGACGTCATCGGCATTGGCGCCGAGCTGATCGACAATGATTTTTTTCACCTTATCAGCGACATCAGACATGGGATTCCTCCAGATTGAGTTGTTTGCAAAGGGGAAGGCGGCAAGACCGCCTGTGCATACGGCTAGCAGTACATGCCGCCGTTGACGCCCAGCACCTGACCGGTGATGTAGGCGGCCTTGTCCGAGACGAGGAAGGAGACCGCGTCGGCGATCTCCTGCGCCGTCCCCATGCGCTTGAGCGGGATGGCTTCGGCGTAGGCGGCGCGCACGTCGTCCGGCAGCGTGGCGGTCATATCCGTTTCAATGAAGCCGGGGGCTACGGCATTGACCGTGATGGTGCGGGCAGCCAGCTCCTTGGCGCAGGATTTGGTCAGGCCGAGCAGACCTGCCTTGGCGGCGGCGTAATTGACCTGTCCGGCATTGCCCATCTGACCGACGACGGAAGAGATGTTGACGATGCGGCCGCGCCGGTTCTTGCTCATTATCTTGGCGGCTTCACGGGTGCAGAGAAAGGCCCCGCGCAGGTTGATGGTCAGCACGCGGTCGAAATCCTCGTCCTTCATGCGAACGAGGAAGCCGTCCTTGGTGATGCCGGCATTGTTGACCAGAGCGGCCAGCAGGAGCTTGTCCTTGACCTGATCGGCAAAAAAGGCGGTCACGGCTTCGGCATCGCCCACGTTGAGCGCGGCCGCCTGCGCCGCGCCGCCTGCCTGACGGATGGCCTCGACCGTTTCCTGCGCTTCTTCGGGGCGGCTCACATAGGTGAGCAGGACCTGGAAGCCGTCCTTGGCCAGGGTAAGGGCGATGGCGCGGCCGATGCCGCGCGAGCCGCCGGTAACAAGCGCTGTGGGGACGCTGGGGGAAAGTGCGCTCATGCGGATACCTCAAAAAAATTTTTCAGATACTACACGAAAGGAACGCCAAAGGCAATGCGGGAGCTCCACCGGCCACGGGCCAGCGCGTCTGTCCCGCGCAGGACGCAGATGCCCCGCAAAGGCGTTTCGTGCGGCTAGAAGCGGAGCAGGGTGGCCCCGACGGTCAGACCGCCGCCGAATACCGTCATCAGCACCCGCATGCCGGGCGTAAGCCGGCCCTGGGCCCTGGCCTCCACGAGCGCCAGCGGCACCGAGGCGGAGGAGGTGTTGCCGTAATGCTCCACATTGGTGAAGACCTTGCCGGCATCGACCCCCAGGCGGCTGCCCACGGCCTCGATGATGCGCAGATTGGCCTGATGCGGCACGAAAAGGTCCACATCCTGGATGGTCAGGCCATTACGCTCGAGGATCTCCTCGCAGATGGCCGACATCTGCCGGACGGCGTGGCGGTAGACTTCCCGCCCCTGCATGTGGATGAAAAAGTCGCTGCCGACGACATCCCCCTGCTTGTACTGGCTGGCCGTGCCGCCGCCGACGACGATGAGCTGATTGAGGCTGCCGTCGCTTTTGCAGATGGCGTCTTCCAGTCTGGCAAGCGGCGGGCGATCGTCGGCCGTCAGAATGCAAGCCCCGGCCCCGTCGCCGAAGAGCACGCAGGTCGTCCTGTCCGTCCAGTCGGAACGGCGGGTCAGCGCTTCGGCGCAGACGAAGAGGATACGGGCCGAGGGGTCCTGGGCAAGGATGCTGCGGCAAAGAGAAAGCCCGTAGAGAAAGCCGGAGCAGGCGGCGCTGACGTCAAAGGCCATGACGGCGCCGGCTCCCAGCTTGCCGCTGATGATGCAGGCTACGGAAGGACAGAGGGAGTCCGGCGTGCAGGTGGCGGCGATGATGTGCGTCAGGTCTCCGGCCTTCATGCCGGCTTCGTCCAGCGCCTTGAGCGCGGCCTTGTACCCCAGATCCGAAGCGTTTTCCGTGGATGCCAGACGCCGGCGTTCCCTGATGCCCGTGCGCGTGGTGATCCATTCGTCGCTGGTGTCGACCATCTTGGCCAGGTCGTCATTGGTCAGCACCTGAGAAGGCACATGACTGCTCAAGGAAAGAAGATTGCAGCGTGCGTCCATACGAAAGCTCGTGTGATGTGGGGAGGGTTAGATGGCCCGCGAGAAGCGCGTCAGCTCCTCGTTGGCAAGAATGGTTTCCGCAAGGCGGTCATTGGTGCCCTTGCGGACAAAGTTGCCGCTCATCTTGATGGCGTTCATCATGGCGCGGGAGTTGGAGCGCCCATGACAGACGATGGCCAGGCCCTGGAGGCCCAGCAGGGGAGCGCCGCCGTACTCGGCGTAATCGATGGTGGTGGCGAATTTTTTGAAGGCTCCCTTGGCCAGCATGCCGCCGAGGGCCGGCAGCACGCCGGAGGTGAACACGCGCTTGAGCATGCGGATGAGCGAACTGGCAAGCCCCTCGCTCATCTTGACCACCACATTGCCCACAAAGCCGTCGCACACCACCACATCCACGTCGCCGGTAAAGATGTCGCGGCCTTCCGCGTTGCCGATGAAGTTCAGGTTCTGCGCCAGTTTGAGCAGCTCATACGCTTCTTTCACCTGACTGTTGCCCTTGCCTTCCTCCTCGCCAATGCTCAGCAGGCTGACGCGCGGCGAGGTGTAGTTCAGCAGGTCGCGGGCAAAGGCGTCGCCCATGAGGCCGAACTGGAAAAGGTGGTAGGGGCGGCAATCCACGTTGGCGCCGGCATCCAGCACCACGACGGGTTTTTTTTCGGTGGGCAGCAGGGCGGCGAGCGCGGGGCGTTCCACCCCGGCCAGTCGGCCCATGATGAACATGCCGCACGCGACCGTCGCCCCGGAATGACCGGCGCTGACGACGCTGTGGGCAGCGCCGTCCTTGACGAGGCGGCAGGCCACCTGGATGGAGGCGTTCTTTTTGCGCCGCAGGATGTCCGACGGCTTTTCGTTCATATGCACCACATCGTCAGCCTGGACGATATCGAATTGCACGCCGGAAAGATCGAGCTTTCCCAGCTCCGCTTCGATCTTGGACGTATCACCCACGAGCAGGACGTGCAAATCGTGAAGCCGGGCAGCCTCGACGGCGCCCGGCACCACCACGGAAGGCCCGAAATCGCCTCCCATGGCATCCACGGCTATGATGGGGCGCGTGTCCATTATTCCGCGTCGTTCTTGGCAACCACCTGACGGCCCTTGTAGGTGCCGCAATTGGGGCAGATGCTGTGGGGAACGGTGGGTTCGCCGCAGGAGCAGTAGATGACGGCGGGCACGGCCACGCGGTCGTGGGAGCGGCGCATGCCCTTACGGGAACGGGATTTCTTGTTCTGCTGGACAGCCATGATGTTCTCCTTCTCCGCCGGGGCGGAAAGTGTTGTCGGTCAATGGCGAAGAGTATTCGCTCAAGGGCTGAAACTCTAGCTGATTATTTTTTTTCTGTCCAGTCTTTTTGCAGCGATAGTCCGCGCAGCGCCGCCAGGCGCGGGTCGCCCTCGTCGCGGACGCAGTGACAGGCCGCGGCATTGAGATTGGCGCCGCACTGGGGACAGAGGCCCTTGCAGTCTTCGCGGCAAAGGGGGGTCATGGGCAGGGCCAGCACGAATTCCTCCCAGCTGAGGGCCGCCAGATCCAGCATGGGGACGCCCTTGTCCAGAAGGATATGGCTGTCGCCGGGCTGGCCGGCATCCGCATCGTCGCCGGCCGGCACTTCCTCGAATTCTTCAAAACGGCTGTCCAGCCGGATGTGGACATCTTCCGCACAGCGGTTGCAGGGGAGGATGACGCTCCCCGTCAGCTCCCCGCGCACCAGGTAGCCGTCTTCCACGGGCAGGATGTGCAATTCGATCTTCAGGGGCTGTTCCACGCGGCAGTCCATATGGAACTCCCGCAGATTCCCGTCCCAGAGGGAGGCGTCGGCCACTGTGAGTCGTCTGCCGTCCGGCGGGAGATCGTTGAGGGGAAGGAGATGAGCGTTCTGCATGCGTGTCTCGCAAGGGGGCTGTGCGGGGCATTCCCCGCTTCGGCAAGGGTCAGATCGTCAGCAGCAGGGAGCAGGCCAGGCCGGCAAAGACAAGTGCGGCCAGACGGTGCATGAGCACCTGGGCCCGCGGGCTGGTGTTGAACCATTGGGCCAGACGGCCGCCAAGCAGCGCCGTGAGGCCGAAGATGATGCCCGTCGCCAGCAAAAAGAGCAGGCCGAGCTGGATGACCTGCATGACCATGCTGCCCCGTTCAGAGGAACAAAACTGCGGCAAAAAGGCAAGGAAAAAAAGCGTGACCTTGGGATTGGTGACGTTCATCAGCACGCCGCGCCGATAAAGCGTCCCATAGCCGGTAAAGTTTCCCTGCCCCCCCTGGGCCAGAACGGCGCCGGTGTGCAGGGAGAGCCAGGCCAGATAGAGCAGGTAGGCGGCCCCGGCGATGCGCAGCAGCAGGAAGGCGGCGGGCGAATGCTGAAAGATGGCGGCCACGCCCACGGCCACAAGCGAAGTATGGAAGAAAAGTCCGCTCATAAGGCCAAGGGTGGTGGCGATGCCGGCACGCGCACCGTAAAGGGCGGACTGGGTGAGGACAAAGATGATGTCCGGGCCGGGCGCGATGGCCAGGCCGAGGGCTATGCCGAAAAAGGTCAGGGCGGTTTGCAGGCTGATCATAGGGATGCTGTCCGAAGAAAGAGGCTTTTCTGGCGTCGGGGGATCTTTTTGATGCGGGCTTCGAGCCGCAGGGCCTGCGAACGGTCGGCGCAGGTACGGCAGGCTTCCAGCCGGACGGGCCGCCGAGCGCGGGTATAGCGCGCGCCGCCGGGCAGGAGGCCGTTATGCTGGGCAAGGCGTCTTGCCATGTCCGTGGTGATGCCGCAATACAGGCTGTCGTCGGCGCAGCGAAGCAAATAGACGTGCCAGGGCGTGTTCACAGGCGTCCGTCCGCAAGCCAGGAGACCAGCATCAGGCAGACCAGCCAGTTGGCGATCCGCCAGATCCAGGGATTGGTCGGCTGCCGGTTGAGCGTGCGCCGTACCTGGAGCACGGCCCCGAGCACGGCCCCTATGCACCAGAAGACCACAAAGCCGATGGCCGCCAGAATGCCGAGTTGCACAAGGCAGCCCAGGAACAGGCCGAAGGTGATGGCCGGGGCCAGGCAGCCTTCGGAAGGGCCCGGGCCGAAGCCCGCCGACTGCCGGAACTGGATGAAGCGGATCGTATGCCCCGCCCGGCCGTTGCCGCCGCCGTACTGGTCCCGGCGGGGTTGCTCATGCAGGATCTCGGCGTCATGCACCTGCGGTGCGCCGTTTTCGCGGGATGGTCGTTCAGAGGGTTGCATGTCTGTCTCCTTGCAGCCACTCCCGGACAAGGCGCGTCACGGCCTGTCCCAGGATAGTGGCCCGTCTGGAAAGGGTCTGCGGGGTGATATGCGGTCTGTCGTCCATATCGGCCACCTTGCCGCCTCGCCGTACCGGCGTCCCGTCACGCAGCAGGCCGCGCAGCAGGCCCGACAGGGGCGCATGCAGGGGGATGCTTTTCGTGTCGGTCTGCAGAAAGCCGACCGGGCTGCCGGCCTCGAGACGCTCGCCCAGATGGCGGCCGGTGCAAAAGCGGCCGTCGGTCGGCGCGCGAAGGTGGCGGACGGCAACGGGCGCTTGCGCGTCGCCTGTATCCGGGGCACGGGCGGCCCCGCGCGTAAGGATCTCTCCGCAATGGTCGGGATGGGTCTCCACCACGATGTGCGCGTCCAGCCCCGCCGTGAAGCCCGGCCCCAGCGCAAGCACCAGAGACGCCAGATGCCGGCCGAGGGGCACGGGGCGCTTGCGCAGGGTGGCTTCGATGAAAATGTCCGGCCGCACGGCGTGCAGCGTCGCCGCCTCGGCGCAGGTGAGCACGGGGCTCTCCCCCTGTTCCCAGCAGCGGGGGCAGTCCTCCGGCTGCGGCAGATGACGGGCATACCTTCCCCGTACCTGCCAGCGTCCCTCGGCGACCGCTTCCGAGAAACAGACGGCACGGCGTATGGCCGTGGGGAACGGGCATTCCTGAAGGGCCAGCCGGTCAAGCCCGGCCTCGGCCAGATGCAGGGCGATCCCTGTGGCCATCTCGCCCGCGCCGCGTATGAGGATCCTGGGTGGCTGCATCATCGTTTCGGGCTCGCAAGTCCCTACCATCGTGGGCAGGAGCATTTTTTCCTTGTGAAGGGGGCGGGCATGCCTGTATGCTTGCCGCGGAGTCTTTTTTCTCCAAAGGAGTATACGCATGAAAAGTCGATTCCGCAAATACGCCCGCTGGGCTTGTGCCGTGGCGCTGGCGGCCGGACTTTCCCTGTCGGGCACGGCAGTCTCCGTCCGGGCGGCCACCCCGGAGGAAACGCTCAACCGTGCCTGGAAAGCCTTCAACATCGGGCAGTACGCCACGACGCTTCGTCTGGTGCAGCCGCTGGCCAGCGAAGGCAACCCGCGGGCGCAGGTCATGCTGGGCCGCTGCTATGAAAGCGGGCTCGGTGTGGAGCAGAATATGGAAACGGCCGCGCAGTGGTACGCGCTGGCTGCCGAACAGAATGATGGGGAGGCGCAGCTCCTGCTGGCCTATGCCTATCAGTCCGGCATCGGCGTGCCGCAGGACGGAGCCCTGGCCCTGCAATGGATGCGGCGCGCCGCTGACGGCGGCCTGCCGGAAGCGGCCTACGCCCTTTCCCAGTATTACGCCAGGGGCCGTTTTGTGGAAAAGGATCAGCAGGCGGCCTTTGACTGGGCCCTCAAGGCGGCCGAGGGGGGGTACGGGCAGGCCATGCTGTTCGTCGGGGCCTGCTATGAGCACGGCGTGGGTGTGGACGAGAATGCTTCCCTGTCCGCCCAGTGGTATGAAAAGGCCCGCGGCCTCGGCCTTGAACCCGATGGGCGCATTTTTAATGAAGTGCGCGAATATGCCATGCCGGCTGATGCCCAGGGTGGCGGCTGGCAGTAGGCATCATGTGGCGGATGGATGAAAGGGGAGGGGCGCGACGTCGCGTCCCTCCCCTGTTTTTTGCCGGGCGATGTCGCTGCGTCAGCAGGCCCGGGCGGGCTTTCTGCCGCACAGCAGGTTCATAATCAGGCAGGCCAGCGCGATGATGCACATGACCGGGAAGGTCGTGCCCAGCACGAGACTGGTGGAGAGCAGCAGGCGATAGGCGATGAAGCCCGCCAGCCAGAGGAGGAGGTTTGCCATATTGAGGCTCTGCCCGATGTCTCGCCGCCTGAAGACGAAAAAGTCCACCAGCAGGATGGCGAAGAGCGGCGCAAAGACGGAGCCGATGAAGTACAGAAACTGCTCATAATGGCTCATGGGCACGAAGACGGCGACGAGTGTGCCCAGCACGCAAACGCAGATGCCGATCAGGCGCTCGTTGACGCCCGGCGCGATGTTGGCCGCGCTGACGCCGGCGGAATGGGCATCCAGAAAGGTGTTCGTCACCGAAGAGAAGGCCACGATGAAGAGCCCGGCCACGCCGAGACCGGCACTCAGGAGCATCTCGCTGATCTCGGAGGTTCCGGCGAGGAGGGCGGAGCCCAGACCGATGGCAAACATGAGCATGCTGCCGAAGAAATAGCCCAGGACGCCGATGATCGTCCCGCTGACAGGCTTTTTGAGCGTACGGGAGTAGTCGGAGATGAGCGGCAGCCAGGAAAGGCACATGGTGACGCTCATCTCCACGCCGCTGCCGAAACTCAGGGCGTCGAACTGCGGCGCTGCGGCGGGCGAGGGCGCTGTCCCGACCTGCCAGGCCAGCGCCATGAAGCAGCAGAAGAGTGCCGCGACCACGACCGTATGGATGCGGAATATGGCCTGCAACCCGCGGGAGATCCAGATAAAAATAAGGCAGCCGATGAGCAGACACCACAATCTCTCCTGTTCAAATCCCAAAAGGACGCGCGTGATGCCGTCCAGGGCCTTGGCGCCGCAGATGATCATAACCGCCATCCAGCCCAGCAGCTGGACGATGTTGAGCACGGAAAAGGCATAGGAACCGTAGCGGCCGAAGGAGATGCGGAAGGATTCCGTCGCCGAAAGACCGCTGCAAGCCCCGATCAGCCCCGCCAGCATCAGGACGGACGCGCCGATGATATGGCCGACGAGGATGCTTTGCAGCCCCAGGGTCAGGCCAAGAGGGGCAAGCAGGGTGCCGGTGACGATCTCCGCAATGGAGATGGAAGCGCCGAACCAGAGGATGAAGTGGTTGAGGGTACTGAAGGTACGCGTGCTGCTCACCAGATGATTCTCCTTTTGCATAAAGGCTTGCGCCGGCGGCGTCCCCCTGCCGTCCGGCGGGAAAAAAAGCGGGGACCCGTCGGGCATAGTCGCAGAGGCAACGCTTGTCACCCTTTTTTTCAGCCCGGCGGCAAAAAAGGCCTGGCGGCCGGCGGGCCGCCGGAAGAAGAGACGGCCCAGAAAACATGCGCCCCGGCAGGCCCGGACAGGGAAGGGGAGCGCAAAGGGACGAGCCCGGCGCAGGAGACGGAGAAGGGGAAGGAACCTTTTCGCAGGCTCCCTCCCCCCTGGCGATCTGGCGCAGAGACGCGCTATATGTTCAGGTCAAGACCAGCCAGCAGGCTCAGACCGCTGGTGCTGGAATAGGTACCGAAGCTGCTGGTGGACTGGCTGGAGAACCAGGATGAGGCAATGGTTTCCATCTGCAGGCGCGTCCGCATGGCGGAGGGTTCGATCTGGAGTGCGGCGCGGGCGTCCTCGATGCCGGACAGCGCCTGTACTTGGGCATACTGCTTGGTCAGTTCGGGGGTATCCGCGAACAGCTGCCGCAGCTTGTCGGCATCAGGATGTGAGCTGTTGATGGTGACGCTGCCGTCGCTTTCCACCTGGAGGGAAAAGGTGATGTCCGGGTCTATGCCCAGCCCGGCAAGACCGTCGTACAGTTCCTTGCCCAGTTCTTTCTGGTCGCGCAGCGCCTGCCGCACCTCTTCGCTGTTGTCGGAGGCGATGTCTATGCTCATGCCGCCGCCCTGCGGCAGGGAGAGGCTGACGTCGGACAGGGCAATGCCCTTTTCGTCAAGCGTTTTCTTGAGAAGAGTCTCCAGCTCGCTATGCTGGCGCAGCCAGTTGTTGATGTCGTAGGCCTGGGGATTGTCGTCAGCGGCGACAAGGTTGCCGGCATCGTCAAAGACCAGCGAAAGTCCGTCCAGATCGACGTTGCTGCCGGCAAGGCCGTCCCGCAGGCCGTCGACAAGCTCCGTCTGCTCATCGAGCAGGCTCTGGACGTCATGCGTGGAGCCGCTGGCAAGAGTGAATTCCCCGGTCGAGGAGAGGGTGAACTTCAGGTTTTCCGTCAGTTCAAGACCGGCATCCTTCAAGCTCTGCACGAGCTTTTCAGCCAGTTCGGGATGCTCGTTCAGGTAGGACTGCGCCTTCTTGGTGTCCTCGTCCGTGCCGCCGGCGGCGGTCAGCTTGCCGTCCTTGCTCAGGGTGAAGGTCAGGCCGGCGATATCGGAAAGGGAGGAGGCTTCAAGCGCTTCCTTAAGGGAGGCGTCGAATTCCTTTTCTATCTGCTGCTGGTATTTGGTGATCTGACTGAAGGTCACGCGGCTGTCCCCGGAAAGCCCCATGGCGTCCATGGCATACTGTACGAGCTCGACCATGCCGGATATCTGGCTGGTCATGGACGTATAGGGGGAAGTCAGGCCGCTCAGGGCGTTCTGGGTACGGCTGCCTGAAGAGGAAGAACTCGTGTTCTGCGTCGTCTGCCACTGGTAATGACTGTTGCCGGCATACACGCTGAGACCGGAAATGCTCATGATGACTCCTGCATTTTTTGCCGCCGCGCATGGCGTGACAGCGGCCGTCCTGATTTTCAGCAAAAAACGTGCCATGTAATATTTTCCCTGCTGGCGGAAGCAATGGACAGTGCGGGAGAAATGGACTATGGTAAATGCCTATGGCTCTTCATTCGCAACACGTTGAGACGGTGGATTTCGACGATCCCGCGCTGGCGGCGGTTCTTTTCGGGCCGCAGAACCTGCACCTCGACCTGCTGGCCGAGGCAAGCGGTACGCGGATCGGCAGCCGCGGTTCCTGCCTCTGGGTAGAGGCCGCCGACGAGCAGGCGCGCCAGCGGGTATGCCATGTGCTTATCCAGCTCTATGCTCTGCTGCGCGAGGGCGTGGACATCAGCCGTCAGGATGTGGTGCGCAGCTATGCCATGCTGGACAGCGATCCGGGGCTTGACTTGCGGCAGGTCTTCCGGGAGGCGGTATTCGTCAATACGCCCCGCAAGAGCGTCGCGGCGCGCAATGTGGCGCAGAAGCGCTACCTCGAGGCGCTGCGCCGCCATGAGCTCGTTTTTGCCGTGGGCCCCGCGGGGACCGGCAAAACCTATCTGGCCGTGGCCATGGCGCTTTCCATGCTCCAGCAGCGCAAGGTCAAGCGTATCGTGTTGACCCGTCCCGCCGTGGAGGCCGGTGAACGGCTGGGCTTTCTGCCCGGCGACCTTGCCGAGAAGGTCAATCCCTATCTCCGCCCCCTGTATGATGCGCTGCATGACATGATGCCCCAGCCCAAGGTGGCCTCCATGCTGGAGACCGGCATCATCGAGGTGGCTCCGCTGGCCTTCATGCGCGGCCGTACGCTCAACGACGCCTTCATCATCCTGGATGAAGCGCAGAACACCACGCACGAACAAATGAAGATGTTCCTGACCCGCATGGGGTTCGGATCGCGGGTGGTCGTGACCGGCGACACCACGCAAATCGATTTGCCTGCCCAGAACACGACCCCCCACGGACGTTCCGGGCTGGTGCATGCCCTTCAGGTGCTGCATGATGTTCCGGGGCTTGCCGTCCACACCTTCTGCAAGGCTGACGTGGTGAGGCATCCCCTTGTGGGGGCCATTGTGAGCGCTTATGACGACGCCGAAAAAAGCCGTTCGCCCCGCTAGCTTTGCCGCGCTGGTCCGTACCATCCGTTCGCGCCATCACTGCGGGCGGGGGCTCCTTGTCCTCATTTGCAGTCTTTTCGCGCTTTCGTTGCTGGCGGGAGCCAATTTTGAAGGGGAGCGCCGCTTCTATGTCGCCGGGCAGGTGGCCGACCATGATGTGGTGGCCGACCGGGACATGCAGGTGGAGGACTCGCAGGCGACTGCCGCCCGCCGCAAGCAGGTACTCATGTTGCAGCCGCCCGTGTACGACCTGAGCCTGGAGCCGCTCACGCATTTTCAGGCGCGCGTGCTGGCCGTGCTGCGCGAACTGGCGGATGATCATCCCGCGGGTCTGCCCGGCCTGCCTGCCGTCCCTGCCGACAGCGACGCTGCGCCGGGAGAAGACGCCGCCCCGGCTGAAAGCGCCCTGCGGTGGCTGACCGACGAGCTCACCCCGCGCGTGGCCGAAGATGTGCTGCCCCAGCTTGCCCAGCCGGAAGTACAGGCCTATCTGCTCAAGAAGCTCATCCCCCTGATCAATGAGCGGCTGACCGAGGGGCTGGTGAGCGATATCCGGGTGGCCCGCGTAGGCCGGGCCGGGGCCATCATCCATAATCTGGACAACGGGTCGGAATTGCTGCGGCCGGATGTGACGAGCCTGCCGGACGTGCAGTCCTTCCTGGCGGAAGTCTCATCGCTCATGCAGCGAGAGGGCAGCCTGAACGCGCATTCACGGCGGGCCCTGAGCATCTTTCTGGCGGCCACGCTGCCGCCCACGCTCACCCTCAACCGCGAAGCCACGCAGAAACGCGGCAGCGCCGTGGCGGAAAACGTGGAGCCCGTCTTCTATCAGATCCAGAAGGGGGAGCTCATCGTCCGCAAGGGAGCCCGCGTCAGCCGCGAGCAGCAAATCAAGTTGCAGGCCATGTACGATCAGGCGAGCGAGGGCATGCACTGGGCCACGGCCGGCGGAGCCTTTCTTTTTTCCCTCGTCGTCGCCATCGGTTTTTATATCGCGCCCAGCGGCAAGCCCGGTACGCCGCTGCGCTGCAAGGACATGCTCCTCATCTCGCTCATCCTCCTCCTTTTCGGCATCGGCGCCAAGGCGCTGTATGCCCTGAGCCTCGTGGTGAGCGATCTCAACCATCTTGCGGCCTATGCCGTGGCCTATCCCGTAGCCGGGGCCGTGGGGCTGGTGGCCATGGTCTTTGCCGCCCGGCGCTACTGCACCATGGGGCTGCTGCTCTGCCTGTTCGTGACGCTCATGTTCCAGCAGGGCTATCAGGTCTTTCTCTTCCACTTTCTCGGCGGCATGCTGGCCACCTGGCTGGTGACCAGCGCCCAGAACCGGCAGGACGTCGTCTGGAGCGTCGTCCCGCTGACCATCGGTCAGGCGGTGATCTGCCTTGCGCTGCTGCTTTCGTTCGCCGTGCCGCCGGAGCTGTATCCGGCCTACGCCGTGGCCGTGCTGGCCAACAGCGTGGTCTCGCTCCTGCTGCTGTTCGCGCTGAGCCCGGTGCTGGAGCTTTCCTTCGGCTACAGTACGCGTTTTCGGCTCATGGAATTGATGAGCCTTGAGCATCCGCTCATGCAGGAGCTGATGGTGACCATCCCCGGAACCTACCATCATTCGCTGGTGGTGGCCAACATGGTGGAGGCCGGGGCCAAGGCCATCGGGGCCAACAGCCTGCTGTGCAAGGTGGCGGCGCTCTATCACGACGCCGGCAAGATCGCCTATCCCGAATACTTCATCGAAAATCAGTTCGGCGGCCCCAACAAGCACGACAAGCTGTCGCCATCCATGAGCGCGCTCATCCTCATCTCGCACGTCAAGAAAGGAGCTGAGCTGGCGGAGCGCTACAACCTGGGCCAGGAGATCATCGACATCATCCGGCAGCATCACGGTACGCGCATCATTCGCTACTTTTACCAGAAGGCCATCAATCTTGGCGAAAAGCCGCGCGAGTCCGATTTCAGCTATCCCGGGCCCCGGCCGCAAACCAAGGAAGCCGCCATCCTCATGCTGGCCGACTCCGTGGAGGCGTCCAGCCGCACGCTGACGGATCCCACCCCCGCCCGCATACGGTCGCATATCGACACCATCATCAAGGGCATCTTTTCCGAGGGGCAGCTCGATGAGTCCGAGCTGACCTTCAAGGATCTGCATTTCCTGAGCGAAAACTTCCAGCGTATCCTGACGGGCATCTTCCATCAGCGCATCGTGTATCCTGACGCCAAACTCAAGAGCAGCGGCATCGTCCCCAAAACGGACAGCAAGGCCGAAAGCAGGACCGATCCCCGCCCGGAAGCCCGCTCGGCGGCTCCGGGGCAGGGGCGGCACGGCAGCGGAGCAGAGGCCCCGCCGCCTCCGGCCGCCGTTTCGCATGCTGGAGGGCTGTACGGAACAGATATGCCCCAGCCGGCCGCTGGCGCAAAGCCGACCCGCAGCTGCTAGGGCCTGCCGACACTATTCGCTGTCTGTTTGGGGGGAAGGGGAATCCCTCGCGCTGTTGTCGATGCCCGTAGCTTCCTGCGTCGCAACGGGCACGGCCCTTCGGGCCGCCTTTCGGTCGCTGCTGGCGCGGGAGGGCCCAGCCTTTTCGCAGCGGTGCGAGAAAAGGCGTTCTCGCCATTCTTCCCTCCCAAGCCCCCCATTCCTTGCCCAGCGCGCTTTTATCAGGGGAAGAGTCGGGGACAGGCAACCCCGCCCCAAGGCAAGTGGAGCGTGTATGGATGATTGAGCTTATCCATTGCCCTAGGTAAAATGGATGCCGGCAGGCCCTGACAGGCACGGTTCTGCTGGGCGTCCGTCAAGTCGTCCCAGCGCGAGCGGGCCTTGTTCGTTCATAGCGAAGCGAGAAAAGGCATCCTCGTCACTTCCCCCAGGGCAAAGCGTATTCCTCATTCTATTTTATCACGTTAGATTCATGTATTGCAGCAATTTTTCGGCCGTGCATCATGCCGGACGGCAAGAAATCCCGAAGAGGCATCCATGAGTGTGGAAATACTGATACATGATGCGGCATATGTCTGGCTGTGCGATCTGGACAAACGGCAATTGCGGCAGGCGCTGGAGCGTATGCAGGCGGAAGTCGCGCGGCGCGGTCATGCCGTGCCCGCGCTGACGCTGCATCTGGTGGACGATGGCGCAATGGCCCGCTGCAACAGGCGCCATATGGGCTGTTCCGGGCCGACAAATGTCCTTTCCTTCCCGGGGGACGACGCGTTGCCGGGGCAACTCGTGCTTTCCCTGCCGACCTGGCAGCGGGAGTGCCTGCTGTACGGACAGGGTGGCCGGGAACATCTTCTGCGACTGCTGGCGCACGGCATGGGGCATCTGGCCGGCCTGGATCACGGCCCGGAAATGGATGCCTTGTCCGGGGCCTGTCTGCGGGCTGGAAGTGCGGCACTTTCCGCCGGTGATGCAGGTACGCCGTCATAGCCATATTTCGTGTGCTCCTGGAGAGAGCCGCCGGGGGACCTGCGGCCGGAGAACGGCCGTCGAGCCGCCACGGCATATCATCCTTCCCGATAAAGCGCGTTTGGGGAAGGGGAGGGTGCGGGAGGGGGAACCCCTTTTCGCGCTAGGGGCTGTTTCTAAAAAAGCTGGACATCTTGAATGACTCCTGCTTTCCTGTTTGTTATGAGCAGACATGACAT
>NZ_CALUYG010000033.1 GCF_944324935.1 uncultured Desulfovibrio sp. | reverse complement strand
CAAGGACCGCGCCGGGCCAATCCTGCCTGTCTTGTTAGACTGCCTCAAAGAATGTGCGAAAAATTCTGGACACTACCACTAATCACTCGCATATTCGGGGCAAAAGCCCTTCTGCGGCTGCGTTCACAGAGGGGGGAGCGCTGCGTCATTGGAGAATTTTCAGTTCGAAGCGCTTCGCGCTTCACCTATACGGCCTATCATTTCGCGGAAAAAATGCTGTTTGCCGCCTGGGGGGTACTGGGTGGCTCTGTGCCGCCGTGCGTTTTCTCTTCTTCAAGGACAAAACGTTCTTGCCGGCGAGTAAGGCACGCGCATCCTTTCCCGTCGGTCTGCGCCCTCGTCCGTTACCCATGCCATCAGACGCAGTGCCACTCCGCAGCGTCTGAATGCTCCCGCCCCGCAGGCATGGCGCACAAAAGCACTTCCGCGCGCATTTCCTCCGCTGGCGCAACGGCATGTTCCGTCGCCTTCAGGGATCTTTCGGGAATATCTGCCACGCCATGTTGCCAGCAGGAAGCCGGCCCAGCAAGCCTACAGCGGAGGACTATGCGTCGCCTGCGGCCGTCCTGGCAGCAAAACCGTTTCCAATGTCATCGCAGCCCCATTAACTGCACCCGCGGGGAAAAGGCGAAGCGGGCCGTGATCGCGCCGCGAGAGCAGGGCGAGGATGCCTGCCCCCCCCCAAAAGCCCGACCTGACGGGCAACCGGCTACTCCGGGTAGTGTGAGAGGGCGCCAAGGATGTGCTGGCCTGCATGGAGAGCCGCTGTCCGCATGCTTGCCGTGGCCCGTATGCCGCCTTGGATATATATGCTCGAAGGGAAGCCGCAGCCTGGACGACACTCGCACGCGCCCGCGCCCGCGAGATCCCGGCTGGCCCATACCGTGGCCTGGCTGGCAGCATGCGGACGGCCGAGGCAGGCGGACGAGGGCGGACCGGCTGCCAGAGTACAGTGGATATGTTGGGGGGAGCATCTTCACAGGTGACGTTTTCTTTCCGTGAACATCCTCCAGCGGTACCGTGCGGCCGTGCGGCCTTGGCGCAGGGCATCCAGCGGCAGCATGCACAAGGGAAAGAGCACATTGGCCCAGCGGAACCAGAACGGGAAGGCATGCTTTTTGAGCAGATACATACGCCCGGCAGCGTAGCTGGCGATCTTGGCATCAGGCGGGATCTGCGTTTTCGGCGAAGGATGGAAGACGCGGATGGAGGGGCAGCGCCAGACAGGCGCGCATTTGTGGGCCTCCAGCAGATAGTCCGTATCCTCGCCGCACCCATAGGGCAAGCCCGTACCCGGCCCAAGTTTGGGATCAAAGCGAAGGCCTTTGACGACTTGGGCACGATAAAACTGCACGCAGGTCCCGCCTTGCGAAAACAGGGCGGCGGCGGAGAGCTGTCGCTCGACATTGCTCGGCGGCGCTGCCTGAGGCGAGGGCGTCCAGAAGCCGAGCACGGCGCCGGCCTCAGGATGGCGACGGAAGGCGGCCACGACCTGTTCCAGCGTGTCCGGCGCATACCAGCAGTCGTCATCGGGAAAAACCAGGATATCCTCATCCGAGACCAGGGGGAGCAGATGGTTACGCGCCGCCGATACACCGCGTGAGGGCAGCAGGATACGGGTCAGCGGCAGAGAGGCATGGCGCGCAAGCATGCTGTCCAGCACGCCGGGCGCGTTCTGGTCTGCCAGATAGATGTGGAAACCGGCGTGGGTCTGCCGCTCCAGCGAGATCAGCAGCCTGTCCAGTTCCGTGATGCGCCCGACGGTGGCGATGCAAAGGGCAAGGCGGGGGGTATCGGCCATGATGCTAGCTGGCAAAGGGAGTGTACAAGCCGTAGCGTGCGGCCCTGCACAGGAGGGCTGTACATAGACGCCCCGTGCCATGTATTTTTTGCGGCTTTGGCAATGACGGGCAATGGCGGGCTGTTTCGTTACCGCACCGCATCAGTTTATCGAGCCTGACAAAGAGATTGTTGTCAGAAAGGACCATGTCCCTGCATTGCCGCAGGACAGGCAGGCGAGATTCCCAGGGGTCCTCCGCGATCAGCCGTTCAATAACATCGAGATTGCCGGCATCATCGTCAGGACGCAACGCCAGCATGCCTCCCTGGGGAAAATGCCGGGGAGCGTTGGGAGCGCCGAGATACACGGGAAAGGCATAGCCAAGCCAGGCATCGGAGAGCTTTTCCGTCCAGAAATTATCCATGTAGTTATTTTCAAGGACAAGATGATACCGGTAGGCATCTATGGCTTCCGCCTTATCAGCGATGGGACGTCTCCCCCGGCCGAAAATATCGATCTGCGAGCCAAAGCGAGCCTTCAGCTTCTCTACAAAGGTAATGCGCTTTCTTTGCGCTTCGGTGAACGTCTTGGTTGAGCAGATGACGGAAAGCAGTTTTGTTTTGCGCGGTACAGGCATTTCGCGAAGCTCTTGCAACGTCCTGATCCTGGATGTCTTCTCCGCCGAGGAACCATCAACGCCATAATGCCAGTTGAGGCAGGGATTCTCCAGCAAAAGGCGGGAGGCATGCCCTCCGCGGATGGGATAGGGACTGATGATCGTCCCAAACTGCCGCAGGTAGAAAGGGGAGTAGACCTTCACTTCTGGAGGCTCAGTGATGAAGACGACGCGCCGTTCCCTGGGAGCGCGCGTCAGCAAACCGGCGGGCGGTTCATCGAAAACGGCCAGCCAGTCCGTCTCCTCACCGGGATCGAGCGTAAACACGCAGGCTGACATATGCCCCTGACCGTCTTCAGTCTGCCGGAAAAAGGGCCATGCGGCATGCTGGGTAGCAAAGAGGCAGCGCGGGATCTTCATCATATGGAACTGTTTTGCGCGTGTTGGCGATGGGTCAGTGAGAGGAACGCTTTCCGCAACGGGAGCAGGTAATTATTGATATTGAGCGGATCGCGGAAGACGGCCAGTGCATACCACCGCATGGCGGCCAGGGGATCGTGCGCGACGAATGCCGAAATGACGGCGCAGCGAAAAGCCAGTGCTGACCATGCCCTGCGGCGTATGCGGCGGGGAATGCCCACATCCGCAAGGTGTTCCCGCATGACGGCCTGTTCCCCCTGCAGGGCGGCCTGTGCGTTATGGCTGGCCGATGCGGCATGTTCGCGGCTGTGCAGAATCGGGATCGCAAGCTTCCGCGCGGTATGGTTACGCAGGATGCGCAGCAAAAAGTCTCTGTCCTCGCCATGCGTGATGTCTGTCCGCCAGCGCATGTCGGGCGTCAGAAGGGAGGCCCGGCAGCAGACGCCGGAGATCGGTATGTAATGATGTATCAGCATATCCAGCCAGGGATCCCCTGTGGCCAGGTAGTTTTTCCAGATGACGGGCCTTGTCTTTCCGGTGACGCTGTCAAAGCGAATGGCATCACTCCAGACGATATCCACCTCGGGGCAGGATGTAAACATATCCAAAAATTGCGCCACTGCGCTGGGTTCCCACATGTCGTCGGCATCCAGGAAAGCGATGAAATCGCCGTGAGCCGCGTCGATCCCGGCATTGCGCGCGGCGGAGACGCCCGCGTTGGCTTGTGAGATGAGATGGAAGCGTCCATCCTGGGCACAGAATGCCCGCGCCACATCCGCGGTCGCGTCCTGAGAGCCGTCATCGATGATAAGGGCTTCCCAGTGGGGACAAGTCTGGGCAAGAAGGGATCGGCAGGTCTCCCGCAGGAACCTTTCCGCATTGTAGGCGGGGATGATGATCGAGATGAGAGACATGGCGATGGTCTATCCGCTACAGCGTTGTGGGAACGGGTATCTTCCCTGTTTCCTGAGCCAGAAAACGCCCTTGACCATGCCCGCATGATGTCGCCATTGCCCGGCAATGACGACGCCTGATCGCCGGAGATGGGACGGTGCGGAGACGCTGCTCCCGGCGATCCGCAATGGAAAGGATATGCCGGCAGGGGAGGGTGTGCGCCAGGCCGCCGGGCTGCGCTCCATCGAACGCCGCCAGCCAAGCGGCCTCAGCCCGCGCGGCAGTGCGCCGGAAGCTGTCTCTGCCACGCCTGCCGACACGGCCTTTCTTCTGATGGGGCCAGAGGGACGCCAGGGTATGCGATTGACATTGCATACGGGAGCGATTAGAGAGAGCATGATGCTGAAAAGACAGGGGTGTATCGTGACAGATGTCGATGTGGTTATCCCGCTGTATAATTGCGCCGAATTTATCGAGCAGGCCATACGCTCCGTCCAGGAACAGACCGTACCCGTCAGGACAATTATTGTCGTCAATGACGGTTCCACGGATGCCGGTCCGAAAAAAGTAGCCGCAATGGCGGCAAAAGACAAGCGGATTTTACTGCTGAACGGCCCCAACCAAGGCGCAAGCGCCGCCCGCAACAGAGGGATCCTTGCCGCCAGATCGCCCCTTGTGGCCTTTCTTGATGCGGACGACTTCTGGAAGCCGGACAAGATCGCGCGCCAGCTTGCCGTCATGGAGCAGGGCGGATTTTCCTTTTCACACACGCTTGCCGAAGCCGTCGATGAACAGGGCCATCCTGTCAATGTCCCGCTTTACGCGGGAGGTATGGATATCCCGCCAACATTTGACAACATACGACTGGGCCTGTACCCCGTCGTGGGTTCCGCCTCTGCCGTATTGACCTGGCGAGACCTGCTGCTGCGGGCCGGTCTCTTTGCCGAAAGGGAAAATTTCGGCGAAGACTGGGACATGTGGGCACGCCTGGCACAATACGGGCCGGTCGCGCGGGTGGACAGCCCGCTGGTAAGCATCCGTATACGCCTGAGCAGCGTGCAACACTCCATGTCCGCGGAAACATGGGCGCTGTCGCGACTGCACAGCCGGATCCTCGTCGCCCGCCACTGGGAAGATGATCCCGAGTTCCTGCGAGCCCATGAGCGGGCGGCGCGGCCCGACCTCTGGGCCGTGATGCGCTGGCGGCTGTCGTCGCCAGCTTCCATGCGGGAGCTGTATCACCAGCTGCATGGACATCGCCATGCCGCCGGTCGGGTGCTTGCCCGCACGCCGTGGGATTTTTTTCGCGTGCTGCTCTGGGGATGCGGCACCACGCTCCGCAAGATCATGACCTCTCCGTCCGAGCTGCTCCGCCTGTGGAGGCGGCTGCGTGCGGAACGGGCACGGTAGCCGCAGGAGGAAGCATGACGGCAACAGTCCCTTTTTTTTCCATCATAACGGCAACATGCAATGCCGCCGAAACGCTCCCCGTCCTGCTCGCCAGCCTGTCGGAACAGCACTGCCGGGATTTTGAGCTCGTGGTGCAGGATGCCCGCTCGAGCGACGGCACGCTGGCGCTTCTTGAGCGGGCGTCGGGCATCCCCGCCATCGAATTGCTCTCCGAACGGGATAGCGGCATCTATGACGCCTGGAACAGGGCCGTGGCCCGGGCACGCGGTCAGTGGCTGCTCTTCCTGGGCAGCGACGACCGCCTCTCGGACGCGGACGTTCTGGGCAAAACAGCGGAGCTGCTGCGGCAGGCCGCCGCCGGCATCTGCTTTGCCGCCGGAAGCGTACGCATGCTGGACGCGAGGGGGCGTTGCCGCTTTCAGTCCACGCCTGTGCTGCATGGCGGGAAGGCCCGCCTGGCATATGAACCTCCCGCGGCCTTTCCGGGGATCGTCATCCGCAGGGAAGTGGCGGCGGCGCATCCGTTTGATACAAGCCTCAGGATAAGCGCGGATTACGATTTTCTCTGCCGCACATGGCAGGACAGCCGGGCCATTGCCTTGCCGTTCGAAGTGTGCGTCATGCTGGAAGGGGGGATCTCCTCCCGCCCCGAGAACCAGTTTGCCGCCGCCTGGGAGAATGCCCGTGTCGCCGCGCGGCATTTTTCCGGCGTCTGGACGCCGCGCCGGGCCAGGATGCTGTGCAAGGCTGGTCTGGTGAGCTACGCCTTTCGCCTGCTGGGGCGGGCCAAGGCGGCCGCATTCCTCGATGCCGTCAGGAAATGGCGCGGTCTGCCGCCCTGCTGGACAAGATAAGCGGGGATGAAGCTAGGTGCGCTTTTGCATGGCTGTATGGCTGATACCCAGAAGTTCTGGATATATTTTTTGGAAATTTGTATCAAAATTGTAGTATCGCTCAAAAGCAAGAGAAGCATTTGATGAGAACTGATCATAATCCACTTCTATTTCTTGCAGCGCGCTGCCTATATGCGAGATAGCTTCGATAGCAATTCCACAGGGTATTTCAGTAAAAAGAGTACTGGCATTCCCAAGCGTGTTGGTAATTATCGGTATACCATGAGATAAGTAACGAGCAACTTTCTCAGATGAAAAAATTATCCTTTTTTCATTTTCGCTCCAACTTCCATAAAAAGCTAATCCGACAGAAGAAGATGCTATCAAATCTTCAATCTCATTTTGGGGAAGAAAACCCTCGGAAATGATGATATTATCGATATGATGTTTTGCTATGATCTTTTTTTCGCGTGATAAATTCGTATTGTGAAAAAGGATTTTCCAATTTTGGGGAGTTTTCCGGGAAAGTTCAACGATATCCTCTTCTTTAAAGAAATGATTATTTCCGAAAGCCAAACATATTTTCCCCATTTTCACCCGTCTTGTATTATTTTTTTCTACAGAAACAGGCAAGAATATATATTTTTTAACTTGAACTCGCTGTGATAAAAAGTCAGCTCTGCTCCTATCCTGTATCAACACAGCAGCCGCTTGCTCCATTGCTCCCAAAGATTTTTTTGAAATCGCGCCAAGTAACAGCTCATAACTAAAATCTTCTTGATCAGGAATTTCCAGTGAATAATAGATGTACGGGCAGCCAGATTCTTGAGAAAATTTTTGTGCAATCAGTCCTCCACCGCTATCAATGCCGATACATAAATCATATTTGTTGGCGGAATGAAGGAACTTTGCTCTGGTTAGTAAGATCATATCAAAAAATAAGCTGATAATTTTTCTGGAAAAAGGTAGTCTTCGATAGATGCGATGGAGAAATGTTGATAGAATCCGCAAGGGAGAAGAATCTATTTTTCTTTTATAAACTTTTACTTTTTTATGAAATTCAAGAGTTTCGTACATATCGATCATATCAATAAAATATGCATCAATATGCGCCCCCTTTTTTGCAAGAGCATTTATGAGTTGCTTCCCGTGTATTTGCAGAAACCAGTGGTAATGGATAATCGCTATACGCATAATAAATCGTATTGTTATAAGGCCAGCAGCATCCAGGCATTCCACGGCATGCCGGAGAGCATGTCATGGGCCAGCCACGCGCCTTCCGTCACAGGCGAAAAGCCTGCCTGCCTTGTCAGATAGCGCAATTCCGGCAAAAACCAGTAGCGCATAGAGTGGACCTCGCGCAAGGATGACTCACGGCCCGTGGCCTTGTCCGTCAACCGGATGTCGTAATGGACATCCACGACATCGTCGCTGATGCGATGTACGGGGCGGGCATGCCGCCGGACGCGCGTCCGCGCATCTTCCATGACGCGCTCACGCTCCGCCGGCGGATCGGTCAACACGCCCGGCCCGTACCAGAAATCAAAGAAAAAGCAGCCGCCCGGCTTCAGATGGCGGCGGGCGGTCTCCAGCAGGGCAAGGGCGTCCTCTTCCGTATTCTGGTAACTCATCACATGGAACAGGCTGGTCACGGCGTCAAAGCGCGCATCGAGCCGGACGGTCCGCGCATCGCCTTCCAGCAGGCGGGGCGGCGTCACGCCAGGCGGCAGACCCGGCGCGGCGGTCAGCGCCTGGCGGCCCATTTCCAGCATGGTGGCGGACATGTCCACGCCGGTAACGCCGACGCCCCGGCGGGCCATCTCCAGGGCATGACGCCCCGTGCCGCAGCCCAGATCAAGCAACGTGCAAGGCGTCCCCTGCCGGCGCTCCAGGCAGGAAAGGACGAAATCCGCTTCGCCCGCGTAGTCCTTGTCCTGATAAAGCACATCGTAATAGCGCGCATAATCGCCAAAGACAGTCATGGTCCCTCCTTAACGGGCAAAGGCGGCGATGACGTCGCAGACCCGGTCCCACTGCCCGCAGGTTGCTCCCGCTGGGCAGATAGAAGCCGTTGTCGGCCAGCAGGTCGGAAACCGGGTAGTCCCCGCCGCAATCGCAGCCGAATTCCTTCAGCGCCGGCTGACGGTGCATGCCGTTGAAGAACAGCCGGGTGTCGATGCCCTTTTCCCACAGATGCCCAATAAGCTCCTCGCGCGTGCGTCCATACTCGGGCGTGACCACCAGTCCGTTCATCCAATGCACGTTTTCCCCGTCCGGGGCATCCTGCTGGAGACGGATGCCGGGAATGGCGGCCAGCCGTTCCCTGTACTGCCGGCCATGCGCCTGCCGCAGGGCCGTGTACGCGTCGGCACGCTCGGTCTGGGCCAGCCCGATGGCCGCATGCAGGTTGCTCATGCGGTAATTGTAGCCGATGTGGGCATGCAGATAGGTACGCGGCGCATCAAGGGGAAAGCACATGTTCTTGTAGTAGCGGCAGGCCGCCGCCAGCTCGTCGTCATCGGTGACGACAATGCCGCCCTCGCCCGTGGTGATGTTCTTGTTGGCAAAGAAGCTGAAAGCCGCGATGCGGGACAGCCCGCCGGTCATACGCCCCTTATGGCGCGCGCCGTGCGCTTCGGCGGCGTCTTCCATGAGCCAGAGTCCGTGACGTCCGGCAAGCTGATCCAGCGCGTCCATATCGCAGGGATTGCCGAAGATGTGCACGGCCATGATGCCCCGGGTTGCCGGGGTGATGCGCCGCTCCACCGCCGTGATGTCCATGTTCCAGGTGGCGGGATCGGCATCCACAAAAACAGGTTTGGCGCCGCAGTAGCAGACGGCCAGTGCCGAAGCGATCATGGTGAAATCCGGGATGATGACTTCATCTCCCGGGCCGACGCCCAGTGCGCGCAAGGACAGATGGAGGGCAACAGTCCCGTTGCAGACGGCAATACCGTGACGGACGCCGCAATATTCGGCAAACGCCCGCTCAAAGGCGGCGACATAGCTCCCGGCGGAGGATATCCAGCCGCTGCTGACCGCATCGGTGACGTATTTCAGCTCGTTGCCCGCAAGCATGGGCTCGCAGACGGGAAGGAAGCGCGTCATGGCTGGTCTCCTATTTTTTGATATGCCTTGCTACATAGCGCGATATCTTGTGCAGCGTTGCCAGAATTCCTCCGCGTCTGAGGGAAGCGAGGGTCTCCTTGAGGTGGATCCGCATTTTCCGCGTCAACGTCTCCTTCATGTTCTGCCTGTACCACCGCTTCACCTCACGCAGCATGGCGGCATCCTCCGCGACGGGCTGGGGACGGACCGTCACCGGCGCGGCGGCGAGCTCCTGTTGCGTGTGCGTCGCGTTGTGCGAATGAGTTCCGCTGGCAAAGCCGATATTCAGGACAAGCGAGCGGGACGGATACAGCGTGTACAGCCCGCGCAGGAAAAGGGTGGCCGTCCACATCATGAACCATGAATCGACCCTGCCGGCAACGGCGTCCTCAAGAATCTTCGTCGAGGGGCAGCAGCCGTCGAAATCGAAGGCGCGGGTCATCTTCCTGCGGCGCAGTTCGCGCAGCAGGGCCGCGCCGTCAGGGCTGTAGAGCCGCCAGCGATCCCTCCAGGTGGCCCAGCCCCAGCATTCGCCCCCGCGGAGAAAAAAGGTCTCTGGCGGGGCGGGGCAGCGGTGCTTGACGCAATAGCCGCTCACCGAGCCGACGTTCGGGACATCGGCGTAACAGTCAAGGGCATCGTTCATGTATTTCAGGAAATACGGGGAAGTGAGGATGTCATCTTCCACGACGATGATCCTGTCATGTGCTTCAAGGATGGCGGATATGCCGGCGATGAGACTGTTCTTGAGTCCCCGATTCTCTTCACGCTCGATGACGGTCACCTCAGCAAAACCGCTGGCCGCGCGGGCGATGCGCCTGACGGCGTCCGTTTTTTGCCGTTCCTCCTCAGTGCGCGGTCCGTCGCAAAAGATGGTGAGGGAGGACTGATCCGCCAGCTCGTTCTCCGAAAGTGCCCGCAGGGTCCGTGCAAGATTGTCGGCTCGATTGAAGGCAAAGACAGCGATGGGCGCCGGCATGGTTTTATCAGCAAAGGTTCTGGGGAGTGGTGTCGAACATGGCCGCATCGTTCAGGAGGACGGCATAGCGATCCGCCGCGATGGTGTGCGTGCAGGCGATCTTTTTCTTCCAGCCGTCAAGGATGGCCTGTTCCTCGGCCCTGTCGGTATCGTGCAGGAAGATGGCGAAGGAAGGCCCCAGATGGGGGGCGACAAAATCCAGCGCCGACGCGCGGTTTTCCGCTGCCGCTTCCGCCTTGCCGTCCACGATGACCATATCGACCAAAGCGTCGTCATGCTTTCCGTCTTCCAGACGGGCGGGGCGGCACAGGAAATGGACAGGCCCAAGCGTTCCGTCCGCGGCGCAGATGGCGGCGACCCGATCCTGCCAGTCCTGATTCTGATCGATGGAATAGATCCGCACGTCAAGCGCATTTATCTTTGCCAGCCGGGCCATGAGTATGGTGCTGACGCCGGAGCCGAATTCCACGATGGTACGGCGCTGCCTGATGCATATCTCATTGGCGATGTGGCAGAGGAACTCGGGGCCTGGCGCCCAGTTGGTGAAGGGGATATAGGCCCAGTTCTGCAGCAGCGGCGAAAGAAAAAGAGAGAAGCGGGCCGCCAGCATCTGCTGGGCAATGTCCCTGCTGACGGCATTGTGGCAGCGCCGCAAAAATTTTTTCAGCATGCGTCGTCCTCGCATTCAAATGAGAAGTCATGGCAAACCGAAGACTGGTGAGCAAAAGGGATGTACCCCGTGCCGTAATAGGCTCCCGGGTGGACGGTGAAGGAATAATCACGGATCCAGTCCACAATCTCGGAGTTGCGATGCGCGCAGACGTTCAACAAGTAATCGCCGGGGATCAGGGGGAGTTTGGGGAAGGTGAAGCGCGTTTGCACCCCGGTCTTCTTTTCGGGATAGGCCGCCGTACTGACCCAGATGACCGACCGGCTCAGCATGTCCGAAATGCGGACCTCCAGCGTCATCTTGCCGAACTCCTTGCCGCTCCCCGCCTTGCCGGGGCTGTAGACGAGCCGCAAATGCATATCCTGGCCGGTCTCCACAGGTCGGGGAGCGCCGTCCTTCATGCCGAACACCTCTACGCCCGTCAGCCGAAAATCGCCGTTGCCCTCATGGAGCAGATGGTCGAGCTCGTGGGACGCATGCAGGATGTCTTCCCGATAGGCAGCGAGCGCCCCCTGTATATCGCCGTCATGGAGTATCCGGCCGTTTGCAAGAACGATCCCCCTGGTGCACAACAGGGAAATGGACTCGATATTGTGGCTGACAAAGAGCACCGTGCGGCCGTCCTTGCCGACCTGTTCCATCTTGCCGAGACATTTTTTCTGGAATTCCACATCGCCCACGGCCAGCACCTCGTCAACGATGAGTATCTCCGGCTCCAGATGCGCGGCCACGGCAAAGGCCAGGCGGACGTACATGCCCGAGGAGTAGCGCTTGACCGGCGTGTCCAGGAATTTTTCCACGCCGGCGAAGTCCACGATCTCATCGAACTTGCGGCGGATTTCCGCCCGGCTCATGCCGAGGATGGCGCCGTTGAGAAAGATGTTCTCACGGCCGGTCAGCTCGGGATGGAAGCCCGTGCCCACTTCCAGCAGGCTGGAGATGCGGCCGCGCAGGCAGATACGACCCGACGTCGGGATCGTTATGCGGGAAAGGAGCTTGAGCAGCGTCGATTTGCCCGCGCCGTTGCGGCCGATGATGCCCACGCGCTCTCCGGGCATGATGTCGAAACCGACATTCTGGAGCGCCCAGAACTCCTCCTTCTCCTGCCGCATGCCGCGCAGCAGCTTCAGGGGGAACTGCATGATTTCGTCGCGCAGGGCGCGGTAATTGCTTCGCCACTGGTGGCGGATGACGTATTTTTTGCCCAGGTCCTCGACGGAAATGATCGGCTTCATGGCGTCCCCTAGATGATGTCCGCAAAGGTCCGCTCGGTTCGGCGAAACACCCGTATGCCGAGCAGCAGGAAGACAACGGCGCAGACAAGGCTGATGATCAGCGCGCGTTCGGGAAAGGCCGTATTGCCCAGCACGGCCCAGCGGAAACCATCAATGACGCCGACCATGGGATTGCATTCATAGAGCACCCGCCACTCCGCGGGGACGATGCTCGAGGAAAAGCCCACCGGCGAAATATAGAGCCCGAATTGCGTGATGAACGGTACGATGATGCGAAAATCGCGATAGGTGACGTTGAGCGCGCAGAGGATGAGCCCGGGCCCCAGGGCGACCAGCGCCGCAAGAAGGGTCAGCGGGACCACCGCCAGTATCTGCACGGGGGGCAGATACTGATACCAGCACATCATGCCGCCCAGAAGGACGAATGAGATGGCAAAGTCCACGACGGCCACGCCAAGCGTCGCGGCCGGGACGATGATGCGCGGAAAGTAGATCTTGGCGACCAGATTGCTGTTGAGAACGAGACTGTTCGCCGTTGCGCCGAGGGCCGTGGCAAAGAGCTGCCACGGCAGCATGGCCGCGAACACCATGAGCGCATAGGGGGCCTCCCCCTCGGCGGGCAGCTTGGCGATCTTGCTGAAAACGATGGTAAAGGCCGCCATCGTCAGCAGGGGGCGCAAAACCGCCCACAGGATGCCGACCACGGTCTGCTTGTACTGTACCGCCACATCACGCCAGGTCAGGATGAGGAACAGCTCGCGATAGCGCCAGAGGTCCTTCCAGTACTGGCGTTCGGTCCGCCCGGCTTCGATGATGAGTTCATACGACATGGATTTATCCCGCAGCGTAGTGTAAAAAATCCGCATAGGCGGCGCGCAGGCCCTCTTCCAGGCCAATGCGCGGACGCCAGCCCATGCCGAACAGTTTGCCGGAATCCATGAGCTTGCGCGGCGTGCCGTCAGGTTTGGACGGATCAGTGAGTATCCGGCCTTCATATCCCACCACGCTGGCCACCAGACGGGCGATGTCCATGATGGTCATCTCCTGCTGGCTGCCCACATTGACGTGCGGCAGATCCGAGTAGTTCTCCAGCAGGAACACGCAGGCGTCGGCCATGTCGTCGGCATGCAGGAACTCCCGCAGGGGCGTTCCCGTGCCCCAGATGCGCACCTCGGGCAGGCCGGCCAGCCTGGCCTCGTGAAAGCGACGGATCAGGGCCGGGATGACGTGACTGTTTTCCGGGTGGTAATTGTCGCCCGTACCGTACAGGTTGGTGGGCATGGCGCTGATGGCGTCAAAACCGTATTGCTGCCGGTAGGCCTGACACATCCTGATGCCGGAGATCTTGGCCAGGGCATAAGCGTCATTGGAGGGTTCCAGCGGGCCGGTGAGCAGATATTCTTCCCGGATGGGCTGGGGGCAGAGCTTGGGATAGATGCAGGACGACCCCAGAAAGAGGAACTTTTTCACGCCATTCCGCCAGGCGCTGTGGATGACGTTGTTCTGTATCTGCAGATTTTCGTAGATGAACTGGGCCGGATAGGTCGCATTGGCATGGATGCCGCCCACTTTGGCCGCGGCAAGGATCACATAATCCGGTTTTTCCGCGGCAAAGAAGTCGCGTACCGCCTGCTGCTCCAGCAGATCAAGTTCCGCATGGCTGCGGACGCAGATATTTTTGTGGCCTGCACGCCGCAACGCGCGACAGATGGCGCTGCCCACGAGCCCGCGATGTCCGGCGACGAAGAATTTTCCGTCTTTCTGCAACATGAGATCCTCCATGCGGGCACGTCGGAAGCAGCGCCCGCGCCAGCGAGAGGGAAGGGCGGCAGGGCCGCGTCATTCCTCGTGCTTGTAGCTGGTGAAGCCCGCGCCTGCCACCACGGCGTCACGCAGGGCCAGCTGAAGGTCGTGGCGGGTCATCTCCTCCACCATCTCCTCGAAGGTCGTGCGCGGGGCCCAGCCCAGTTTCGCCTGAGCCCTGGCCGGGTCGCCCAGCAGGGTCTCCACCTCTGTCGGCCGGAAATAGCGCGGATCCACCCGCACGATGACATCCCCGACATTGACCCTGATGCCGACCGCCTTGCCCTGTGCGGCCTGCGCGGCTCTGTCGGCGTCGATGGCCGTGACGGTGGCGGTCTCGTTGACGCCTTCGCCCTGCCACTGAAGGCTCAGGCCCAGATCGGCGGCGGCCACATTGACGAAATCCCGCACCGAGAACTGACGGCCCGTGGCGATGACGAAGTCTTCCGGCTGTTCCTGCTGCAACATGAGCCACTGCATCTCCACATAGTCGCGGGCATGGCCCCAGTCGCGCCGGGCGTTCATGTTGCCCAGATGGAGGCAGGACGAAAGCCCCAGCAGGATACGCGCCAGAGCGCGGGTGATCTTGCGGGTCACGAAGGTCTCGCCGCGTACGGGGGATTCATGGTTGAACAGGATGCCGTTACAGGCGTACATGCCGTAGGCTTCCCGGTAATTGACCGTGATCCAGTAGGAATAGAGCTTGGCGCAGGCGTAGGGCGAGCGCGGATAGAAGGGCGTGGTCTCCCTTTGCGGGATCTCCTGCACCTTGCCGAACAGCTCGGATGTGGACGCCTGATAAAAACGCGTCGTCTTTTCCAGCCCCAGCATACGGATGGCCTCCAGCAGGCGCAGGGTACCGAGGGCATCCACATTGGCCGTATATTCGGGCGACTCGAAGGAGACCTGCACATGGCTCTGAGCCGCCAGATTGTAGACTTCGTCCGGCCGCACCTCCTGCATGATGCGGATGAGGTTGCCGGCGTCGGACAGATCGCCGTAGTGTAGTACGAACTTTCGGCCCTTCTGATGCGGGCCCTGATACAGATGGTCGATACGATCCGTATTGAACAGGGAGGAGCGGCGCTTGATGCCGTGGACTTCATAGCCCTTGTTCAGGAGGAATTCGGCCAGATAGGCGCCGTCTTGACCGGTAATGCCGGTGATCAGTGCTTTTTTCATGGTATGTTCGTCGTCCTGGGAAGCGATTTCGGCTTGCGCCTAGCCGATGATGCGGAGGGATCCGGCCGCCGCGGGCGCAAAGCGTTCCTTGTCCTGCTCTCCGGCATACGGCCCCTGCTTGACCTCGATCATTTCCGAAGGCTCCAGCATGGTAAAGCCGTGCCCGCCGTGGGCCAGCAACACCACATCGCCGGGCAGCAGCACCCGGCTTTCCAGATAGGCCCGGCTGCCGGGCGCGTAAATGTCCAGACGCACTTTCCCCGAGCGCACGAAAAGGACTTCCTGCGTCCATTCGACCGTGCGCGGCACAGGGTTGTGATCGTGCGGGAGGATCGCATGGCCTGCGGGATGGCGCATGTACCCCAGCTGCTGGGAAAAACTCCCAGGCGTAAAAAAGTGTATCCCCTCCGCATGGTAATCCGCCGGAATGATAAGGGCGAGCAAGACGCCATCATGCCGAATGGGAAGGACTCCGACCGCCATAGCTTTTCCTTGTTGTGAGGCTGACGATCCCACCAAATGGCCAAACCGCTCCCCGCAAAACGCCCCATGCCCATGCGGGCTTTTGCCCTTGCTCCACACCTGAGCGGTCGTGCCGGCTCTCCCGCATGGGATCCGCTGAACGCTTCTCCATGCACGCCGGGAAAACGCCATACCCACCGCACAGTTCCCCGTATCGAGGGCATGCGGGTATCACGTTTCTCACAGGAAGTCAAAAAAACGTCCTCCGCCTTGTCGCGGACGATGATCCGCGGCCGCACGACAACAGGGCCCCCGTCGCATGAATGACGAGGGCCCTGAGGCAAGGGACATCATGAGGCTATCCGGCGTATGGCGTGCGTGTCTTCCGTTTCCACATATGGTGCGGGTCGGCAGATTGTAAATTGAAAATTACAGAGGGCTTGCCAAAAAAAGAAAGCCCCATGGCAGTTATTTTGCAAACAAACACCTCAACAACGAGGAACTGTCATGGGGCAAAAACACCTTACCAAAACTCACAGAGAAATCATAGAGCGGCTTCTGGGGGAAAAATCCCTCAGGAGCATCGCCGATCTCCTCGGCTACAGCCCGGCGGCCATTTCAAAGGAAGTTCGACGAAACGCCAATAAAAACGGCAGGTATGATGCACAGGCCGCTCAAAGGCTGGCCGACTGGCGTGCCTCAAAAGATAGATTGAGGAGTTATTGGTCCCCGGAGCAAATTGCGGGGCGCCTGCGGCAGGAATTTCCCGAAGATACGGTTTGTGTCAACTTTCGTTTGGCAATCTGCCCGCAAGCAAAATGCTCCCTTCCCGTCCTATTGCCCCTAGGACGCAATAAGTATATACTTATAAATATGCATAAGCTTTAATGGATGAGGATCTTGTCCAACGAGAGCAAACCCTCAGAGGAGATGACCAAGATGCCCATACAAGCAAATGACCTGTGGACAATGCGCCGGGGAAAAAATATCGAACGGGAAAATGAGCCGCGCGATGCATACAGCCGGGATTTTGCCCGTATCGTCCACTGTGCGGCTTTCCGACGTCTTCAGGGAAAAACGCAGGTCCTTGGCTTGGGCGACAGTGATTTTTATCGTACCCGCCTGACGCACTCCATGGAAGTTGCGCAAGTCAGCGCAGCTATTGCTGATTGGCTTCGCCAGTGGCAGACCGGTAACGTGTATTCCCCCATTGCTGCGGTCCCCTTTACTCGGTACCGTATACGCGGGTTGTTTGATGCTCAGTTGAGCAGCGCCATTGGTCTGGCGCATGACCTAGGGCATCCGCCCTATGGGCACGGAGGGGAAGCGGCCCTGAATTATTGCATGCGTGATAAGGGCGGCTTTGAGGGGAACGGCCAGACCCTGCGTATCCTCGCACTACTGGAAAAATATGTGCGGGATCATGGGCTCAACCCTACGCGGCGTCTGCTGCTGGGCGTGCTCAAATATCCTGTTTCATATGGTACGGCCTGCAAGCGCTTGGGCCTGGACTATCCCCAGCCGCCCAGCATCCCCTGGCTGATCAAGAAAGACGACTATAAACCACCGAAATGCTATCTGGATACGGAACAAGATGTCGTCGAATGGATACTCGATCCCCTGAGTGAAGAAGACAAGCGGCGCTTCATCGATCCCCCGTATGAGGAGGGGAAACTCCGCTACTACCATTCGCTGGATGCCTCCATCATGGAGATAGCCGACGATATCTGCTACAGCGTCCATGACCTGGAAGATGCCATTTCGCTCAAACTCATCACACGGGAAAACTTTTGGCCAGCGCTGGAAAAGATCGGCGGCACGGATGCTTTCCTGAAAGAGATCGACAGCGACCTGCAAAAGGAATTCCCAGGCTGCGACTCCATCAGCACGACCCTTCAAAATCTTTTTTCTGCTGATCCCTGTACACGCAAGGCAAGTATCGGCCGCCTGATCCATCTTTGCATCATCCATTGCCGGCTGCACTATGACCCGAATTTTTCCTCCGAGCTGCTTGCGCTGAATGCGCACCTTGAGGAGCCTTTTTCCCGGCTGCAAAAATATCTCGGAAAAATCGTTACCACACTGGTCATCAAGTCGCCTTCCGTTCAGCAACTGGAATTCAAGGGGCAGCGCATCGTCATTGAGCTTTTTGATGCCTTGAGCATGGACCCGGAGCGATTCCTGCCCGAGACGACCAGGGAAATCTATCGCAACAGTGATGCCACCCTCCGTGATCGCATCATCTGTGATTATGTCGCCGGCATGACGGATGACTACGCCGCCAAACTTTATGAGCGCATGTTCTTCCCCCATCGGGGATCCGTTTTTGAAAGGTTATGATACGCAGCAAGGGACACACGACCTGAAACCGTAAAAGCGACCAACAGCGGTTATGGCATCCCACTGTGCTTTGGTCATCTGCTTCGCCTCATGTGCAATGCGATGAGCTGAACATGCGCGGCGCAGATCTTCGCAGGCGTCATAAGGACTATTTCGAGGATCACTGATGCTCAAATCGATATTTTCCGGCGGCATGTAGACGATGACGCGCTGAAGATATGTAAAGTCAACTTTTGACTGATGACGCAAAGTGATATGCTCGCCGAATTCCCAATATTCAGGGACAAAGTGTTTTTCGGTAACTTCAAGAAAACTCGAGAAATATTCAGGCTCACTTTCACAATTTTGCGGATTTTTTTTCATTATGGCAACATTACTCTTTCCCTCCAATACTTGTATAGCATATTCGAAAATAACTGGTCCATAAAAGCATATGCAGTTGCATTCCCAGATATTTTTTGCATCAAAAAAAATATCATTATAAATGCCAAACTGCTTGTCCTTCGTATCGGATGCCTGAATCGTCTGGAAAGATGTCGCCGGACTGCTTTCCACATATTGCCGCGAGAGCAACCCTCCATTCCGCAGAAAGCTCAACGCAGTGGCGGCAGTGTTGGCATGGTAAATATGAGTAAAACCCCGTTCCCGTAACAGATTGGCGACTTCTGTCCCGTTCAGCATGTGGCCCTCCATGATCAGAGATTTATTATAAAAATAATAAATATTCAATCTCCTGTCAATCATCCTCCCCTCGGCGTCCGGCTTCGCGGCCATCAGGGGCGAAACGGACGCACCGGCCCCCAGGGAATTCGCCAGCCTCTCCGACATCGTGGACAAGTTCAACCAGCGTTTCGGCACGGCCTTCACTCCCGCCGAACAGGTGAAGCATTTCGCCACACTGCAAAACAGCGTGCTGGACGCCGACACGCGCCTGATCGGCCTTGCGGAGACCGGCAGCCGCCCCACCTGGGACATGCTCTACCAGAAGGCCTTCCAGACCGGCGCGGGCATGGCCCTCAGACACGGCAGCCCGTCCTTCCGCGATCTGCTCGCCACCCCGGACGCCCTGGACTTCCTCCGTACCCTGATGCGGGAAAACATCTGGCAGCAGGCCGTCGCCCGCCGCCGGGAACAGCGGCAGGGGGGCCGGTGCTGACAGAAAGGGGCCGGATTCCGGTATTGCCGGCGTCCCGCTTCGCTTCACAAAATAGGTATAGCCTGTTATATGTGGAGATATGAAAGCTCCGCATACCGCCACAGCCGCCACGTCCCCGCCAGTCCCCGCGCTCCCGCCGGAGCGCTGTCTTGCCAAGACGCGCACGCTCACCGACGGCTGCGCCGCCGGGCGCACCGTCGAGGATCATTGCCGCATCGCGGGCGCTGTCGCCGCCTGTCTGGCCGCGCGCCTTGAGGCCGTTGTGCCGGGCCTGCTGCCGCCGGGGGCGGACATCCCCGCCCGCCTGCACGATGTGGGCAAGGTCTATCCTCCGTTTCAAGCCAAACTTTACGAAAAGATAACGGGCGACGCCTGGCGGCAAATGCCGGAACTCGCCAGGGCCGACATGGTGCAGGAAGAAAGGATAGGCGGCCATGCCGCCGTCAGCCGGGCCTGCCTTGCCGCGCTGGGCGCGCCCGCCGTGCTGGCGCGCATCGTGGGGGCGCATCACGCGCGCACCATCAGCGATATAGCCGAAAGCGCCCTCAACGGCGGCCCGCACTGGCGGGAGCTGCGCCATCAGATCTGCCGCCGTCTGCTGGGCGAGTCCACCCGCTGGCCGGACATCGCGCCGCGCCATGAGCGCATGCTCTGCGGCCTGACCATCACGGCGGACTGGATCGCCTCCGGGCCGCTCTTTGACGATCCCGCCGAGGACTGGCATCCGCTGGTGGAGCGCGCCGTGGACGAGGCCGGTTTTTGCTGGCCGCGCGTCCGTCCCGGCCTGAGCTTCGCGGACATCTTTTCCTTTGATCCGCGCCCGGCGCAAACGGCCTTGTATGAGGCGGTCAGCGGACCGGGCGTCTTTGTGCTGGAAGCGCCTATGGGCATGGGCAAGACAGAGGCCGCCCTGTACGCGGCCTACCGCCTGCTGGCGCAGGGCAAGGCCTGCGGCCTCTATTTCGCGCTGCCCACCCGGCTGACCTCCAACCGCATCCATGCGCGCGTCGACGCCTTTCTGGAGCGCATCCTCGACGGCGGCGGCACGGCCATGCTCCTGCACGGCCAGGCCTGGCTGGAGCGCTTCCGGCAACAGCGCATGGGCGAGGAGGCCGCCCCCGGTCAGGCCTGGTTCAGCGTCGGCAGGCGGGGCATACTGGCTCCCTTCGGCGTGGGGACGGTGGACCAGGCGCTGCTGTCGGCCCTGAACGTGCGTTTCGGGGCCCTGCGTACCTTCGGGCTGGCCGGCAAAGTGGTCATCCTCGATGAAGTCCACAGCTACGACGCCTACACGGGGACCATACTGGACGCCCTCACGGCCCAGCTCCGGGAACAGGGCTGCACGGTCATCATTTTGAGCGCCACCCTCACGGCGCGGCGGCGGGCCTCCCTGCTGCCCGGGGCCACGGCCGGGGCCGACGCGTATCCCCTGATCAGCGCCGCGCCCAATGACGCACCGGCGCGGGAGATTCCCTGCGCGGGCGGCGCGACGGCGGAGGTCGCGCTGTCCCATCCCTCGGAGGAGGACGCGGTGGAAGAGGCGCTGGAACGGGCGGAGCGGGGCGAGCGCGTGCTCTGGCTGGAAAATACCGTGGCCGAGGCGCAGGAGCGCTACCGACTGCTGGCCGCGCGGGCCGCCGCCATGCCGGGCCTTGCCGTGGGTCTGCTGCACTCGCGCTTCACGCCTGCCGACCGGGAGCGGCAGGAAACGCGCTGGACGGATTTTCTGCATCCCGCGGCCCCGCAGCGCGGGACGGCGGGCGGCATCGTGGTCGCCACGCAGGTGGCGGAACAATCCCTTGATCTGGACGCGGACCTGCTCATCAGCCGTTTCTGTCCCACGGACATGCTCTTCCAGCGGCTGGGGCGGCTCTGGCGGCACGGGGAGCGCACGCCGCGTCCCGCCGCCGCCCGCCGTCGGGCCTGCCTGCTGCATCCCGGACTGACGGAGGCCGTCGAGAGGCCCAAGGCCGCTTTCGGCCTGTCCGGCCATGTGTACGCGCCCTATGTGCTGTTACGCAGTCTGGAAGTCTGGCAGGGGAGGGGAAGCGTCCGCCTGCCGGAGGACATCCGTCCCCTGCTGGAGGCCACCTATGCGGAACGGGAAGAGACGCTGCCCGCCGTGACGGCCGTCCGCCGGGAACTCATGGAACGCCGGGACATGCTGCGCCGTCTGGCCCAGCTGGGACAGTCCACCACCATAAAGATCATCGAGGAGGATAACGTCCCCACCCGCTGGCAGGAGCGGGAAGAGACCGACGTGCTCCTGTACCGTCGATGGGATGCCGCCGCGCGCCGGCTCCTGCTGGCGGACGGCAGCGAGCTGACGCTCCCGCCGCTGCCGGACCTCTCCACGCGGGAAGAGCGGCTTGCCCGCTGGCAGGTGAAACGGGAGGCGGCACTGGCGCTTGCCCGCAACAGCGTACGCATGCCCCGTGACGCCGCGCCGCGTGATGTGGCGGGCTGGCTGCAAGGCTGGCTGTGGAACGCCCGGGCGGCGCGCATGGCGGAAGACGGCAGCCTGCGCCACGAGGACGGCAGCCCCCTGCCGCGTCCCGCCCGATACGATGAAGAGCTTGGTTACAGCCTGCGAAAAAAGGAGGCGAGATGACAGAGGAACGACGCTTCAACCTTGTGGACGAAGCCTGGATCCCCGTTGCCGGGACGGGACGGGCAAGCCTGCGGGAGGTCTTTTCCCGCTACTGGCCGGGCGTTCCCGGCGGCACGCCGCTGGAAAAGATCGCCCTGTTCAAGCTGTTGCAGGCCATCGCCCAGGCCGCGCACACGCCCGCCGACGAGGCCGAATGGCTGGCCCTCGGCCCGGACGGACTGGCCGAGGCCTGCCTTGCCTATCTGGAGCGGTGGCATGAGGCCTTCTGGCTCTACGGTCCGCAACCCTTTTTGCAGTTCCCCGCCGTGGAGCGAGCCAAGATCGTGCCCTACGGCAGCCTGCTGCCCCATATCGCCAGCGGCAATACGTCCGTCCTCTTCCAGTCGCAGGTGGAACGGCCCCTGGACGACGGACAGAAGGCGCTCCTGCTGCTGGTCAATATGTCCTGCTGCTTCAGCGGCAAAAAGGTGGACAAGGCGGTGGCGCTCTCGCCGGGGATCGAAAAGAGCTCCAGCGCCAAGGCCGGGCCGGCCATCTGCGCTCTGGGCCTGCTCCATTCCTTCGTGCTGGGGCCCTCCCTGCGAGAGACCGTCTGGCGCAATCTGTTGACGCGGGATGAGCTGGCCGAAGAACGGCTCTACGAGAACGGTGTGGGCACGCCGCCCTGGGAGCGCATGCCGCGAGGCGAGGCGGACGATGTGGCCGAGGCCCTCAAGCGCAGCCTCATGGGACGCCTTGTGCCGCTGGCCCGCTTTTATCTGCTGACCGAAGCGGGCGTGCACAGCGTGGAGGGCATCCAGCATCCCGACTATCTGCAAGGCGGCATGGTGGACCCCAGCGTCACCGGGGACCGCTCCCAGAAAAAGCCCAAGATGCTCTGGGCCGATCCGCAGAAACGCCCCTGGCGCATGCTGCCCGCGCTGCTGAGCTTTTTGCGGCCGGATTCGACGCAGGGCATGCGCTGCCTGCAACTGGACTGGTGTCTGCCGCGCCTGAAGCGGGCAGGGCAGGCGGCCCCGGACGCGCTGAAGGAGGCGGCCATCTGGTCCGGCGGCATCCACCTGAGCAGCAATGCGGGCGAGCAGTATCTCAGCGGAGCGGACGATGTGGTGGAGTCGGAGATATCCCTCCCGCTGATGGCGCTTGACGAACAGTGGTTCCACAACCTGCGGACCGTCATGGAGCAGGTGGAACAGCTGGGGAGCACCGTCTATGCCGCCGTCGCGGGCTACTACCGGGACGAAAAGGCCGAAAACGACGCGCAGTGGGCCGAGCGCGCCGTCCGGGAATTCTGGCAGCTGGCGGAACGGCATTTCCCGTCGCTGCTGGCGGCCTGCGGCCCTGAGGAGCCGGACGAGCGGGAAGAGCTCATCCGCACGCTGCGCGGCTGCGTGCGGGACTGCTATGCCCGCGCCTGCCCGCGGGAGACGGCCCGCCAGCTGACGATCTGGGCAAGGCATCGCCCCTTTTCCCGGCGCACACAGACAACAGGCAAAGGATAACAGCTTATGAAAAAATGGGAACCGACGCGGTTACAGCACATCGTGACCGCCATACTGGAACAGTGCGCGCAGGACAAGGGCTTCGCCGCCCGCCTGCGGCGGGCCGACAATCCCGATACCGAGCCGTACGCCTACGGCATCCTCTGCGCCTTGGGCGTCAATCTGAAGCAGGATGAGGAACGGCGGCCCTTTGCCCTCATCGGCGCGGCCCTGAGCCGCGACAAACGCGGGCAGGACGGCGACCTCGGCCTGGGCGCGGCCCTGCGGCACTGTGTGGAAGATGAAGAGCAGGGCGCGGCGCGCCTGCGGCGTCTGCTCGTCTGCCGTTGTCAGGAGGAAGTCTGCCGCGTGCTGCGGCCGCTGCTTTCGTTCCTGGCGGCGAAGGAAGTGCCGCTCTGTCATGCGCGCCTGCTGGACGAACTGCTGGCCTTCCCTTCCGACGACGCGCGCCGGCGTATCCGCCTGCGCTGGGCGCAGGAATATTACGGCTATGACGTCGAGGCCGAAACAGCGGAGGAGGGAACATGCGCCTGCTGAGCCGCTATCTTCTCGACCCCGCCGACCGGCACGCCCTGCGCTGGACGGATACCTATTCCCTGCACCGCATCGTTTACGCTCTCTTTGACGACGTGCGGGGAGAGGACAAACAGGACAGCAGCGGCATCCTCTTTGCCGACAAGGGCGTCCGGCAGGGCGTGAACCAGGTCATCATCCTGTCGGACCGTCCGCCGCGCGCCCCGCAGTGGGGCACGCTGGAGACGCGCTCCCTGCCGGAAAGCTATCTGCAGGCGGAGCGCTATGCCTTCGAGGTCATCGTGAACCCCGTCCGGCGCGAGAACCGCAGCGGCAGGATCGTGCCGGTGCGCGGCCGTGAGGCCATAGCGGACTGGTTTTGCGGCCACGGCCCCGGCTGGGGCTTTGCCGTAGAGGAAAGCTCCCTGCAGGTGACGGACGTACAGGTGGACCGCTTCCGTAAGGGAGATGCCACGGCCACCATCGCCCGCGCCACCCTGACAGGCGAGCTGACGGTGACGGAACGGGAAGCCTTTGTCCGGGCCGCCTGTCAGGGCATCGGGCGCGCCCGCGCCTTCGGCTGCGGCCTGTTGCAGATCGTTCCCCTTGAGCATTTTGCCTTTGAAAAAGGCAAAATGCGAGGCGGCAGCACAGCGCCGCCCGGCCGAAAGTGAGCGGAAAAACCGCGTTTTTTCCGCAAAACGCCAGGCCGTATGGTTTGAAACGTGAAGCGTTTCAAACTGAAAATGCTCTTGTCTGATCCGGCCGTATTGCGGCCCGAACATATTTTTCAGCCACTTTTTGCCAAGGAAGACATACCATGAACAACAATCCTCTGAAGGGCATCGCCATCGAGTTCCATATCCTGCAATCCTTTCCCGTCACCTGTCTCAACCGGGACGACGTGGGCGCGCCCAAGAGCGCCCTTGTGGGCGGCGTGCCGCGGGCGCGCGTCAGCTCGCAGTGCTGGAAGCGGCAAGTGCGCCTGGCCCTGCATGACCTCGGCTTTGCCACGGGCATACGCACCAAGCGCCTTGCCGAGATGATCGCCGACGCCTGCCGCGCGCTGGACGCGCCCGAAGATCGCGCCATCCAGTGCGGCGAGGCCATCGCCGGGGCCCTCACCGACGATACGCTGTTCTTCATCTCGCGGCAGGAGGTGGAACGGCTGGCGGCCTACGCGGCGGAGACGGACTTTGTCCTGCCGCTGGAAGCCGCCAAGCCCAAGAAGGGGAAAAAGGAAGGGGACGCCGCAACGGAAAAGCCCGTCCTGCCCAAGACGGAAAAGGCCAAACTCAGGAAATGCCTGTCCTGCGCCAGGAGCGCGGCGGACGGGCTGGACATCGCCCTGTTCGGACGCATGGTGGCGCAGGATGCCGCGGTCAACGTGCAGGCGGCGGCCGCCTTTGCCCATGCCCTGTCCACGCATCAGGTGGTCAATGAGATAGAGTTCTTCACCGCGCTGGACGACTACACCCGCCTTGTGAAGGATGATTCCGACGCCGTGCCCGGTTCCAGCCACATGGGCACGCTGGAATACAATGCCGCCACCTATTACCGCTACATCTCCCTCGATCTGGGCCAGCTCTGGGAAAATCTGGGCGGCGACGATCTGGAGCGCGCCGTGAACGGCTTCACCCGGGCGCTTTATCTGGCCGTCCCGGCGGCGCGGCAAAGCACGCAATCCGGGGCCTGCCCCTGGGACTACGCGCGCATCCTCGTGCGGCGCGGCCAGCGCATGCAGCTTTCCTTTGAGACGCCGGTGCGCATGGCGCAGGGCGGCGGCTGGCTGGCCCCGAGCATGAAGGCGCTGGATGCCGGACTGGCCCGGCAGGCGGAGCTTGCCGGTTCTCTCTACGGCCGGCTTGCCGAAGTCACTTACGGCGGCGCGGAGGGCGTTTCCATCGACGCCGTGTGCGACGTGCTGCGCACGACCCTCACCAGCCTCATGGAGCCGGCAGCATGAGCGTCCTGCTCCTCTGGCTGGAAGGGCCGCTGCAATCCTGGGGAGCGGATTCCCGCTACGGCAACCGGACGACGCTCCCCTTTCCCACCCGTTCCGGCGTGCTGGGCCTGCTCTGCTGCGCCGCCGGGCGGAGTGGGGAGCAGCGGGAATGGCTGGCGCATATGGCGACCCATACGCAGACCGTGCGGACCTATGCCCGGCAGGAGGGCGGCGGAGCAAAGCCGCCCCCCCTGCTGGTGGACTTCCAGATGGTGGGCAGCGGCTATGACGACGGCCACCCCTGGCAGACCCTCATGGTGCCCAGGACCTCCGAGGGCAAGAAGCCCGTCGGCTCCGGGGCCAAGATGACCTATCGCCACTATTTGCAGGACATGGCCTTTGCCTGCGCGCTGGAGCTGCCGCCGGACGAGGCGCAGGCGCTGGCCGAGGCGCTGGACCACCCGGTCTGGGAACTCTCGCTGGGCCGCCGCAACTGCCCGCCGTCGGACCGCATCGGACGCGGCGTCTTTGCCGCGGAAGCGGACGCGCTGGCCGCAGCCGATGCGCTGGCCGCCCAAAAGGGGAGGGCGGGCGTGCTGACCGTGCGCGACGGCGCACACGACGACGGCGACGAGGTCTGGACGCTGCGGGACGTCCCGCTCCGCTTCGGGCCCGTCAAAGAGTATACGGAACGGCAAGTCACCCTGTATCGTTGATGCGTGGATGACCTTCCCCACGCCCGTGGGGGTGTTTCTTTTTGGGGATCGTTGACCTTGAGCTGGCTGCGGTCTTCCCCACCTTCGTGGGGGTGTTTCCTGGACGCCGATGTCCACGGCTTCCACGTCCGGGTCTTCCCCACGCCCGTGGGGGTGAGATGCCACGCGGGAACATGGCCGCCGGAGCGGCCCCGCCTGCCGGGGCCGCATGACCTTTACGCGACAGGAGGAGTGCCCATGACGGAATCCGAACGGGAAAAAAACCTCTCGCAACGTCTTTTTGTCCGCATCACGCGGGAGACCCTGCCGCGCGTCACGGATAAGTATCCCTTCCTGTATCTGGAGCGTGGCCGTCTGGAGATCGACGACAGCAGCATCAAATGGATAGACGCGCAGGGGGCGTGCATCCATCTGCCCGTGGCGACCATATCCTGCCTGCTGCTCGGGCCGGGCACCTCCATCACGCATGAGGCCGTCAAGGTCGCCGCCGCGGCCAATTGCAGTCTGTGCTGGGTGGGGGAGGACAGTCTGCTGTTTTATGCCGCCGGGTCCACCCCGACCTCGCACACCCGCAACGTGCAGCGGCAGGCCTGGCTTTCCAGCGACCCGGAGCTTTCGCTTGCCGTGGCACGGGCCATGTTCGCCCGCCGCTTTCCGGGGGAGGACGTGCAGGGCAGGACATTACAGGAGCTCATGGGCATGGAGGGCCTGCGCGTCCGGGACCTGTACCTTGAGACCGCGCAAAAGTACGGCGTCGGCTGGAAGGGGCGGAGTTACGTCCCCGGCAAGTTCGAGCTGAGCGACCTTGCCAACAAGCTGCTCACGGCGACCAATGCGGCGCTTTACGGCATCATCGCTTCCGTCGTCCATAGTCTGGGCTATTCGCCGCATCTCGGCTTCATCCATTCCGGCAGCCCGCTCCCCTTCGTCTATGACCTTGCCGACCTCTACAAGGGAGAGCACTGCATCGATCTGGCCTTTTTCCTGTGCCGGGAACTGGCCGGGAAGTACGACAAATACGCCGTCTCCTCAGCCTTTCGGGAACGGGTGATCAAGAAAGATCTGATCGCACGCATCGTCAAGGATGTAGATGCCCTGATAGGAGAAAAGAGTGCTCGTCGTTATCGCCAATGACCTGCCGCCCGCCGTTCGCGGCAGAATGAAACTCTGGTTCGTGGAGCCGCGGGCCAATGTCTTCGTCTCCGGCATCAAGGATAATGTGGCGCAAAAGGTCGTTGATTACCTGCAGGAACACTGCCCGCCGGAAAGCGGCCTGCTGATGTTCCTGAAAACGCCCGAACCGCCCGGCTACCGTATCCTGGGCCGGGGAGACCATAAACGGGAGATCGTCCTTCTGGACGGCCTGCAACTTGTTCGCGACAAGGACGGATGAACGCTTCAAAAAAAGGCAATAAAATCACGCTGTCTTCCCCACGCCCGTGGGGGTGTTTCTCAGAAGTGTATCCGCAATCCATCATATCCCGTGTCTTCCCCACGCCCGTGGGGGTGTTTCCCGACATCGGTTACGACGTCCGGATCAGCTTCAGTCTTCCCCACGCCCGTGGGGGTGTTTCTAAGGCATGAGACCTCTCAAAAGAGAGGAAGTTGTCTTCCCCACGCCCGTGGGGGTGTTTCCGAGCTGTCCGGGATAGTGCTCAGGAGCATAAGGTCTTCCCCACGCCCGTGGGGGTGTTTCTGAGAGGTCTGTTCCACCAATGTATCCAGAGGGGTCTTCCCCACGCCCGTGGGGGTGTTTCGCCTTGCCGTGCTATGCAAGACCCCATATGTGAGTCTTCCCCACGCCCGTGGGGGTGTTTCCGGAGCTTATTGAAGCGCAGACCGCGCAAATTAGTCTTCCCCACGCCCGTGGGGGTGTTTCCCCGTCTGGATATCTTTCCAGACGGGTCTCTCAGTCTTCCCCACGCCCGTGGGGGTGTTTCCCAGGCCAAAAGGCCAACAGCGCTCAATAACTTGTCTTCCCCACGCCCGTGGGGGTGTTTCTACAGCACGTTCGACACCTTGTCCGAGCTGAGAGTCTTCCCCACGCCCGTGGGGGTGTTTCTGAGAGGTCTGTTCCACCAATCGCTCCACTGGGGTCTTCCCCACGCCCGTGGGGGTGTTTCTCATAGTCACTATCCATCAAGCCGAGCATCTCCGTCTTCCCCACGCCCGTGGGGGTGTTTCTATCCTGATACCCGAAGATATCCCCTTCAGGAGGTCTTCCCCACGCCCGTGGGGGTGTTTCCTTCTGACCATGATGCAGGCCATGAGGCACGTCGTCTTCCCCACGCCCGTGGGGGTGTTTCCTGTGTATTCAAGTCCGGGGCATTCGCAAACTCGTCTTCCCCACGCCCGTGGGGGTGTTTCTCGATATGATGAGTACCGTTGGCACGAGAGTGGGTCTTCCCCACGCCCGTGGGGGTGTTTCCTGATGGGATTCAGAAAGAGTTCACTCTTATGTGTCTTCCCCACGCCCGTGGGGGTGTTTCTATGAAAGCTTTGAAGATGCTGACGATTTCGACGTCTTCCCCACGCCCGTGGGGGTGTTTCCCTCTTAGGAGGTTCTGTTTATTGGCCTCAGGAGTCTTCCCCACGCCCGTGGGGGTGTTTCCATAGCTACCTCGGTGTACCACGCTTGGACATCGTCTTCCCCACGCCCGTGGGGGTGTTTCCCATTCAGTTTTCTGAAGTTCTTCAGACTGCTGGTCTTCCCCACGCCCGTGGGGGTGTTTCCTGGTTGATGTCAATTGACCCGAGGTCACCGGAGTCTTCCCCACGCCCGTGGGGGTGTTTCTTTTCCCGGCTGGGCACAAAAAAAGCCGCCCCGGTCTTCCCCACGCCCGTGGGGGTGTTTCTACCGGGCTTACTGTCGACGTCTCCTCCACATCGTCTTCCCCACGCCCGTGGGGGTGTTTCGCATATCACCTTGTATCTGGAGCCCCTGCAAGGGTCTTCCCCACGCCCGTGGGGGTGTTTCCGACACGCTTTATTGCATGGCTAATCACTCTGTGTCTTCCCCACGCCCGTGGGGGTGTTTCCCGATGGAGAGTTGCGGACGCAAAAGCTGCCGGGTCTTCCCCACGCCCGTGGGGGTGTTTCCGCATCAGGACTACATAAATGTTCAAGCATAAGGTCTTCCCCACGCCCGTGGGGGTGTTTCCCGACAGCAAACCCACCTTGGGCGGGTGCAGTGGTCTTCCCCACGCCCGTGGGGGTGTTTCCGCGTTGCCCCGAGTTTTCCCTGATGAGCCGTCGTCTTCCCCACGCCCGTGGGGGTGTTTCTTTCTTCGGGGTGCCGCAGGTGCAGGTGGCGCTGTCTTCCCCACGCCCGTGGGGGTGTTTCCCAGCTCTTGACCTCCTCCTGCGGGATGTAGCCGTCTTCCCCACGCCCGTGGGGGTGTTTCTCGATTCAGTATGTCGCGGGGTATGTTTGCAAGGTCTTCCCCACGCCCGTGGGGGTGTTTCGCAGCCCCCGCACCTGCGGATCGGCCTGCGCCGGTCTTCCCCACGCCCGTGGGGGTGTTTCGCTCTTTGGTGTAGACTTCCTGCTGGCCAATGTGTCTTCCCCACGCCCGTGGGGGTGTTTCCTCACCTCCTATGTCCAGAAGCTCACGCAATTTGGTCTTCCCCACGCCCGTGGGGGTGTTTCGTAGAGCTGCCCGTTTCTCTTGACGATGGCCCAGTCTTCCCCACGCCCGTGGGGGTGTTTCTTGGCCATCTCTCTTGATGATGGTCCGGACACGGTCTTCCCCACGCCCGTGGGGGTGTTTCCTCGCCGGGTGATAGGACTTTGAAGGTCGTGCCGTCTTCCCCACGCCCGTGGGGGTGTTTCCTCGATGCCGCGCTGGACGAAGCCCTTCATGCCGTCTTCCCCACGCCCGTGGGGGTGTTTCCCGTGTCCGTACTGCGGGGGTGAAGACTTGCTTGTCTTCCCCACGCCCGTGGGGGTGTTTCACTTGACATTCCCCGCGTTTTATGGCGTTGTCCTGTCTTCCCCACGCCCGTGGGGGTGTTTCCCAACCGCGTCCACACCATTACCACGGACAACGGTCTTCCCCACGCCCGTGGGGGTGTTTCCGCCGGGTACTTTGCCCCGACGTATCCGGAGATGTCTTCCCCACGCCCGTGGGGGTGTTTCCGCGTTTCTGTACGCCCCCGCCCTCGT
>NZ_CALUYG010000032.1 GCF_944324935.1 uncultured Desulfovibrio sp. | reverse complement strand
AACTTCATGGCAACTCCTAAAACTTCGGGGGAAGATAATCCGGGGCCAGATCGGGGTAGATCTCGTCCGGCCATTTGTCGGAAAAGACATTCTTGAAGCAAAAATGACAGCGAAGAACGGGAGATCGCCGCGGAAAGCAACAAGAACGGGAGGAGAGAGAGAGAGAGACGAGAGATGAGGCGGCGGCTGCATTTCGTGGGCACGGCGATCCCCGTACGAAAAATGTTCGTCACCGAATCGCCCGCACATGCCCGCCGCCTAAAGCTGTTTCAATTGTGTAACGAGACCATGCAACCCGTGCAACAGGCGTTCCTGCTGATGGCGGTCGGTCTGGGCATTTTCCAGCCACATCTGGCAGAAGCCCGCCACCAGGCGCAGCAAGGGCGGATGATCGCGCCAGAAGTCGTGCGGCAGCGGAGTTCTGCCGGAAACATGGCGCGCGCAGGCCAGACAGATGGCGTGCAGCCCTCCCATGAGCCGGGAGACAGGCAGGGGAGATGCCGCAAGAGCCGCAAGGGCCGGCTCCAGCAACGGCAGGCGGGAGGGGGCATAGAGCGTCAGAAAGAAGGCCTGCCAGAAATCCTCAAGCGGCCCGCGCACACAGGCACGCCGCGCTCCCACCGGACGCAGCCGGTGCAATCCGAGATCGTCGCGCTCCGTGCGGAAGAGCTCCAGCCCGGCGGGCAGGGCGGGAGGCTCGAGCAGCAGCCCGTCGCCATGCCGCATGACGGCATCGGCCACCCGGGCCACGGCGGGCGCGGTGAACAAACCATGACAGGACAGTCTGCCGTGGTGGCACTGCCAGCAGCCCGTGCAGCTCATGGCCGCCCGCAACACCCACTGGCCCGGCGAACTGGGGCCTGTCTCCCGTGCGTGCACGGGCCCCAGGGAAAGATTGAGCACCGGCACGCCCAGCCAGCTGGCCAGATGCATGGGGCCGGTATCCGGCGTGATGCAGAGATCCAGCCGCCGCATGACGCCGACCAGCGCATCCAGCGGCAGTTTGCCGCACAGATCGGCCTGGGGCAGGCCGCTGAGCCGGGCGGTCTCCCTGCCAAGGGGCTTTTCCGCCTCGCCGCCCAGAAAAAGCGGCATATGCCCGCTGGCGGCAAGACGCCGGGCAAGACGGGCCCAGAAATGCGGCGAGGGATGCTTGGCGGCTTCGCTGGCCCCGAGCACGAGCCCCACACGTCCCGTGCCCGCCGGTCGGGGCAGGGGATGCCCGATGGCATGGATGTCGGCATCCGGCGCAAGGTCCAGCACGTTCAGATCCGACCAGTGAAAGGGATTGCCCCGGTTGTTCTGGGTGAGCGCCTGCCGGTAGAGCTGCCAGAAACCGTCGACCCGCAGGCTGCCGCTCTGTTCGGACAGGCCAAGACGGCGATCGGCCTGCATGCCGCCCAGTATGCGGGCCGAGGCGGGACGGGAGCTGAGATTGATGCCCAGATGGAAGGGCTGGGAGGCGGCAAGCGCCTCTCCCTGCGCGGCGGGAAAAAAGGTGACCGACGGCGCGATGGACAAAAGCGGCTGGAAAAAGGCGGGCTCCGCCACCACCCATACCGTGTGGCAGGGGGTATGCCGGTGCAGATACTGCAACAGGGGAAAGCTCAGGATCAGATCCCCGAGGCGATGCATCTGCAGGACAAGTGCGGTGGACATCTCAGCCCTGTCGCGGCGCGTCGGCGGTCGGGGTGGCGTAGATGCGGCGCATCTCGTCCAGCATGTCCTTGAGACGGTGCGCCCAGGTATGACAGCGCAGCACGCGGTCACGGCCCGCACGGGCCACGGCCTGCCGCTCTTCGGGATGGGCGAGATAGTGGCGCACGAGGTCGGGGATCTCCGCCTTATCCTGGTAGCAGACGATCTCGTGCGGTTCGAAAAGCGCCTCCATCTGCGGCCGCCAGTCGGTCAGCACAAAGGCTCCCGTGGCGGGCACGTCGAAGATGCGCTGATTGACGGCGCCCTTCATCTGTTTGCTCGTGCAGTTGAAATTGATGGCGGAGCAGGGGTAGAAGCGCGGCAGATCCGTATAATAGGTGATGGGATCCAGCAGACGCGGCTTGCGGGCATCATGCCTGAATTCGATGTTCCAGCCGCCGTCCCCCACGATGAGGGGCGAAAAGGGCAGCAGCTCGCGCACGCAGCCGTTGCGGTACAGGCGTGTGGCCTGCCAGGTCAGCGCGGTCTCATAGGCAAGGCGGGCCTCATTGTCCGGCAGGGCCATATAGTGCGCGTAAACGTCGGGCAGGTCCTCCCGCAGAAAATCGGCGACGGAACGCGTGTCGCTGGCCATGAAGGCGGCGGCGCAGCGGTAGAAGGGCAGCAGCAGCGCACGCGGAAAGCGCCCCTTCTTGAGGCGCATCCCCACCTTGTAGATCATGGAATTGCCCACGAAGGAAACGTCGCTGCGCCATTCGGCCGGAGCGCCGCCTCCCGCCCGCGGGCAAAAGCGCTGTGGGTCCGTGCCCAGCGGCAGATAGGCGACGTGCTGGAAGCCAACGCTCCGCAGGCTCTCCACATTATCGGCATCCCAGGTGAACAGGGCCGTCCACGGGCTGACGCAGCGGCTGTACAGATGGATGATGAGGTGGGGATTGTCCACGAACCAGGAGGCCAGCGGCAGCTCAAGCCGGGCCAGCAGGTCCATGAGGACCCCCTCCACATCCACGCCCATGTGATTGAGGGTGATGCAGCAGTCCGGCCGGAAGGTCAGCACGGCATGCAGGAGCTTCTGTACGAAATCGGCGCGCGCGAGGGTCTCGTCCTCGATCTGGAGCAGCTCATACGCGATCCCCAGCGCCTTGCAGGCGCCGATGATCTCGCCTATGAGAAAATACTTGCTGGCCAGCAACAGCACGCGCGGCGTCTTGCCGCGAAAACGGGGCTGGCGGGCGCGCCCCCAGAAGTCAAAATGCTCGCTGGCCGCGAGCTGCTCCCGCAGATAGCCGTAATAGGCACGATCAAGACGCTGGTAGAAGGGAAGGGCGACAGGCAGGAACCGCGTCCCCTGATGCGCGGCCTGCCAGCGGGAAAGCGCCCGCAGAGCCTCTTGAGGATCGGTGGCGCAGACAACGGACACCCGCTCCCTCTCCGCCGGATCGAGCGCCGCCAGCACGCCGGTCGCCTGCTGGATGGCGGTCTCCTTTTCCACGACGGCCACCGGCCCGGAAGTACGCTCCAGCAGGGCCCGCAGGGCATGCCCCATGCCGCAGCCAAGCAGCACGGGCAGGCCATCAAGCGAAACCGTCTTTGTCGCGGACGCCGCACCGGCCAGAAGCGGGCGCAGGGCATCCAGCTCCCGTCGCGCGCCGCCGGAACCCAGCATGGTCAGGCTGCGCCCGGCAAGCTCCACGCGGATATCGACCGGGCGGCCGTCTTCCGTGACGGCCTCGACCCGCAGCGACGCCGCGGGAGCGTCAGCCGCCGTGCCCGGGGCAGACTCGGCCGGACGGGAAGAAGCCGCGGGGATATCCCTGCGCGTCTTCACTGGAGATCGTCCCTGTTGTTGGGCACGACGATGATGTCGTCCTCCGACAGCATGAAGGTGACGTTCTGATACATGCGCTCCACCTGCATGAAGGTACGCCCGATGGAGATCTCCACGCCGGGATAGACCGTGCCCGGCACGATGAGGCGACAGGTGGCCATGCTTGTTTCGTCGCGGCTGAGCTTCTTCCAGAGGGATTCCCGCTGCTCGATGAGCTGGGCGCGCTGCTTTTCCGTGCGTACCAGCTTGCGGCTGGCCTCGGTGGCGTCGGGCGGCAGATGGCCGGCCACGGCCTTGAGATGCACCAGCGCCTGTGAAAGGGCGGAGATGGTGGCGTCCAGCTCTTCCAGCTCCCGGATGTTTTCCGGGTCATAGCCCAGAAAGATACGCGTATTCACCCCGGCCTTGTTGCCGAGCTGCTTGCCCACAAAAACGCTGCCGTAGGCATTGGCCGTGGTGCCGTACAGGCTTTCCCGCACCACGAGGTTGCCGCCCACATAGGCGGTGCAGTAGAGGCAGTATTTTTCCGTGATCACATGGCTGCGCGAACGCACTTCCACCTTTTCCAGGAAGGGGCTGAGGATCTTGCCCCGGGCTTCCAGCACGCAGTGCTGTCCGGTACCGCCGCGCGCGCCTACGTCAATGACCAGATCCTGACGGGCATCGACGCTGCCGCCTTCCACCATGCCCATGATGCGAACATTGTTGGCGTGCACGCTGAAACCGGCCCGGACAGAGCCGTGCACGCACATATCTCCCACAAAGTGGATGTTGCCCGTCTGGAAGCTCACGTCCTGCCGGACATTGAGCAGATGCTTCACGGTGATGCGGCCTTCGCTGTAGAAGACATAGCCGTTGACGGCGGCAAGGATATATTGCGGGTGGGCGGGATCCACCACGGTGTTGAAGCCCAGCGGCGGCTCGGCGCTTTCCAGGATGAAGCGGGGGTCCGGGTCGGGACCGGCTTCGCTCAGGGGGACGACCTCGGCCAGCACCTGCCCCTTGATGACGTTTTGCACATAGCCAAGGTTGTAGAGATTGCTGCCGCTGGCCTCCGCGACTTCACTGCACGGCTTGAGATTCAGATGATGCAAGTCAGGATTGAAAAAGTGCTTCAGGTAAAATGACACGGCTCTCTCCCTTCCTTTCTGCCTGTCACAGGATATCGTCTGCCCCCAGGCCACGGCAGGACGGCTCATGCGGGGGAGGTGCGCGCCACTTATTCGAGCACGTCGGGAAGATGTCCCTCAAGCTCGTGTTCGCTGGTGAATGCGGGGAAAAATCCTTCAATCTCCACATCCCGGAGGAGTTTTTGCACCGCCTCGGAGGGGGACAGCAGGATAAGACGCCGCCCATGACTCAGCCCCAGCGTATCCGCGCAGACGAGCGCGCCGAGACCGGAGCTGTCCACATCTTCCACGCTGCTCAGATCGATGGCGATCTGGGATATCCCCGGAGCAAGCAGGAGCTTTTCCAGCTCTCCCCGCAGCGTGATGGCATCCTGGAGGAGCAGCGTGCCGTGATACCGTACGACCGTCGTTTTTTTGTGCTGTTCGATGTCCAGCGTGAACATGTCGCCTCCTATGCTTTTGCAGGCGGGGAAAAGAGCTCCGCAGCGTCCAGCCAGAGCGTCACCGGCCCCCAGTTGCAGAGCGAAATCCGCATATCAGCCCCAAATAATCCTGAGTATACGCCACCTTGCATCATGCCGTCAACTCGACGGACAAAGGCCTCGAAAAGCGCGCGCGCCGTGTCTGGCGGCGCGGCCGCGGTAAAGTCGGGCCGGCGGCCGCGACGGCAGTCGGCGTACAGGGTGAATTGCGGGATCAGCAGGATGCCGCCGCCCGCCTCGCGGACCGTGCGATGCATCTTGTGCGCGTACTCGCCCTCGCCGGGAAAGATGCGCAGCTCCACCAGCTTGCGGGCCATGCCGCCGAAGGCGTCGCTTGCGGCAAGCTCCGGGCCGTCCTCGCGTCCGAAGCCCACCAGCACCACAAGCCCCTTGCCGATGCGCGCAAGGGTCGTGCCGTCCACGGCCACAGCGCCTTCCAGCACCCGCTGTACGCACAGACGCATCAGGCCCCTCCTTCGCCGTCCGGCGTCGGGGAGCCGTCTTGCCCGCCGTGCCGCCGGGCCCGGGCGGCCGCCCGGGCTTCCTCCTCGTCCCGGAGCGTGCGGCGCAGGACCTTGCCGATGGCCGATCTGGGCAGCTCCGTACGGAATTCCACATGGCGCGGGACCTTGTATCCGGCCAGCTTGCTGCGACACCAGGCGATGATGGTCCCCTTGTCCAGCGGGCGCTCCGCCCCGGGACGGGGCACGACATAGCATTTGAGCACCTCGCCGCGCAGAGGATCCCGCAGGCCCACGCAGACGGCCTCCTCCACGTCCTCGTGCTCCATGATGACTTCTTCCACCTCGCGCGGATAGACGTTGAAGCCGCCCACGAGCACGAGATCCTTCTTGCGGTCCACGATGTAGAAGAAGCCCTCTTCATCCATGCAGGCCAGATCGCCCGTACGCAGCCAGCCGTCCTGCAGGGTCGCCGCCGTCTCTTCAGGGCGGTTCCAGTAGCCGTGCATGACCTGCGGCCCGCGAATGAGCAGCTCGCCCACGGTGTGCGGGGGCAGCGGCTCCATGCCGCCCGGCTCCACGATCATGGCATCGGTGCCGGGCATGGGCATGCCGATGGAGCCCTCCTTCTGCTGTTCGGGCAGCAGAGGATTAAGGTGCGTGACGGGCGAAGCCTCGGTGAGGCCGTACCCTTCCAGCAGGGAGGCGCCGGTCAGTTCATGGAACTGCCGCCGCAGCTCGCGGGAAAGCGGCGCCGAGCCGGAAATGCAGAGCTTGACGCTCTTGAGGTCGAACTGGGTCAGATTTTTCTGCTGAAGAAGCGAGGCGTAGACCGAAGGCGCACCGGGGAAGATGGTGGGACGATGCCGGTTGATGAGGTGCAGCACATCCTGTGGCACATAGCGCGGCAGAGGCAGCGAAGTGGCGGCCAGCATGGCGGGCAGGGTGATGCCGAGACACAGCCCGTAAACATGGAAAAAGGGCAGCAGCCCCACGATGCTGTGGCGCTCGTGGCGCAGATCGCGGATGACTTCCAGCACTTGCAGGGCATTGGAGCCAAGGTTGCCGTGGGTCAGGGGCACGCCCTTGGGCAGGCCGGTGGTGCCGCCGGTGTACTGGAGCAGGGCCGCCGTCTCAGGCGGGTCGGCGATATTGGCCACATAGGCCTCGCTGCCACGTGCGAGCGCCTTCCAGGGCAGCACGTCGTCGGCATAGGGGATGCGGGGGGCGTGCCGGTCGCGCAGCGCCTTCAGCCGGTACAGCAGATCGAGCGGAAAGGAAAGCGCGTCCGCCACGCCGGTGGTGATGTAGGTCTCGACCGGCAGGCGGTCGCGCAGCGAGGCGATGCGCGGCCAGAGCAGATCCAGCAGCACCATGTGGCGGGGCCGGGCATCGTTGAGGATGGTGAGCAGCTCCGATTCCATGTAGAGCGGATTGAGCATGACCACCACGCCGCCAGCCTTGAGGATGGCCCAGAAAAGGACGATGGTCTGCGGCAGATTGGGCAGCATGACCGCCACGCGCTCGCCGTCCCCGCCCCCCAGTTCCCGCAGCCGGCCCGCCATGCGCTCGGCCTGTCGCTTGAGCTGACGGTAGCTCATGCGCGTGTTCTGGAAACGCAGAGCCATCCTGTCGGGATAGCGGCGCGCCGCCTCGTCCAGAAAATGGAAGATGGGCTTGCCGTAAACCGGGATGTCGGTGCTGATGCCGTCCTCGTAATGGGCCAGCCACGGACGGGAAGGATCAACAGACATGGGCATCTCCTGCATCGTCGGCCACGGGAGGACGGAAAAGGGCGCTGACCACGGCATAGGCCTTTATGCCCTCCTCGCGGCCGGTGAACCCCAGGCGCTCCTCGGTGGTGGCCTTGACGTTGACCGCCTCGGGCGGCAATCGCAGCAGGCGCGCCACATTGGCGCGGATGGCCTCCTTGTGGGCTGCCAGCCGGGGTCTCTGGGCCACGATGGTCATGTCCGCATGACAGGGACGGACCCCGGCACGCCTGACGCGTGTCAGCACCTGATCAAGCAGAACGGCCGAGGAAATATTGTCGAAACGCTCGTCGGCATCGGGAAAATGCTCGCCGATGTCACCAAGGCAGGCGCAGCCCAGCAGGGCATCGCACAGGGCATGCAGCAGCACGTCCCCGTCGGAATGAGCCAGCACGGCCGGGGCCTTGTCGATGGCCACGCCGCCCAGCTTCATGGGGCGGGCCTTGGGAGCCGCGGGGTCGGGGGCATATCGGTGCACGTCGTAGCCCATGCCCGTCCTGGGCTGAAGAAAGGGCGGCGGACTGAGAAGGGCCATATCTTCCACCGTGGTGATCTTGCAGTTTGTCTTTTCCCCGGGCACGACACGCACCGTGTGGCCCGCGCCCTCCATGAGCATGGCATCATCCGTCACCGGCCGCGCCCTGCCGCCGGCGAGCTCCGCCACACGGGCGGCATGCGCGGCTTCCAGCGCCGCCCGGACAAAACCCTGCGGCGTCTGTACGGCGGCGAGCTGATGCCGCGGGAGGGTGGAGAGCACCCTGTCCCCTTCCACCATCTTGATGGTGTCGGTCACCGGCAGGGCGGGGATGACCGCCTCGGCGCCCTCCGCAAGGGAGGCGCGCACCGCCCGCACGAGCCGGGCGCTCACAAAGGGACGGGCAGCATCATGGATGAGCAGATGGCGTACCGTTGCCGGCAGGGCGGCCAGGCCATTACGCACGGAATCATCCCGTTCGACGCCGCCGCCCACGGCCTTCCAGGGCAGGCCGAGGGGATGACGGACATCCAGCGCGCGGACTTCGGCCTCGCACCGGGCAAGCGCATCGGGCGGGAAGACGAAAACGATGCCGGCCACGACGCCGCTGCGACTGAAGGTGAGGGCGCTGTGCCAGTAGAGGGGGGCATTCTTCCAAAGCAGGAACTGCTTGGATGTGCCGCCGGTGGCGGCGGCCATGCGCGAACCACGCCCCGCCGCCAGCAGCAGTGCCCACGGATGCGGGCCGTCCGCGGACGAGGGGGCGTCCTTCTGTTCCCAAAGCTGTTCAGCGTGTTCGGCGTTCATGGCGTTTCCGGCAAAGTTCACGCAAACGGGAGCCGGCCTGTAAGCCGGGTTCTGTCATGCGGTCGCATGAGGCCACCATTCCTCTAGGAGTGCGGTTGCCCGCACCCTCAAGCAACCTACCCGGAAGGATTGGCCGGGCCAGCCTCCTTCCCTATTTGGTCTTGCTCCAGACGGGGTATGCCGAGCATGCCGCGTCGCCGCGGCATCTGGTAGGCTCTTACCCTACCGTTTCACCCTTACCCTCCCGCAAGGGGAGGGCGGTTTGCTTTCTGTGGCGCTGTCCGAAGGTCGCCCTTCCTGGGGGTTACCCAGCGTCCTGCCCTGTGGAGCCCGGACTTTCCTCCCCGAATCGCTTCGCGGCGGTGGCCCGTCCGACTCCCGTTTGCCTGAAATGTCCGACGGCGACCGGCTGCCGTCACTCGCACTCCTGCCGCGGGCGGGCAGCCTCCGCGCATCGTGCGGGCGGCTGCCGGCCGGCCGCCTAGTCCACCAGCGTCTTCGGCGTTTCGGGGATGCCCGGCGTCACCGGGAAATCGAAATGCTCATTCCAGAAAATGAGACGCTGGCAATTGGGGCAACTCAGTATCTGCTGCCCGCGTTGCAGTTCGATGTAGGCCTGGGGCGGCACGGCGATATGGCAGCCCGTGCAGATGCCTTCCTTGACGGCCACGATGACCGGATGCTCGAGGCGCTTGCGGATGAATTCGTAGCGGACGAACACCGGATGCGGGATGGCGCTGCTGGCGGCCTCCCGCTTCTGCTCCAGCTCGGCCAGACGGGCACGGGACGCGGCAAGCTTTTCTTCCAGACTGTCGCGGCGCACTTCCAGCTCGGCCTGCAGGCCCGTGTGGGTCAGGTCGATCTGCGCCAGCTTCTCATTCTGGAGCTGGAGCTCTTCCATAAGGGCCATCTTTTCCTCTTCGCGGGAGCGGATGACCTTTTCGATGCTGTCCATTTCCCGCATCATGGCATGATGCTCGCGCTGGTTCTCCACCTGCATGAGCTTGTTCTTGCTCTTCTTGATGCGGGCGGAATCGTCCTCGATCTCAAAATCAAGACGCTTCTGCTGCTCCTGAAGGTGATCCAGCTTTTCCAGGATCCGTTCCCGCTGGGCATTGCTGGCATCAAAGCGCTGCTGCAGTTCTTCCAGCTCGCGCGGGGCACGCTCCAGCTCCTGCCGGACGGCAAAGATGGCGTCATCTATTTTCTGCAGCTCCACGAGCTGGCGGATCTGATCAAGATAAACGGCGGTACTCATATTTTCCTCCCAGAAGACATACCCATGCCGTGCCGTCAGGCCGTCCACGGCCGCAGCGGCGACAGCGAGGGGACAAAAAAGACATTGACGCCCGGCAGCAGATGCTGCAACAGCGCGCACATGCGGCGCATCATCTCTTCCTCGAGGCTGTGGTGTCCCACATCCGCCGTGCAGATCTCGGCCTCCAGCGCCGTATGGTACTTCACATCGCCGGTGATGAAAAATTCCACGCCGCAGCGCGCGGCATCGTCCAGCAGGGAAGAGCCGGACCCCGTACAGTAGCCGATGCGCCGCACCCGCTCCGGCAGCGGCCCGCAGAGGGTGGCCGTGGAAAGATCCAGCCAGCGGCCGAGCCGCTCCAGGATGGCTGCCGGCGACAACGGCGCGGGCAGATCGCCGGCCAGGCCGAAGCCCAGCGGCAGGCCGGCGCCTTCCGGGGCCGGGGCTGGCGGCTCGATGTAGGCGCGGGCGGTGAGGCCCAGCTCATCGGCGACCCAGGCGGCCGGGCCGGCGCTGTTGACGTCCAGCGAGGTATGGCAGGCATACAGCGGCACGTCCGCGCCCAGCAGGAGCCGCAACACCTCATGGTAGGCGTCCAGACGACGCGGCAGGCGCGGCTTGAGCAGCAGGGGATGATGACTCAGCAGGCACTGCGCGCCCTTTTCCAGCGCCGCCGCCACGGATGCCGGCGTGGGATCGAGACACACGGCAAGTTGCGCCGCCTCCGTACGGCGGGCAGCTACCTGCATGCCGGAACAATCCCAGGACGCCTGCGTGGCGGGATCGGCAATTTTTTCAATGGTTGCAATTATTTCAGTAAGTTGCATGACATTCCCACCAAATAGAAAGGCACTTTTTCCAGAAAGGGAAAAGTGCCTCATGCAGTGCTGAATGCGTCTGTCCCCACCGTCCTGACAGGAACCGTTGCCCAGTCTTGCTTGCACACAAGCAGAGGATGGCATCCATTTCACCATGCTGCCTTAACAACCGCACATTGTCAAGGCGTACCTGCACGTTCGCCAGATCTGCCGGGCAGGGGCGACGCCAGGTCGCGAAAAGAGCGCCTGAGCTTCTGGAAGGGGGCCTGCCGCCCCGGAGGCAAGCTTTCCCGGCCGGCGGAAACCCGACCACTGACGGCCCCAAAAAGAAAAACCCGTTGATTTCTCAACGGGCTTACTTTCTTGCTGGCGGAGAGGGAGAGATTCGAACTCTCGGTACGCTTTTAACGTACACACGATTTCCAATCGTGCTCCTTCGACCAGCTCGGACACCTCTCCGCGCTCAAAGCCAGATATATATATCCCCCCTTTCCGGGGAAGGCAAGCAAAAAATGCACAGAAACAAAATTTTTTTTGCACCCGGTGGCAGGGCGGTCCGCCCCAGCGCAGACGGAAGCGGGCAGGGCAGGAGCGCGCTGCCGCCAGCGTGACGGACAGACCCGCTCAGGCCGCTCAGGGCTTTTGCTCCCTGCGGGCCTGGCAGGCGGCCGCAGGGGAGGGCGGCGCAGCCGTTTCCGCAGGGGCGGCCGTCTGCCCATGCTCTTCTTCCTTTTCTTCCTTTGCCTCAAGGCGGCGTGCCGCATGCCGCAGGTAGAGGAGAAAGGCAAGGGCCGCGCAGACGATGCCCACCAGATTGACCAGACCGAGCAGGGAGAAGCTACTCATCGGATGTCCTCGCCATGACAGGGGAAAAAAGCGTGCTCCATACGCAGACAGGGCCGCCATATGCGGCCCTGCCCGGAATCGTCATACCAGCGCCCTGGAACGGCGCTCTGATGGACAGGCAGTTAGATGCCCATCTGACTGAAGCCGCTGTCGGCATAGATGACGCTGCCGGTCACCCCGCGCCCCAGATCCGAGGCCAGGAAGGTGGCGAGGCCGCCCACATCATGCGTGGTGACGTTGCGGCGCAGGGGCGAGCTTTCCTCCACGCGGGTAAAGATGTTCTTGAGGCCGGACACCGCGGAGGCGGCCAGCGTCTTGATGGGGCCGGCACTGATGGCGTTGACGCGCACGCCCTTCTCGCCGAGTTCGTAGGACAGATAGCGCACGGAGGCTTCCAGCGCCGCCTTGGCAACGCCCATGACGTTGTAGCCGGGGATGACCTTGGTGGAGCCGTGATAGGTCATGGTGATGACGGAAGAGCCCTCGTGCAGCAGCGGTTCGAAGGCGCGGCAGATGCCGGTCAGCGAGTAGGCGGAGATGTCCAGGGCCAGATGGAAGCCCGCACGCGAGGTATCCAGGAAGCGGCCCGTCAGATCTTCACGATTGGCGAAGGCGATGGAATGGACGAGGATGTCCACCTCGCCCCATTTTTCCTTGACCAGATCGGCGGCGGCGGCAATCTGGGCGTCGTCGCCCACGTCACACTGGAAGGTGAATTCGCCGCCCAGTTCTTCGCTGAGCGGTTCCACGCGTTTCTTGATGGCGTCTCCCACATAGTTGAAGGCCAGGCGCGCTCCCTGCTCCTTGAAGCAGGAGGCAATACCGTAGGCAATGCTCTTGTTGTTGGCCAGACCGAGGATGAGGGCTTTTTTGCCTTGCAGCAGCATGGTGATTCTCCTTGCGGCCGGAAATTCCGGCATGTCATTCGTTGGATCGCCGGGACATGCGCCCGGCATTCCCGACCGTCCCTAGATGCGGAAGGATTTTCCGGTCAGGATCTCATAGGCTTCCCGGTAGCGGGCCGCCGTATTGTCGATGATCTCCTGGGGCAGGGTCGGCGCGGGCGGCTGCATGTTCCACGGCTGCTGCTTGAGCCAGTCGCGCAGATACTGCTTGTCGAAGCTGGGCTGCCCCTGACCGGGGACATACTTGTCCGCAGGCCAGAAACGGGAGGAATCCGGGGTCAGCACCTCGTCGATGATATGCAGCGTGCCGTTGATGAAGCCGAACTCGAACTTGGTGTCGGCCACGATGATCCCCTTGCCGGCGGCATAGGCGCGCCCGGCTTCGTAGATGCGCAGGGAGACGTTCTGCGCCTGTTCGGCCACGGCGTCGCCGAGGAGGGCGGCGGCGCGGGCCACGCTGATGTTCTCGTCATGCTCGCCCAGTTCAGCCTTGGTGGACGGAGTGAAGATGGCCGGCTCCAGCTTGTCGGATTCGCGCAGGCCGGCGGGCAGGTCGTAGCCGCACAGCTTGCCGGTCGCCTGATAGTCCTTCCAGCCGGATCCGCTCAGATAGCCGCGCACGATGCACTCCACGGGCAGGGGACGGGCCTTGCGCACGAGCACCGCGCGCCCCTCCAGCTCGTCCGCCCACGGGGCGAGGCTGGCGGGAAAGCGGCTGACGTCGCTCTCCACCAGATGGTTGGGAATGATGTCCTGGAATTTATCCATCCAGAACAAGGTGATCTGATTGAGGATAACGCCCTTGTACGGGATGGGTTCCCCCATGATGACGTCATAGGCCGACATGCGGTCGGTGGTCACAATGAGCAGGGTGTCCTCGTCCACGTCGTAAATGTCCCGCACCTTGCCGCGCGAGCGCAGGGGGCAGGCGGTGATGTTGGTCTTGGTGACGATGCGCATGACAGCTCCTTAGGCGCGCGGCGACTTCTGGCCGCGAATTTCGGCGGAACGGGCGTGAGCCTCCAGCCCTTCCATGCGGGCCAGGGCGGCGATGGCCTCCCGGCTGTCCTGAAGGAAGGCGGCGGACGTCGCCACGATGCTGGTTTTCTTGCAAAATGTCTGGACGGAAAGGGCGGAGGAAAAGCGCGCCGTGCCCAGCGTGGGCAGCACATGGTTGGGCCCGGCAAAATAGTCGCCCACCGGTTCCGGGCAGTGATGCCCCATGAAGATGGCTCCGGCGTGGCGGATGCCCGGCAGCAGGGCCCAGGGATCGCGCACGCACAGTTCCAGATGTTCCGGGGCGATCATGTTGGCCACGGCCACGGCCACGTCCATGTTCGGCACAGTGATGACGGCGCCCCAGTCCAGCAGGGATTTGGCGGCCGTCTGGGCCTTGGGCAGGGAGGCGCACTGACTGTCCAGCTCCTCGCGGATACGTTCACCCAGCTGGACGTCCGTAGTGATGCAGAGAGCCGCGGCAAGAGGATCGTGCTCCGCCTGGGAAAGCATATCCGCCGCCACCCAGTCCGGCCGGGCGGAGCTGTCCGCAAGGATGAGCACCTCGCTCGGGCCGGCGATCATGTCGATGCCCACGATGCCCTGCACGAGCCGCTTGGCCGTCGCCACATAGATGTTGCCCGGTCCGGCGATGACGTCCACGGCGGGCAGGCTCGGCGTGCCGTAAGCCAGGGCGGCGATGGCCCAGGCGCTGCCGACCCGGTAGACTTCGTCGATATCCAGCAGATGCGCCGCGGCCAGGATGGCGGGATCGATGCTGCCGTCGGCGCGTGGCGGCGTACAGACGGCGATGCGCCGCACCCCGGCCACCTGGGCGGGGATGGCGTTCATAAGCAGGCTGGAAATGAGCGGCGTGCTCCCGCCCTGCCCGCCGGGCACATACAGGCCCACGCTGTCCACCGGCAGGACGCGCTGTCCGAGGATGCTGCCGTCCGGCAGCGTCTCGAACCAGGATCGCTCCCGCTGCGCCTCATGGAAGCGCCGGATGTTGCGGGCGGCGTCTCCGATATGTTCACGCTGCTCGGGCGCAACGGAAGCCGCGCTGCGGGCGATCTCCAGTTCAGTCAGGCGCATGGGCGGCTCGAAGGCCGCGCAGTCAAAGCGCCGGGTGTAGTCCAGCAGAGCCTCGTCGCCACGGGCACGCACATCATCCAGGATGGCCCGCACGGCGCTTTCCACGTTGTCGCCGGGGTTGCGTCGCTCTTCGAGCCATCTGGCGGCCTTGGGCCAGTCGTGCGCCGTCTGGAGGGAAATGCTGCGGCATGTCATAGGGCTTCCTCCCGTTGAAAGCGTCCCAGCATAGCCGAGGTTTTACGGAATGTCGAGGCGGGAAAAGCCCGCTCCGCTCTTGACAGCGGCACAGGCTGAACTTACCCCTTAATGTCAGAATTCATTGCCAAGCTTTCTCTGCCTCGCGCATTGCGGCGGGCTGGCTGGTTTCGGGAGGATATATGCACCATCACAAAGTCCATGATACCTACAAGAAGGCGGCGGAAGCGGCGGAGATGGAAGCCGCGGCAGCCGCTGCCGCTGCGGAAGCCGCGGCGGCCGGGAATGCCGAAGCCGATGCCGCCGCAGCCGCGGGTGACGCCGGGCAGACAGCGCCGGAAGACCTTGCCCGCGCCTGTCGCGAGCAGATCTGCCCCTCGTGCGAGGAAAAAAAGGCGGCGGACGACATGCGCCTGCGCGCGGCCGCTGAAATGGAAAATTTCAAGAAGCGCCTTTCCCGCGAACATGAGGAACAGATCCGCTATGCGGCGGAAAAGATCCTGCGCGACATGCTGCCGGGGCTGGACAATCTGGAACTTGCCCTGCAATACGGCAGCCGCGACGCCGCCTGTCAGGACATGCTGACGGGCGTGGCCATGACCCGCAAGCTCATGTTGGAAGCCATGGCACGGCACGGCCTCGTGCCGGTGGGGGAGGAAGGCGAGGACTTCACCCCGGAACTCCATGAGGCCGTCGGCTTTGATGACTGCCCCACGGTGGGCCCGGGCTGCGTCTCGCGCGTGTTGCAGCGCGGCTACAAGCTGGGCGACCGCCTGCTGCGCCCGGCCAAGGTGATGATCAATCAGGGCTGATCGCGGACGTCCCGGCCGCCTGCACGGATGCGTGCGCGGCGCAGCCGGGGTCAGGACGCGCAGGCCGGCATGAGGCCCGGCGGCTGTGGCAAAGGAAGCTGTTCCGGGATGTCCGCAGCCTTGCAGTCGTCCCCGGGCGCGAATATCCGCCCGCTTCGGACTGCCGTCCTGCCTTCGGGCGGAGCGGCGGTCCGTTTTCTTTTGGCGGACAGGCAAAAGGCGCTCTTGCCGCCTGTCAGTTGCCGGGACTCTGATCAAACACGCCGGCAAAGGTCTCCTGGACATCCAGAAAGGCATCCACCACGAGCGGATCAAAGGCCGTGCCGCGCTCCGCGCGGATGCGCTCCACCGCGACGTCATGCGGATAGGCGTCCTTGTAGACGCGCCGGCTGCGCAGGGCATCATAGACATCAACCACACTGACCACGCGGGCACAGAGGGGGATCTCCTCCCCGCGAAGGCCGGAGGGATAGCCGCTGCCGTCCCAGCGTTCATGGTGATTGAGGGCGATCTCCCGAGCATAGTGCAAAAAGCAGCGCTTGCCCAGTTCCCTGTCCAGTTCATGCCCGGCCTCTTCCAGTATCTCATAGCCCAGCGAGGTGTGCTGCTTCATAATTTCGAATTCTTCCGGGGTGAGCCGGCCGGGCTTGTGCAGGATATTGTCCGGGATGGCCACCTTGCCCACGTCATGCAGCGGCGTGGAAAGGATGATCCACTCGATGTCGCCGGGGGTGAGACTCTCCGGCGCGTCCGGCCGCTGCATGAGCCGCCGCAGCAGCACTTCCACCAGACGGCTGGTGCGCTGAATATGCGCCCCGGTCTCGGGATCGCGCCACTCGGCCAGCATGGCCATGGCGTGGATGGTGGCCTTCTGGGTCTGCAAGAGCTCATGGGTGCGCTGGGCCACCAGCTCGCTGAGATGGTCACGATGACGCTTGAGCTCAAGGTGCAGCTCCACGCGCTGATGCACGAGCGACGCCCTGAAGGGCTTGCGTATGAAATCCTGCGCCCCGAGGGAAAAGCCGGTGGCCTCATCCGAATCGTCATTCTCGGCCGTGACGATGATGATCGGTATGTCCCGCGTCCGGGGATCTTCCTTGAGGCGGCGGCAGACCTCATAGCCGTTCATACCCGGCATGATCACATCCAGCAAAATGATGTCCGGCTGGGGATCGGCGGCGGCAAGACGCAGGGCGTCCTGTCCGTTCCTGGCGAACATGATGCGGTGATCCGCGCGCAGGGCTTCGCTCAGCATGCGCAGGTTCTCCGGCGCGTCATCCACCAGCAGGACGGTGCTGCGCAGGGTGGGCAAGATGGCGGCACGCATGTCAGTTGCCGGATGGCCGCCCGTGCAGCACGCGGAGGATCTCCGGCGCAAGGGCCCGCCCCAGCCGCTGCACGAGCTGGCTTTGCGTTGTGACCAGGCTGGATGTGGCCGCCGTGCCGGGCTGTGCCGCCGGACAGTCGGCGCTGTCGGCAAAGCTGCCCCGGGCCAGGACCTTGTCGCCGCTGTCCAGAAGGGACCAGCGGGCCTCCAGGCGCACCGTCTCGCCGGGCGCACCGTCAAGCCGCAGAATCTCCACCAGCAGCGCGGCCTTCCAGCCCGCATCATCCGTCGTCTGCACCGTGATGTCCCCGGCCAGCAGCGCCGGGCTCAGCACCTCGCGCAGGACGCGACGCACGCCCTGATCGAGAGGCTCGGCCCAGATGTCGAAATTGTTGACGTGCAGCAGCGGATCACCCTCGTGGCGGCTGACCACGCCCTGCCGGTCAAGGTAGCCGGGGATGCCCACATGGGCGATACGCAGGCTGACAGCGGGCAGCGAGGAGGCGGCAAAGGGCTTTTCGCCGCTTTCCAGCAGATAATAATAGGTGGGCGCGCTCTTGCCGCAGGCAGGCAGCAGGAACGCCGACAGGCAGAGCAGCCCGGCAGGGAGGATGCGCCGGGCGCGGCGCAGCCCGCGGGGAAAAGCCATCATCGTTGACCTCCAGAGCGCCCTCGCAGGAGGGATTCGGGGTTGCGTTCAAGAGTATCGGCCAGCGCCCGCAGGGACCGCATGGCTGCCGTGGCCTCGCGCAGCAGGCGGCGCAGCTCGTTGACAGGAGGAGAGTCGCGCCCCACGAGGGCCTGTGTGGAATTGGCCACGGCGGTAAAGCCGTTCATGGCCTGGGTCAGGGCCTCCAGGGCCCGGGGCAGTTCCGTCGAGGCCACGACACTGACCTGCGAAAGATTGCCCATAGTCTGATTGACGAGGCGCTGCGTCTCCCGGCTGGCCACAAGGAGCTTGTTCGCCTCTTCAAAGGTATTGGCGAACTGGGTGAGCCCCCTGTCGATGTCCGGCGAGGCCAGTATTTCCGAAAGACGCTGCAATGTGGCCTGAAAGGAGACGGCCAGCTCCTTCAGGGGCAGGGTGGCCAGATTGCGTTGCAGCATGTCGATGGGGGAGGGCAGAGTCGGGATCTCCGTCGCGGGATCGGAGGAGCGATACCGGGCCAGGGAGTCGGGGTGGAAATCAAGCTCGATGCGGTACTGACCCGTTATGATGCTCTGGAGTTGCAGACGGGCCCGTAACCCGCGCTGCACGAGCTGCCCCAGTATCTTGATGCGGTCCTCGTCAGGGAGCTTTTCGCCGGAGCGGGCGTCGTTGATGGCCCGCTCGTTGATGCGGATGCCCACGGGGATGCTGACGCTGCCGTCGCGCGGGTTGGCCTGCAGCTGGATGTAGCTCACGGCGCCCAGCGGCACGCCGCGAAAGACCACCGGGGCCCCGACGGAGAGCCCGCTCACCGACCCGTCGAAAATGAGCGTGTATTCCAGCTCGTCGGCAAAAAGATTGCCGCCACCCAGCAGACCGATGCCGATGACGAGCAGCAGCAGACCGCCAAGGACAAAACTGCCGACAGCTACGGAGGAACGTGTTTGGCTCATACGGTATTCCTTGTCGTTTCCGCAGCAGAGGCGGCGGAAGGGGCCGGCGCTCCGCGGGTAAGGAAGAGGCGGGCCTGTTCTTCGGTATGGGGATCCCTGACGAGCAGGGAAGGGTCGCCCGCGGCGGTGACCCGCCGGGTCCGGGCATCCAGAAAGATGCTGTTGCTGGCCACGGTGAAGATGCTGGCCAGCTCATGCGACACGATGACGAAGGTCGTGCCCAGCGCATCCCGCAGCTCGAGGATGAGATCGTCGAGCAGACGGGAGCTCACAGGGTCAAGCCCCGCCGACGGTTCGTCCAGGAAGAGGATCTCCGGGTCAAGGGCCAGCGCCCGGGCAAGCCCGGCCCGTTTGCGCATGCCGCCGCTTATCTCGGAAGGATAGTAATCCTCAAAGCCGGCAAGTCCGGCCAGGGCCAGCTTGAGCGAGGCCTGTTCCCGGATGTCCGCCGGAGAAAGGCGGGTATACTGTTGCAGGGGCAGGCCCACGTTTTCGGCCAGGGTCATGGAGCTCCAGAGCGCCCCCCCCTGGAAGAGCACGCCCGTACGCTGCATGAGCTGCCGCCGTTCACGGGGCGTACAGGCCCAGAAGTCCGTTTCGCCGTAAAAGATCTGCCCCGCCTGCGGCTCCTTGAGCCCCATGAGCACCCGCAGCAGGGTACTCTTGCCGCAGCCGGATCCGCCCATGATGAGGAAGACGTCATCCAGCGCCACATCAAAGCTGACGTCCCGCATGAGCACATAGGAACCGTAACCGACCGTCAGATTGCGGACGCTGATGCGCGGCGCGGCGGCGGGGGTGACGGCGGGGGCTGGCGTGGTCATGGCTACACCTTCAGCACGTTGCACAGGATGGTGATGATGGCCGTGGCCACGATGATGCCCACGATGCCGTGCACCACGGCGGTGGTGGTGGCCTTGCCCACGGCCTGCGCGCTGCGCCCGCAGCAAATGCCCTGATAACAGCCGGAGAGCGCGATGATGACGCCGAAGACCACGGCATAGCTCAGCCCGATGATGCCGTGCGAAAAGGACACCATCCGTACGGTGGCGTTGAGATATTCCAGCGCGCTGAGATCCAGCATGACGACGCCCACCAGAAAGCCGCCCAGGATGCCCATGAGATCGGCATACAGGGTCAGCACGGGGACCATGAGCGTCAGAGCCAGCATGCGCGGCAGCACCAGGAAATCTATGGGCGAGATACCCAGGGTGGACAGGGCGTCCACCTCCTCATTGACCTGCATGGTGCCGATGAGCGCCGCGAAGGAGGCCCCCACCCGGCCGGACATGACCACCCCCACCATGACGGCCCCCATGACGCGCAGCATGCCTATGCCCACCAGTCCGGCCACATAGATCTGCGCGCCGAACTGGGTGAGCTGCACCGCGCCCACGAAAGCCAGGATGAGGCCGAACAGCAGGCTGGTCAGGGAGATGATGGGCAGGGACAGCACGCCGCACTCGTACATGGCCGCCAGCAGATCCTGACGCCGCATCTGGGAGCGCCCGGTCAGAAAGCGCAGGACAGCCAGGGCAACGTCCCCCACAAAGGCGGTGAATCCTTCCAGCTTGCCGGGCAGGGCAAGCACTGACGCCCCCAGGGCGGCCACAAGCCCCTGCTGGCGTACCGTGCGGGAAGCGCCCTGCTTGGCGGGCACGGCAAAGGCCAGCTGCACGAGGCGCTCCAGCCCGTGCGGCAGCTCTCTCCGCATATCCATACCGCGCTCCTGCGCCGCCCGGATGAGCTGCACGAGGAAGACCAGCAGGCTGGAATCCCAGGCGCTCAGCGCCTCGCAGCGCAGCAGTCCCCCCCGTATGCCGCCCGTACGCACGGCGGCAAGGGCCTCCTGCGCCTGCGAGGGCAGAGGAGCCCCCATTTTCCAGACGCCGCCCACGCTGACGGTGAGCTGATCCCCCCTCTGGCGAATGCTGACTTGCGGACTTGTTTCCATCCTTTTATCATACGCCTTGCCGTCACCGGCTGCAAGCGGCAAGACGCCGCGCCATCCCTGCACCCCCAACCCCACAGGAAGCCCATGTCTCTGAAAGATCGCCTCGGCCTTGCCACGGCCCCCCTGTTCCTGATGGACGGTTCCGCCTTCATTTACCGCGGCTTTTTCGCCAACCGCAACATGCAGCGTTCGGACGGCTTCCCCACCAATGCGCTGGTGGTGGTGAGCCGCGTGCTGCTGCGCATCCTCCGGGAGGAAGCCCCGGCGCACTTCGCCTTTGTGCAGGACGGTCGGGGCAAGAACTTCCGGCATGACATCTTCCCGCTCTACAAGGCCAACCGGGAAGCCACGCCGGAGGATCTCGTCCGCCAGATGGACCCCATCCAGCGCATGGTGCGCGCGCTGGGGCTGCGGCTCATCCTTTCCGAAGGCTGCGAGGCCGACGACTGCATCGCCTCCCTGGCGGAGCGCTTCTCCGCACAGTGTCCTGTCGTCATCGTCAGCGGCGACAAGGACCTCAAGCAGTGCCTCGGCCCCAATGTCTTCATGTGGGACCCCGGTTCCCGCGACGAAAAGCTGGTGACCGCCGAGGACTTCGTGCGGGAGACCGGCGTGCAGCCGGCCCAGTGGGCCGACGTACAGGCGCTCATCGGGGATACCAGCGACAACATCCCCGGCGTGCCGGGCATAGGCCCCAAAAAAGCGCAGCAGATATTCGAGACCTGCGCTTCGCTGGAAGAGATCCGCGACCATTTCGAGCGGATCCCGGCAAAACTTCAGGAAAAACTGCGCGACCACCTGGAAAACATGTTCACCTGGCGAGAACTGACCACCCTGCGCCGGGACTTCTGCACGGACATCACCCTGGACGACATGGCCGTGCAGCCGCCTGACGCCGCCGCCTGCTCCGCCATCTCCGCGGAGTTCGAGCTCTTTGCCCTGCGTCGGGAAATGGAAGCCCTGCTGCGGGCGGGCGCGTCGCGGAACGCGCGTCCTCCGCAGGGAGAGCCCGCGGCGGATGCCGCGCCGTCCCCCGCCCGGGGAACGCATCAGCTGAGCCTGCTGGAGATGGCCTCCCCCCTCCCGGAGAGCCTGCCGCCCCTGTTCCGCACGACAAACAGGCTCCCCGCCCCCGAAGGAGCGCGGCTGGCCGTCATCTGGGCTCAGGGCGAGGACGCCCCGCCGCATCTGGCCGTCGCCTCGGCTGACGACCCGGACGATATGCCGCCCTGGACAGGGCGCTGGGCAGGGGAACCGGACGTGCTGGCCGACTATCTGGCGCAGGCCGCGCTGGTGGTGAGCGAGGATGCCAAACGGCTCTGGCGGCGGGGCCTGCTGCGGGAGGAAGGCCGCCAGAGGATCATGGACCTGGGCATCGCCGCCTACCTGCTCAATCCCGAGGAGAACGACTACGGCTGGCCCCGGCTGGCCGTGCGCTGGGGAGCGGGGCTGCCGCGACGGGACAACGCCGCCGCCCTGGCGCTGGACATGGCCCGTCTCCTGGAAAACCGCCTGCTGCGCGACGGCCTGCTCGCTCTGTACGAAAATCTGGAGATACCGCTCGCGCCGGTGCTGGCGCGCATGGAGGCCGCGGGCATCGCCATCGACGGTCGCGCTTTCGGCCGCTTTCTGGCCGATGTCCAGCAGGAACTGGACGAGCTGACCGCCGCTGTCTACGCCGCCGCCGGCAGGAGTTTCAATATCCGCTCGGCCCAGCAGCTCGGCGAGGTGCTGTACGGCGAAATGGGTCTGCCCGCGCCCCGCAAGACACGCGGCGGTCAGGCCTCCACCAGTCAGGAGACGCTGGAACGGCTGGCCGGACGCCACCCCGTGGTGGAAAGCATCCTCCAGTTCCGCAAGCTGGAAAAGATGCGCTCCACCTATCTGGATCCGCTGCCGCGGCTGGTGGACGACAGCGGACGGCTGCATACGACCTTCAACCAGAAGGCCACGGCCACCGGACGCCTGTCGTCAAGCAATCCCAACCTGCAGAACATCCCGGTACGCGGCCCGCTGGGCAAGCGTATGCGTACCTGCTTCGTGGCGGGAGCAGGGCGGCTGCTGGTGTCGGCGGACTATTCCCAGGTGGAGCTGCGTGTGCTGGCCCATATGTCGCAGGACGCGGCCCTGCTGGACGCCTTCCGGCGCGGCGAGGACATCCATGCCCGCACAGCGGCCCTCATTTACGACTGCCCGCAGGATGCCGTCACCCCGGACCAGCGCCGCAACGCCAAAACCATCAATTTCGGCCTCATCTACGGCATGGGCGCGCAAAAACTGGCGCAGGAGCTCAAAATCACGACCAACGAGGCCAAGGAGTTCATCGCCCGCTATTTTGAACGGCTGACCGGCCTGAAGGCCTTTTATGACGAAGTGGAGGCAACGGCGCGGCGGCAGGGCTTCGTGACCACTTTGGGCGGGCGTCGCCGCCTGCTGCCGGACATCCATTCCGCCAACGGGCAGGCCTCGGCGCTGGCGCGACGGCAGGCCATCAATACGGTCATCCAGGGATCGGCGGCGGACATCATCAAGCTGGCCATGCTGGCCGTGGATGCCGACCATGTCCTGCGGAGCCTGCGGGCGCGGCTGCTCCTGCAGGTACACGACGAGCTCCTGCTCGAAGCGCCGCAGGAAACGGCGCAGGAGGCGGCGCAGCGCGTGGCCGGCCTCATGGCGTCCGTCCAGCCGGGCGGCAACGCGCTCACCGTGCCGCTGCTGGTGGATGCCGGCATCGGGCCGGACTGGGGCACGGCCCACTGAGGCCATCCCCCGTCAGGAGGCGCAGGGCCCGCAGCCTGCCCCGACGCCCTCTCAAGATTTGCCCCCGCCGGCCGATACAGCAGATGTCGTCCATGCGTCATGCTCGCCGGCGGGGGTGGCCCCTGTCGCTCCATGCGCAGCGCGCCGACGGTGTGAACACGCGGGCAGGGCTCTTCCTCCCGTACAGGGCCGTACAGGGGGGAGCGAATGCCTGCCATCATCAAGGATTCCTACAAGTTTCGCCGCATCCTCGGGGATATGACCGGACTGTGCAATCTGCGTTGCCGCTTTTGCTCCACCGATTTCCGGCATGCCGCGCGGAACGTCATGCCCCTGCCCGTGGCGCGCAGCCTGCGGCGGCTCCTGGATCTGGTGCCGGAGGAATGCTTTTACCTCTCCTTTTTCTTCGAACCGACGCTGCATCCGCACTTTTCGGAAATACTCACCTCGCTGGGCAGCGCGGGACGTGAACAGGTCATCTTTTCCACCAACATGGCCTGCGATATGGACGACGATGCCATCCAGGCCCTGGCCGCCGCGCCGGTGAAACGCATCATCCTTTCCCTGCATACGCTGCGCTCGGACGTCTATGCCTCCCTGTGCAGCGGCTGCCGGGTGGAGCGGCTGCTCGGCAACCTGCTCCGGCTCGGCGAAGCCTGCCGTCTGCGCGAAAAAAACGGCGACCGCGCGCCCGCCCTGCATTTTCTGACTGTGGTGCTGCGGGACAACTATGAGGAGATCCCCTCGCTGGTGCAGCTGGCGGGAGAGCGTTTCCATGCCGCCGCCCACGAACTGCGCACGCCTGTATACGGCGATCATGTGGGCCTGCCGTTCACCGCTCAGCAACTGCTCGACCGCCGGGAGCTGGAAGATCTGCTGCCGCGTCTGTCCGCCCCGCATGAAAACATCATCTATGAATTCACGCTCTGGCGGGAACTCTTTGCCCAGCGGCGCGCCGCCGGGGATGTGCCGCCGGACATGCGCAGCCTGAACTGTCCCGGGCCGGTGGCCGCGGGCAAGGTGCTGCCGCAACGCTACTGGGATGTGCGCCTTGATGCCGACGGCAGCGCCTATTTTTACGGCCTCGAGGAATCATGCGACCTGGCGGGACCGGCGCGGGCCGATACGTCCGGCGAACAGGTACGAGCCTGCTTCACGGAGCGGCTGGCCCGCCTTGCCGCGGCCCTGCCGGCCCGCTTCGCCGGCTCCCCGCAAGAAATGCGGCTGGCGCGGGATGTGCGGCATCTGCTGTCCGGCCCGGAATGCGGCGCGGCGTGTCTGCGCCAGATCCGCCTCGGCGCGCAGGCCTGCCGCATCCGCGGACTGCTGGAACTGCCGCACCCCCTGGAGCCGGACGACCTGATCCTCCTGCACTGGGGAAACATGATCGTGCGCGCCCAGCGGCATCCTCTTGCCGCTGCGCTGGGGGAAAACAGCTTCCGCTGGGCGCTGGAAGCGGTCTTCCCGCCGCAGGACGCCGAAAACCTGCCCGAGGAAGGCTATCTGCTCCTTCTCCAGGGCGAGCGCGTCCGCATCCGCCTTCCTCTCCTGCCGGACGGCGCCGAACGGCAGTGACCTCGGGACGCACGGTCCGCCGGTGACGCCCTGTTTGCCTCCGACCAACGAATCATATACAGTTTTGACACTGCTATTCGGAGGTACGCATGCGTTTCCCGCTGTCCGCTCTGGCCGACGTCCGCCTTGGCTATCCCTTCCGCACCCGTGTGACGCCGGATCCGCAAGGAGAAACGGCGCTGGTGCAGCTGGCCGATCTGAACGGCGGCGTTCTGGACACTTCCGCGCTCGTGCGCGTGCATCTGAAAAAAATTCGGGAACATTTTGCCCTGCGTCCGGGCGACATCCTGTTCCGGGCCCGCAGCCAGGCGCATGATGCGACCTATGTGGACGATCTGGCGCTCAGTCCGGGCGTGGTGCGCGTGGTGGCCGCCGCTCCCATCATGGTGGTGCGGGTGCGGCCGCCCGCAGGACGCACGGCGGAAGGACTGCCTGACGGCGTGACGGCCCTCGACGCCCGCTATCTGCACTGGCTGCTGAATCATCCGCAGACGCAGGCCGTCCTGAGGGCGCGAAACACCGGCCACAATGCAGAAGTGCTGCGCAAGGGGGATCTGGAAGGGCTCCCGCTGCCTGTCCCGTCGCCGGCGGTGCAACACCTCATCATCGAAGCCGCCGGCCTGCTGGAGCGGGAACGCCGGCTGCGCCGGCAACTGCTGGAGGAGCGCTTCGCCATGATCCAGCGGCAGCTGTTGCGGCATGCCGATACGGAAGGAACGGAAACTGCCCGCACGACGCCGGCGTCGCCGCCCGCCGAGGAACGGAGCGAAGGGCAGACCTGGGCGCGGCTGGAGGGCATATGACGGCACAACAAGCGCATGCCGCCGAAGCGGAAGCCACGGCTACGGCCCGTCACTGTCTGGAAGACGCCTGCCGCGCGGTGGGGGAGTGGTTCGCGCGCCATCCGCCGTCCGATGCCGGCGATGCGTCCCATGCCCCGGTGGTGGAGGCGGAGACGGAGACGGCGCTCGGCTTTTTTGCTCTTTCCCAGCTGTGCCCGCCGGGCTTCCTCGCGCAACAGCTTCGCCTGCTCCGGCAGGGGACGCCGGCCCCGCCCATGCGCCCGGCCGGCACGTCCCCGGCGGACCCCTGGCAGGAGGCGGAATGGCCGCAGCTCGCCGCACTGATGCGGACGGCACTGGGCAGAGCGGGGGGCGAGCTGTTCAGCCCGCAGCATCTGAGCGGGCCTGACGCCCTCGCGGTCTGCCTTGAGGCGTTTGCGGCTATGCCGCCCCTGGATCGGGACCTGGCAGGCCGCCTGCTGCTGGACAAACTCAACGACGACGCCACGGGCCGGGGCAGGGAATTCGCCTGCGACATCGTGCCGCCGTGGCTCGGGCGGCTCATGGGCGGCATGGGCCATCCCGCCGGCGGCGAGCGCATACGGGATCTGGCTGCCGGGACGGGAACGCTGCTGGCGGAGGCCGCACTTGACCGCGAGCTGGCCGACCGCGTCTATTTTGTGGCGGACGGCGCACGCCCCCCGCTGGGCGTACTGCTGCCGCATCTCTGCGGCGTGCCCGCCGTGCGGGGCCATATCCCCGGCGGGCAGCCCGGCCCTGGACCGGAGGAAGACGGCCCCTCTCCCGCTGTTCCGGTGACGGACGAAGGCACGAGCCATCTGACGCTCAGTGCCGCCCCGGCCTTTGTCCCGGTGCGGCGAGGGACGGAAGAGTTTTTCTGGATCTGCCGCCATGTGAGCGAAGCGCTCCCCGCCTGCGGCAGGAGCGTGCTGCTGACGCGGCTGGGGCCGCTCTTCCGCGAGGAGCGGGAGGCGCGCATGCGGACGGAACTGGTGCGCCGCAATCTGCTTGACGCCGTGATCCTGCTGCCCGGCAACGTGATGCCGCACCATACCGCCGCCCATGCGATCCTGATTTTTGACCGCCGCCGGGAAGAGGGCGGCCCGCAGGCCGGACGGGACAACGTGTTCATGGCCGATCTGTCCTCGCTGGGGTGGCGCAGCCGAACGCCCGGCTACTTTGGGGAGGCGCACATCCAGAAGGCCCTGGACCTGCTGCGGGAACGCCGGGAAATGACGGGCGTCAGCCGCTGCGTGCCCTGTGCGGACATCCTGGCGCAGAATGTCTGGCTGCCGTCGCGCTTCCTGCTGCCGGCCGCCGGGGAAGAAACGCCGGAAGAACAGCCCGCCCGCATCGCCGCGCTGGAGGCCGAGCTGGCGAAAACACAGACGGATCTGGACGCGCTGCTGGCCCGGCTGGACAGTCTTTGCCCGCCACGACAGGCATAAAAGAGCAGGGGCGGCACGCCCCCCGCAAAATGCCATCGACCTTTGCCGGGAATATCCCTCCTAAACCCGCTGTCCGCTTTTTGCGCTGGGGGCAGGAGCCCATACGTTCCAGTCGGCTCAGGGCATGATCGCCCCTCGCCCTGCGGCGCGCCCGTGCTCTATCGTGCATACGCCGGCCGCAACCGAACTGGCATATGCTGCCATGATATGGCAAACGACGCCAATACCCTGCAACATATCTCACCTTCACAGCCCCATGCCCGCTTCCCCAGCGGCACGACGCCGCCGGGGAGCGACGAGCCTAGCCCCGCAGATGCTGCCCGAAAAAGTCGGTCAGCTTCTGCACGGCAGGCTGGACGAATTCCGGCTTGTCGTAGAGATCCACATGACTTGCCCCGGGTATGCTGTAGAGCTCCTTCGGTTCCCGCGCCGCGGCATAGGCCGCCTCGCTGAAATAGAGGGTATCGGCCTCGCTGCCCACGATGAGCAGGACGGGCCGGGGAGAGACCGTATCCAGATGGGCAAAAGCATCGAAGGCCGCCAGCTTGTCATTGCTGGAGACAAGATACCTGTTGACCGACGTGGGGTACTGACAACGGGGCGTACGGTAATATTCCCAGGCTTCCCGCTGGATGGTCGAGGTCTGCTCGTTTATCTCGCTGCTGTCGTCGGGCACATACTTCCAATAGGCCGGCTCACCGCCGCGGGCCTCCGCGGTACGGGCCTCGGCCACCTCCTGAAGCAGCTTCTGCAGGAAGTTGTCGATATGCACGCCGGGGAAGCCGTTTTTGGCGCTGTCGCCCACGTCCCAGGTGCTGATGCCCGCCGCGGCGCGGATCCGGGCCTCAGTCTGCATGGCGCTCAGGGTGTAGCCGCCGCCCGCGCAGACGCCCATAGCCCCGATGCGCTGCGGATCCACATAGTCCAGCGTCACAAGATAATCCACGGCGGAACGGATATCCTCCACCCGCGAGGTCGGATCTTCCAGATAGCGCGGCAGGCCTTCGCTTTCCCCCTGATGGGACGCGTCGAAGGCCAGCGCCACATAACCGGCCTGCGCCAGATGCCAGGCATAGAGGGAAGAGCATTGTTCCTTCACTCCGCCCCCGGGATGCGTCACCACGATGGCCGGATACGTCCGGGCGGCGTCAAAATCGGGCGGCAGAAAGAGCAATCCGGCCAGATTCAGGGAAAACTTCTTGAAGGTGACCTTTTTTCCTTCCGTATAATGCGTCGTATACTGCATGGCACTCTCCTTATCGTGCAGCGGATGCGTCCCCTTGCCGCGCGTCCTGGAGCGGATTCGCAGGGAAATTGTATCCAGTTTCCCTGCTGAAGCTGCCCTCACCCTACGGAAAAGCGTGGTTTTTCCGCTCACTTTCGGCCGGGCGGCGCTGTGCCGCCGCCTCGCGTTTTACCTTTTTCAAAGCTAAAACGCTCTATTGCGACGCGGCGGGCAGAGAGCGTACGTCAGGCCTGCCGGCCCATCCGGCGGGCCGCCTCAAGCGCGGCGGGCTGCTGCCGGATGTCTCCCGGCAGGGTAACCCCCACACCGCGTACCACGCCCCGCAGACGGCTCTTGTCAAAGCAGCTTATCCAGCCGTTCAGGCCGTCCACCACGCCATCCACGGCGCTCTCGTCCCCGTCCGCGGCCGCGGCCAGCAGATAGACGTCACGAAAGGCGTAGTCGGCCGAAAAGAGCGGATTGGCACGGTCAAGCAGGGTCTTCATCTGGCCGCACATGGCGTAATAGTAGACCGGTGTGGCAAAAACGAGCGCATCCGCCCGCTGCATACTGTGCACGATGGCCGGCGCGTCGTCATGGATGACGCAGGACAGCGTTTTCTGACAGGCAAGGCAGCCGTTGCAAAAACGGATGTCCTTCTCCCGCAGGCAGATCTTTTCCACCGCATGCCCGGCCTCACGCGCTCCCTCGATGAAGGCGTCCGCCAGCATGTCCGAGTTGCCGCCCTTACGCGGACTGGTGGAAAGAACAAGGATCTTTTTCATGGCACATCTCCTTATCAGGGACGGAACAGGGCCCCGCCCGCAAAAAAAAAACCGCGCTTCTCCCGCGGCGGAACCTTTTCCGTCTTTATGCGGACCGTCGAGAAAAAGAGCAAATACTTATATTGCATGCTTTACCATAGCATACAGGCATGATAATCTTCGCCGCACAAGGTGCAGCGCATGACGGAGCACCGAAGGAGTGAGGAATATGGATATACGGGTACTGCGCTATTTTCTGGCCGTGACACGAGAAGGGACCATTTCCGGCGCGGCCGATTCCCTGCACGTCACACAGCCGACGCTTTCCCGTCAGCTTATGGAACTGGAAGAGGAGCTGGGAACGACGCTGTTCACACGCGGCAAGCGGCGTATCAGCCTGACGGAGGAAGGGCTCTTCCTGCGCAAGAGGGCGCAGGAGATCGTCTCCCTGGTGGAGCGGACCGAGGCCGCCTTTGCCGCGGCAGGCGAGGAGGTCAGCGGCGACGTGTACATCGGCGGCGGCGAGACCGAAGGCATGCGCGTCATTGCCCGCGCCATCCGCCAAGTGCAGCAGGAGCATCCGCACATCGCCTTCCATCTTTTCAGCGGCAATGCCGAGGATGTCCGGGAACGGCTGGACAGGGGCAGCGTGGATTTCGGCCTCTTCATCGAGCCGGCGGATCTGTCGGCTTACGATTTCATGCCCCTGCCCACACGGGATACCTGGGGCGTGCTCCTGCGCAAAGATCATCCCCTGGCCGCGCAGGCTGCCATAGATGCGGACGATCTGGCGAGCCTGCCGCTCATCGTGTCCCGTCAGGGGCTGGTGGAAAATGAATTTTCCGGCTGGATGGGGAACAAATTCCGACAGCTTTCGCGCGTGGCCACCTACAACTTGCTGTACAATGCGGCCCTTATGGTGGAAGAGGGGGTGGGCTGCGCCCTCTGCCTTGAAGGCATCGTGCACACGGGGGAGGACGGCCCGCTCTGCTTCCGGCCGCTGCGGCCCGCAATGGACGTAGGCCTCAAACTTGCCTGGAAAAAGCAGCAATGCTTCACGCGGGCCGCGGAGATCTTCCTGGACCGGCTGAAACGGCAGGGAGAAAATAACACGCTCTAAAGGCGTATCGACACTGCTTGCTTTTTGTTTGGAGGAAAAGGGGGAAGCCCTCGCTCTGCTGTCGATGCCCGTAAGGCTCCTGCGTCGCCTAACGGGCACGGCCTGCGGCCGCCTTTCGGTCGCGCTCTGCTGTCGATGCCCGTAAGGCTCCTTCCTCGCCTAACGGGCACGGCCTGCGGCCGCCTTTCGGTCGCGCTCTGCTGTCGATGCCCGTAAGGCTCCTTCCTCGCCT
>NZ_CALUYG010000031.1 GCF_944324935.1 uncultured Desulfovibrio sp. | reverse complement strand
GACAGCAGAGCGCGACCGAAAGGCGGCCGCAGGCCGTGCCTGTTAGGCGACGGAGGAGCCTTACAGGCATCGACAGCGGAGCGAGGGCTTCCCCTTCCCCCAACGGGCAGCTTCCACACTATCCGGTCAGCGTCTGTCCGGCTTCGGCAGGGTTTTCCTTCAGCCAGCGTTCATAAATGGTAACCAGCGGAGCCTGACGGCGGCGGCGCGCCTCCCGCCAGTAGCGCTGGATGAGCGCCCGTTTCCGGGCCGGGTCATCGCCGCCGGCCTCTCGCGCCACGCTGTCCGCCAGTTCCTTCTGGCCGCAGCGCAGGGCGAGACGGTGCAGCGGCCGCCAGATGTCCGGCACGGGGAAGAAGCGGGCGGCGCGCTGCAAAACGTCCAGCGCCTGAGCGTCCTCCGCCTGCTCTTCGAGAAGGGCGGAAAGCCGCAGCCAGCCGCCCGGCCAGAGCGGCTCCTCCCGCAGGCGGCGGGCGCAGTCCTGCGCGGTCATGGTGGCGGCGTCGGTCTCCAGCGCCCGTACCCGTGCGGGGGGCAGGGTGACGTATGTCCTGCCCGTGGGCCCCAGGCGTACTTCATAGCCGTCCACCGCCGCTTGCAGATGCAGGTCGGGCACAATTTTCCCTCCCCAGCGGGAGGAGAAGAGGGCGGCGTTCTCCCTGTCGCGGTCGAAGCGGCCCGGCGTCCGGCTGGTGTGGTGATACAGCAGGCTTTGGCCCGCGATCCGCAGCTTGCCCCCGCCACTGTGCAGGCTCAGGCAGAGGTCCAGATCCTCATAACCGTTGTTGTAGCCTTTATGGAAGCCGCCGGCCTCCTGAAAGCGTACGCGTGGCAGCAGGAGTGCCGCACCGGTGAGAGCCTGGAGGGGGTGGACGCGCCTCAAGGCGGGATGATCGCCCGGAAAACCTTCATACAGATGGCAGAGCGTGTAGAGCGGGCTGAAGCTTACGCCGCAATGCTGGCAGGTCCCGTCGGGATAGAGCAGCAGCGGTCCCACCGCCACGACATGCGGCAGGGACAGGGCCTCGCGCAGCGGCGGCAGCCAGCCGGGCGTGAAGGTGATGTCGTTGTTGACGAAAAAGAGCGCCTCGCCGGTGGCGGCACGGGCCCCGGCATTGCAGCCCCGGGCAAAGCCCTGGTTCTCCGGCAGGCGAACGGCCCGGAAGCGCGCGCCGAAAAGTTGTTCGCCCAGCGGCCCCAGCGCCTCGCGAGTTTCGTCCGTGGATCCGTTGTCCACCACGATGATTTCCAGATCCTCGCCCTGACTGTGCTCGGCCAGCGAGAGCAGACAGGCACGCGTGGTCTCCCAGAGGTTCCAGGCCGGGATGATGCAGGAGATGGTCATGCGTGTTCCCTTTCCCGACGGTACGCTGCCGCCAGCGCCGTAAAGCGCGGGGCCCACATCGGGACGGCCGGGGCGAAGATGTGGAGATAGGAGGCCCAGACGCGACCCCGCACCAGTCCGTCGCGTCCCTGTCCCATGCCCGTGCCTTTTTCCAGCGTCAGGGCCGAAGAGGGGGACGGGGCGGCGTCATCGCCGACGCAGCGGGAATAGTGGAATTCATGGCCGCGCAGGCGGCTCCCCAGCGGGAAATAGGGATTTTCCGCCGTAACGTGGGCCTCCACATAGCCAAGCCCCTGCGGTCGCGGGCAGAACTGGGCGCGGACCGGGAAAACGCCGCTCATGGGATAGCGGACGCCGTCCCGCTCGATGGCCTCGGCCAGCACCATGAAGCCGCCGCATTCGGCATAGACGGGCAGTCCCTGTGCCGCCAGTTCCGGCAGACGCCGTACAGCGGGCGAATCCGTGAGCTGCCCGGCAAAGTCCTCGGGGAAGCCGCCGCCCAGATAGAGGCCGTCCAGTTCGGGCCAGTCCGCAGCCGCCAGCAGACTCACGGGGAAGAGCTCCGCGCCCGCCCGGCGCAGGGCTTCCAGATTTTCCGGGTAGTAGAACCAGAAGGCGGCGTCGTGGACGTAGCCGATGCGGGGATGTGGGCGGCCTTCGGCCGGAGCAGATGTCCGTAAGGTGCGTGTCCGCCCGGCGGAAAATGTTTCACGGGAAGCAAAATGATCTCCCTCACTGGAAGGGATCTCTTCCGTCGCCGGAGCGGCATACATGGCCTCCGCCGCACAGGAGCTGCCGGGCGGCAAGGGGATCTCCAGCGCGGGCGCGCGGCGGGCGGCGGCCAGTACGGCCTCCACATCCACATGCTCGCGCACGAGCTGCGCCAGCCTGTCCAGCAGGGCCTCCGTCTCCTGCGGAAAGGCGTCGCCGCCCAGGGTGGCAAGGCCCATGTGGCGTTCGGGCAGCGGATTGTGTCGCTGGCGGGGCAGACAGCCCAGCACGGGGATGTCCGTATACGTCTCGATGGTCCGGCGGAGGATGTCCTCGTGCCGGGGGGAGGCCGTCTGGCCCAGGATGACGCCCGCCAGATCCAGACCGGGTTCGAAATGGGCCAGTCCTGCCACCACGGCTGCGGCGGTGCGCGTCATCTTGGTACAGTTGAGACTAAGCAGGACAGGGCAGGCGAGGGTACGGGCCAGCTCCGCCGTGGAACAGATCCCCTGTACGTCCATGCCGTCGAACAGGCCCCGGTTGCCTTCCAGCAGGGCCATGTCTGCGGGAGGCTGCGCGGCGGGGACGGCCTCTCCGGCCGGGGAGCCGTGGCCCGTGCGCTCGGCAAAGAGCAGGCGCAGCGTGTCGGCTGACAGGAAGAAGGGATCGAGGTTGCAGGCCGGCAGGCCGGCTGCCTGGGTGAGCCAGGCGGCGTCGATATAGTCAGGGCCTTTCTTGAAAGGCTGGACTCGCAGGCCGGCCTTGCGCCAGCAGCGGGCAAGCCCCAGCGTGAGCAGCGTCTTGCCGCCCCCGCCGGAAACGGCGGAGATGCAGAGGCGGGGCGTGGGCACGGACAATACCGTCGCGTCGGGCGTGCCGGAAGGGGCTGGGGGTGGGGTGGGCTGCTTCACGGAAGGCTCCTTTGCCGTTCATGGAGAGGGGGATGGCCGCCAGTCGTCCGTTTGCGAGCGGCCGGCACGCGGACTTTTTCCGTGATATGCGGCGTGTTGCATCAAAACGGACCGTTCGGAGCCTGCCGCCGGCAAAAACGTGCCGGGGGAAGGATGGGAGTCTGAGGGGAAGGGAAAGCCTTCCCCTCAAAGCAAAAGCGAGAGCGGCAACAGGCCCTAATGCCGGAAGGAACGCTGCCCCGTGAAGACCATAGCCACCTGAGGATCAGCCTCATTGCAGGCCATGATGACTTCCGTGTCCCGCAGGGAGCCGCCGGGCTGGGCGATGGCCGTAATGCCGTGCTGCATGGCCGCATCCACGCCGTCCCGGAAGGGGAAGAAGCCGTCGGAGACCAGCACCGAGCCGGGCAGGCCGCCGCGCGCCTCCTTCGTGCGGCGCTGGATGTCCTCCAGGGCCTCGCGCAGGGCGTCGTCCGTGGCGGCCTTCTGCTGGAGTTCGTAGAGGGAAAGCCCCTGTTCACGGAAGGCCAGCACGTCGGCATACTTGGTATAGGCCTTGTGGGCGGCCAGCTCCACGCAGCCCACGCGATCCTGTTCGCCGGTGCCGATGGCCACCGTGGCCCCGTTGCGGGCATAGATGACCGAATTGGACGTGACGCCCGCTTCCACGGCCCAGGCAAAGCGCAGATCGGCCATCTCCGCCGGGCTGGGCGTGCGGGCCGTGACGCTGAGGCCGTTCTTGTCCGTGGCCTGAGCCGGGAGGAAGTCCGCATCCCGCAAAATGCGGTTGACGAAGGATTTCTGCACGACGATGCCGCCGTCTGCCAGGCTCTTGATGTCGAGAAAGGCCGACTGCGTCAGTTCCTCGAGGCGGGCCAGTCCGGGCAGTTCCATGATGCGGAGGTTCTTGCGGGATTTGAGGATGTCCACCACGCCTTCCTCGAAGGCCGGGGCCGCCACCACTTCAAAATAGTTGGCCGCCACCATTTCCGCCGCTTCGCGGGTGAAGGGCCGGTTGACGACGACGGCCCCGCCGAAGGCCGCGATGCGGTCGCACCAGAAGGCGCGCTCCAGCGCGGTGGCGACGCCCTCCTCAGCCCAGGCCGCGCCGCAGGGGTTGTTGTGCTTGAGGATGACGGCCGCGGGGCGTTCCGAAAGGTACTGGAGGATATTGGCGCCGTTGTCCACGTCCGTGAGATTTGTCTTGCCGGGGTGTTTGCCCGCCTGGATCATCTGCGCTTCGGTCAGGGCGGAGACGATGCCCTGGCCCGGTCCGCGCCAGCGCAGACCGCCGCAGGTGATGCCGCCGTCCACCAGTTCGTAGAGGGCCGCGGGCTGATCGGGGTTCTCCCCGTAGCGCAGGCCCTTTTCCTCGCCGTCCAGCGTCCAGGTACGTTTTTTGTAAACGAGCTTTTCCTCTCCGAGCAGAATGGTCATGGAATCGGGGAAGGCATCCTTCTGGACGTCCCGGTACATGGCCTTGAGATCTCGCGTCATGCTTCCTCCAGCAGAAAAACGATGGCAGTGCGGCGCGGGCGGCACGGCGTCCCCGCTCCGCGTGAGGTCGAACCATAGCAGAAAGCCCCCCAGCTTGCCAGTCCGCCCCGGAGGGTCCATTTGACGCCGGCTTCGCAAGACCGTACAAGAAGGCGCTGGAGGATGTTATGGAGAAGTTGCTTGCCCGCCTTGCCCGACAGCTCGACGCCATCGACGAGGCATCCCTCACGGCGCTCTGGAGCAAATACGCCACCCTTGCCAGCCGGTTCGAGCCGACCCGGCGCTGGGAGGAGGCCGTGCTCATCTTTGCGCTCATTGAAGCCAAGCGCATGAAGAACCAGCTCTTCAATTACTACTGGGCGCAGCAGGTGCGTTCCGAAGGCAGCGACAACAAGCCCGCCCCGGAAAAGCTCGGCCCGCTCTTCAAGCTGGAAGCGCCCGGCCGCAAGGCTCCCGAGTCCGCGCCCGGCGATGTCCCGCCAAAACGCCCCTGCCGCGTGCTGGCCTTCTCCCTGCCGGACGGGGGGAAGACGCCCGAAGAGAAGCGATGATTTGACTTGACGGGCCGGAAGCGCTAAGAAAAACTCCCTGTGTGCCGTGCGCACCGTCAGACAGCATGAGTATGGGGAGGACGGACAGAATATGGCCAATATCGTCATCATCGGCGCCCAGTGGGGCGACGAGGGCAAGGGCAAGATCGTCGATATGCTCAGCGCGGAAAGCGGCCTCATCGTGCGCTTTCAGGGCGGCAACAATGCCGGTCATACCATCAAGGTGGACGGCAGAGAGACCATCTTGCACCTGATCCCTTCCGGCATCCTGCACGAGGGCAAGGCCTGCCTCATCGGCAACGGCGTGGTGCTCGATCCCGAGGTCTTCCTCAAGGAAGTGGACGCGCTGGCGGCCCAGGGGGTGGACGTGAGCCCCGCCCGGCTCGGCATCAGCCCCAAGGCCCACCTCATCCTCCCCTACCACAAGGTGATCGACCAGGCGCGCGAAGCCAAGCGCGCCGGCAAGAAGATCGGCACCACCGGACGCGGCATCGGCCCCTGTTATGAAGACAAGGTGGCGCGTATCGGCGTGCGGGCCGGGGATCTGGCACAGCCCGACCTGCTGCGGGAAAAGGTGCGCTTCGCTCTGCTGGAAAAGAATGTGCTCCTGAAGGAACTCTACAAATTTGATCCTGTGGACGAAAACAGCGTCCTTGAGCCCCTGCTGGCGCAGGCGGCCCGCCTGACGCCCTATCTCACCGACGTTTCGGCCGCCATCGCCGAGGCCCAGGCCAGGGGGCAGGTGGTGCTTTTCGAGGGCGCGCAGGGCATCCATCTGGATATCGACCACGGCACATATCCCTTTGTCACCTCCTCCAACACGGTCGCCAGTTCCGCGGCCGCGGGCAGCGGCGTCGGCCCGCATGCGCTGGATCGCATTGTGGGCATCGTCAAGGCGTACAGCACCCGCGTGGGCTCCGGCCCCTTTCCCACGGAGCTGGAAGACGATACCGGCAGCTACCTGCGGGCCCAGGGGCATGAATTCGGCGCCACCACGGGCCGTCCGCGGCGCTGCGGCTGGCTTGACGCCGTGGTGCTGCGCGAGACGGTGCGCCTCAACAGCATGACCGAGATCGCCCTGACCAAGCTGGACGTGCTCCAGGGGCTGCCTGCCCTGCGGATCTGCGTGGCCTATGAGCTGGACGGCAAGCGGCTTGACTACATGCCGCAGGGCGAGGGCGAGCTGGCCCGTGTGCGGCCTGTCTATGAGGAGATGCCGGGCTTTGAGCAGGACATCAGCGGTTGCACGGAGTTTGCGCAGTTGCCGGAAAGCGTGCGCCGCTATGTGGAGCGCATCGAGGAGCTGACGGGCGTGCGGGTCGGCTTCGTGTCCGTGGGGCCGGATCGTCACGCGACCATCATCCGTTAATTCTGTATTTGTCATGTCGGCCCGGCAGGATAGCTGCCGGGCCTTTCCTTTTTTGGCGGGATCGCCCATGAGCATATCGACCCTCTTCCCCGAGCTTGCCGGAGCGGAACTGTCACGCCTGCGGGAACGCCTGCAAGGTCTGGGCGAGCGCCCTCCTCAGGTGCTGTTGCTGGAAGGCGGCACCGAGGCGCGGCGTCTGGCGCTGGCGCACTGGTGGGCCTGCCGCCTGAAGTGTCCCGAGGCGTCCGCCCCCTGCTGCGCCTGTACGGTCTGCCGCCAGGTCGCCTCCGGCGAGCATCTGGACGTGCTGGCCTTTGATGGCCGCATCAGCAACAAGGACGATGAGGAGAACCCCGGCCTTGTCCGGGCCTTCAACATGGAGCGCGTGCGCGAGCTCAAAAGCCTTTTGCGGGATGCCCCGCACGGGCCGGGCTGCCGCGTCGTGCTGTTGTCCGGCCTGACCCTCGCCAGGGACGAGGCGGCCAACGCCCTGCTGAAAAGTCTGGAAGAGCCCCTGCCCTCCACCCGCTTCGTCCTGCTCTGCGCCCAGCGGGAACAGCTCCTGCCCACACTGGTGTCCCGTTCCCTTTGCCTTACCCTGCCCTGGCCGGACTGCGCGGCCCGCGATCCTGAATCCCGGCCCTGGGAGGAGGCCCTCGGCGAATTCCTTCGCAGCGGGCGCGGCCTGTTCGAGCGCACGAGCGCCCGTAATGCGCTGGATGCCGCCCTTGCCGGGCGCATCCTCCTTGCCTGCCAGAAGTCGCTCGGCCGCGTGCTGGCCGGGCGGGAAGATGTGGACGAGCCGCTGGACATGGCGCTGGCGGCGCTCGATGTCCCCTCCCGGGCCCTGTGCGGGCGCTGGCTGGCCGAGGCGCAGGAGGCGCTGACCTTCGCCGTGGGCCCGGCCCGCATTCTGGAGGCCCTTGCGGCCCGCCTCTTCGTCTTGCGGCACGGCGGCATCTGAGCTGCCGCCATCAGTCGTCCGCCGCCGCTGGCCGGAAAAAGAAAAAGAGGGCTCCCTGGAAGGAACCCCCTTTGTCATGGGCGGATCGTGTGGTCGTCCGGTTATTTCCAGAGGTTGCCGTACTTGACGGCGATGCCGTCCGAGCGTTCCACGAGCTTGGCCACCAGCGCGTCGATGTCCTCGCTGCTGATGGTCCCCAGTTCGCGGGCCAGCAAGAAGCCCAGATAGCCTTCGCCCTGCTTGAACACCCAGCAGACCGAATACACGGAACCCACATTGGGGCGGCTGGGGAATTCCGGCTGGGTGGTGACCAGCAGCTGGAGTTTGGGCTCGTCCTTTTCGTTGAGGGCGAACAGGTTGCTCTGGTTGAAGGCTTCCTTGAGGCCGGTGACCAGTCGGGCGCCGATGCTGTCCGTCCCTTCGGCGATGACGGTGACGGCCGTGACGCGGGCGTCCGTCTTGACCGGTTTGTCGGGCTGGGGCTTGCCGGCCTGGTCGGGCTGGGCCGCAAGGGCCGTGGTGGTGAGGGAGCCGCCGCAGAGCAGGCACAGCAGGGCAAGGGCGGTACAGAGTTTTTTCATGGCATTCTCCTTCCGGTGGGCAGCTATCCTGCCCGGCAGCGTGTAATATGGACAAATGGTAGATAAAGTCTTGAAAAATGCCAAGCCCCGCCCCGTACGGCGCGGTTGAGCTGCCCGCCCTTTCGGGCTAAGCTGGGCGGCGCAACGGCTCTTTTTCATCCACCCCTTACAAGGCAGAGGATCATGGAACGTACACTCGTCGTCGATGCGCTGGCCGCCACGATGCCGCAGCGCGAGATAACCATTTGCGGCTGGATACGTACCCGGCGTGATGCCAAGGACTTCAGCTTCGTGGAAGTCAACGACGGCTCATGCCTGACCAACATCCAATGCATCGTGGATGCGGGGACCGCGGCGCAGGCCGGGCTTGGCGACGCCTCCACCGGCGCGGCGCTCTCCGTCAGCGGCGAACTCGTGCCCTCCCCCGGCAAGGGCCAGCAGTGGGAGATACGGGCCGCGACGGTACGGGTGTTCGGCGGAGCGGACCCGGAGACCTTCCCCCTCCAGAAAAAGCGGCACTCGGACGAGTTCCTGCGTACCATCGCCCATTTGCGCGCCCGTACCAACAAGTACGGGGCCGCCTTCCGCATCCGTTCCGAAGCGGCGCGGGCCGTGCATGACTTTTTCCATGAGCGGCATTTCGTCTGGGTGCATACGCCCATCCTCACGGGGTCCGACTGCGAGGGGGCGGGGGAGATGTTCCGCGTCACCACGCTCGACGGCCCGGCCAGCCCGTCGGAGGATTTTTTCGGCCGCAACTGTCATCTGACCGTTTCCGGCCAGCTGGAAGCCGAGGCGCTGGCTATGGGCCTCGGGCGCGTCTACACCTTCGGCCCCACCTTCCGGGCGGAGAACTCCAACACGCCGCGCCATGCCGCCGAATTCTGGATGATCGAGCCGGAAATGGCCTTTGCCGGACTGGAAGACATCATGGAGCTGGGCGAAGGGTTGACGCGCCATGTGGTGGACCATTGCCTGCGGCATTGCGAGAACGATCTCAAGCTGTTTGACGCTTTCGTGGACAAGGGCCTGCTGGATCGTCTGCGGGGCATGTTGCGTCAGCCCTTCGCGCGCTGCTCCTATGCCGAGGCCATCAATATTTTGCAGGACAGCGGCCGGGAGTTCACCTATCCCGTGGCCTTCGGCGTGGATCTGCAAACCGAGCACGAACGCTATCTGGCCGAGGAGCATTACCAGCGGCCGGTCATCGTTTACAATTATCCCCGGGAGATCAAGGCATTCTACATGCGCGCCAATGATGACGGCGAGACCGTGGCGGCCATGGATGTGCTTGTGCCGCGTATCGGGGAGCTCATCGGCGGCTCGCAGCGCGAGGAGCGTCTGGACCGTCTGGAAGCCCGCATCGCCGAGCTGGGGCAGTATCCCGAGGACTACTGGTGGTATCTTGATCTGCGGCGCTTCGGTTCCGCGCCGCACGCGGGCTTCGGACTCGGTTTCGAGCGTCTGCTGATGATGCTGACCGGCATCACCAACATCCGGGACGTGATCCCCTTCCCGCGCACGCCGGGCAGTCTGGAATTTTAGGTTTGTCGTGTTCTCACAGATGGCCACACTTTTTCAAGTTCGATGGGGAAAGAGACTCAAATAAATGAGCAAGAAAAGGGGGGAATATCCATGAGGACAGCAGCTTTATTTTTAAAATTGAGAGGCGGCGTTCTGGCAATAGAGGGGTGATAGCTGTTGGTATGACGTGGATATGGTGGCATATACTTATCTACCTTTAACGAACTATCCAGGCAGAATTGAAAGCGCGGACATTCGCGAAAGCGGATGTCCGCGTTCATGTTCAGTGCTGAATTACTCGCTCATGGCCATATCTTTTTAAAGACGGGACTGATAAATTATACAATATTCTATCCAAATAGCTTCCCTTTTGCGGAGGAAATGTCTAATGCAGCGCCATATTTTGAAAATATGTGTATAAATTTTTTTATGTTTATCCCCCAATAAACCATTGCACATGACATTGGTGCACCTTTATCATCGGACATTCCATCAATATAGAATTTTAATCTTGTATCATATAAGAAACAGATGCATGAAGCTTTTCCAAATATATAATCCTTCCAGTGGCGTGTATTTGTCGCTACAGGAACTAGTGCTAATACTTCTGAGTTGTAAATTCTGTTTGCTTCTTCGCACTTATAAATCCAATGTTTAATTGTCGTTTTTCGAATAGTGTCTGCCCCATAAGGTGGATTAACAAATATATTCTTGTAATTCCATGACTCATGTAAGCCATCCCTCTCTGGGAGGGCATACCGTATACGCGAATTTACTAGTGAATATTCATTAGAACAAGGATCTAAATCAATTATTCCCGAGAAGAATAGTTCAATAGCTTCTATATACTTTGGTGGAGTGCACCAATGCTTAGAACGCTGCTTCGAGTTAGTTCTACCAGCAGTCATCACAGTCCCCGAATTTTCCGCAATTGCTCTTTTAAAGATTCAATGCTGCCATGCTCTGGTGAAAGTATATTAAACCAATTTTCAATTTTTTCTATGTTTTCAGAGAAATATTTACTGATTTCCTTATCAGAATTCAAATCTATATTTGATTTTGTAAATATGTTTGTGTTTTTCTTTCCTGTCTTTTCATTTATGCTGTAGGAGTATATAAAGGCTTTTTTACAGACATCTATGTTAAATATATCTTGTATAAAGGTTGTCAGGCCATTGTCTGTCAAAAATAGGAGCCAATCATAAGAATGTGCGAGAACTTTTAGCTCTTTATTTTGATTTCCAGAAGTAAACCAATTGCCATGATTGCTTACAATTCCAACCGTCATACAAAAATCTTCAACAGGGTGAATTTCTTTGTTGATGATATCGCTAAATATTTTATAGTATTCATCAATTAGATATTCGCCGTTAACTTCTATGATTCCAAGATTATTATCTTTTCGGCGAATTCTTTGCAAAGAGGATACAGTTCTTGCAACATATGCTCCTTGCTTAGCCTTCTCAATTGTTTGAGGCCCCTTGCTATCCCCTTCCATGCCAACACGTTTACATTCAAACATTGCGTGAGCTTTTTTTTCCAGTAGGGAGTATCGTATTTTAGTATTCTCTGAGTCTATATATGCTGTTAGTATTGAGTCTTTGTTCTCACCAATGATTGTACCATTTTTTATGATGGTAAAGTTATCTTTTATGTCTACCAAGTTCTTTTGGTGTGAGGCGATTATATCTATAAAATTTTTATTTTTTAGTATTTTTCTTGTTGATATTTTTGAAGAAAGATCAATACTTTCATTCGATGTTTGCTTTATATTATGTAGGGTAAATTCAACATTATGAGTTAAATCATTATTGCCATATTCAGGCAAACGTGTTTCGATTGACAGCTCTTGCTGAAATCCCCATGTTTTTAATAGATAATATGTTATTATTTCAACAAAAGTTCCCAGTGCCCTCCCCGCAGCTTTTTTAGAGTCTTTAGTTCGATTGAAAAAATTGTCAGCTAAAAATTTTTGGACTTCATTAATTGAGTTATATGTCATAAAAACTCCTTATAGTAACTCTTTTGCACGCGCATGTGTGACTCCTTGGCATGGCTGAAGCGCGCGGGGCAGGGCGTTTCCTCCCCCGCGCGGCGGTGTGCGTTGATGTGCGGGGCTCAGGCAAGCGCCGCGGGCAGCGGGCCGAAGGCTTCTTCATAGCGGCGGCGGAACTGGTCGTAGCTGAAGTGGTGGGCCTGCGTGCCGAGCTGCTCGATGGCGTAGCAGGCGCTCACCGCGCCGACCTTGGCCGCCTCGGGCATGGAGAGCCCGCGGGAAAGACCCTTGAGCAGGCCGGAGCGATGGCTGTCGCCCGCGCCGGTGGGGTCCTTCACGTCCTGGCAGGCAATGGCCGGGATGTGCATGTCCACGCCCTGCGCGTTGCGGATGCGCTGGCCCTTGGCTCCGAGGGTGGTCACCAGCCAGCCGGTGAGCTGGAGGAGCTCCTCCTCGCTCTTGCCCGTGGTCTTGCAGACCATGCCGATCTCGTAATCGTTGGTGACGCAGGCATACGAGCCGGTGATGGCGTCCAGCAGATCAGCGGCGCTGAGGACGGGGAGCTGCTGGCCGGGGTCATAGATGTAGCGGACGCCCTTTTCCCGGAAGAAGCGCGGCAGGCGGCGCATATCCTCCAGATTGCCGGGTGAGACGATGGCCCAGTCACTGGCCGGGTCGAGGTGGGGAAAGTCGTAGCTGGCGGGCAGGCTCATGGCTCCGGGATAGAAGCCGGTGATCTGGTTGTTGTTGCGGTCGGTGGTGATGTAGCAGAGCGCGGTGAAGACGTCCGCATCCCGGCGGATGCCCTCGGTGGAGAGCCCCATTTCTTCCAGGGCGGCGGCATAGCCCGCGAAATCCCGTCCGGCCGAGGCGACGATGAGCGGCTTTTCGCTCAGCAGGGCCAGCGTGTAGGCGATGTTGCCCGCGCAGCCTCCGCGCAGTTCGTTCATGTTGTCCACCATGAAGCTCACGCTGAGCGTATGCAGCTTGTCCATGAGCACATGATCCTGGAAATTGCCGTCAAAGGTCATAATGCGGTCAAAGGCCAGAGAACCGGAAACATAGATGGCCATGCGTATTCCTTGTGGTGGTTAAGGGTGGATGGCGTCGGACTGCGCGGGGAGGCTGTTTTCCCCGATCCAGCGCAGGAAAGCGGCATCGCCGTCCGCGATGGGCAGGGCGGAAATGCAGGGGACCTCATGGGGATGCCGGGCCCGCACATGGGCGCGGAAGTCCGCCAGGGCCGCCTCGCTCACCTGCGCCAGCAACACAATCTCCGCCGCCTCGCGGACAGCCCCCTGCCAGCGGTACGTCGAGACGACGCCGGGCAGAATGTTGACACCCGCGGCCAGCCGGGCCGCAACGAGCTCGCGGGCCAGAAGGCGGGCGGCGTCAAGGCCGCGCGGCCGCGCGGGGCCGGCGACCTCGCCGGGGAGATCCCGCAGGCAGCCTTCCTGCGGAAAGGTGACATAGACAAGCAGCATGAGCAGCGCCATTTCCTGAAAAAAGAGAAGGTCGCATCATAGCCCATCCCGGCGGAAAACAAAAGGGGCGGCCGTCTCCCCCGTCGCGGCGGCGGTCGGATCCGCAAATGGCTTGTCCCGTCGCACGCCCTGTGGCATAGAAAGCCCATGAGTACCGGAACCGCCCTGCCTCGTGGCGCGCTGGCCCGCGCCGAAGCCGTCCTCGTCGCCCTGCGGGCGCGCTATCCCCGTCCGGCCACCCATCTGGTGGCGGCCAATGCCTGGCAACTGCTGGTGGCCACCGTTCTGGCGGCCCAGTGTACGGATGCGCGGGTCAATACCGTCACGCCCGAGCTCTTCCGGCGCTGGCCGGGCCCGGCGGAGCTTGCCCGGACCAGCCAGGAAGCGCTTGAAGAGGTCATCCGCCCTACCGGCTTTTATCACAGCAAGGCCAGAAACCTGCTGGGGGCCGCCCGTCGCGTCTGCGAGGTCTACGGCGGGGAGGTCCCGCCGCGCCTTGACGATCTGATCACCCTGCCCGGCGTGGCGCGCAAGACGGCCAATGTGGTGCTGTTCGGCGCATTCGGCCTCAATGAGGGGCTGGCCGTGGACACGCACGTCAAGCGCATAAGCTACCGGCTGGGGCTGACCGCCCAGACCGATCCCGTGGCGGTGGAGAAAGACCTCATGCGGCTTTTCCCGCGTGCGGAATGGGGGGACGTCAATCACCGCATGGTCTGGTTCGGACGGGATGTCTGCCATGCCCGCTCCCCCCGCTGCGACGCCTGCGAGCTGGCCGGCGTCTGTCCCCGGCGGGAACCGCCGCGGGAGGGACGCGGACGGGCCGCCGCCCGGAAACGCCCTGCCGCCTAGCCTTTGCGGGCGGAGGAATTTGCCGCGCAGCCATTAAGCTGCCTGTAAAGCGGACGATAAGGTTAGCCAGAAGCGCTTTACCGGAAGGGTCTTTCACATGAGCCAAGTCAGCCTGCTTGAAGCCAGGAACAACGAGCTGGAGATCATCGAATTCCTCCTCACGGAAGAACTGCCCGACGGTTCGACCTATACGGGGCATTACGGCATCAACGTCGCCAAAGTGCTGGAGATCATCCGGTTGCCGAGCATCACCAACATGCCCGGGAACAGCGACTGCTCTTCCCTGGGGACGTTCAATCTGCGCGGGCGGGTGCTGCCGCTGGTGGATCTGGCGGCATGGCTCGGCAAGCGTCTCGTGCAGAGCGAGACCAACAAGGTGCTGGTGACGGAATTTTGCGGGGTGCAGGCGGCCTTCCTTGTCTCGTCGGTGACGAGCATCCATCGCCTGACCTGGGACAGGATGGAAGCGCCCAATGCCTATGTCCACAACTATTCGCGGGAGTGCGTGACAAGCGTGCTGCGCATCGACGACCGCGTCCTCTTCGTGCTGGACATGGAAAAGATCCTCGCCAGCCTCGACCCCTCGCTGGACATGAGCCATGTGGAGGTGGACACCACGCCCATCGAGGGCGCGGGACATTATCACCTGCTGGTAGTGGACGACTCCTCCTCCCTGCGGCACATCATCCGTTCCTCTCTGGAGAAGGCGGGCTTCCGCGTGACGGACAAGGCCAACGGCAACGAAGCCTGGGAATATCTGTGCGGCCTGCGGGATCAGTTCGCCGGGACGGAGCACAGAGTGACCGACGAGATCCAGCTGGTCATTTCGGATATCGAGATGCCGGATATGGACGGGCACAGCCTGACGGCGCACATCCGTAACGATACGAGCATGCGCGACATGCCGGTCATCCTGTTCTCCTCCCTCATCACCGAGGCCCTGCGGGCCAAGGGGGAACGCGTGGGCGCGGACAGACAGGTCTCCAAGCCGGATCTGCCGCGCCTCACCAAGATCATCAAGGAACTCATCACCGAAAAGTTCGGCAACCGGCATCTTGTCGGCTGAGCGGTTGCCGGACTGCCGCCATCCGCCGGATGGCGGACAGGCGATATGACGGCGCGAAAGAACGGCTGTCCCGCATGGGGCAGCCGTTCTTTTTCTTTCAGCGCCGCCGGTCCTTCGCCCACGGCAGGGCCGCGCTTTCTCCCGCCTTTCCGGCGTCGGCCTGCCGCACGGCCCGTTGCTCGCCCTTTTGCGGCAGCCGCCGGAAAAACCGGCAGCGCACGTCACGCCGTGTCCCTGCTCCTAGCTGAAGCCGTAATAGTCCACATAGCTCACCAGGTCTTCCACGGTCTCCCTGAGCGGGTCGAGCATCTGCTCCACAAAGTCGCCGATGGGGCCGTAGAGCGTCTGGGTGACGCTTACCGCATAGCGTACCGGCACCCTGGCGCTGAGGATGGGGATGGCAAGCCCCTTGAGCGAGGGGTAAAGCTCGCCGTCCATGAGGGCATAGCCCTTTTCCCGCACGTCTTCCAGATCGCGCAGCAGCTGTTCAGGGCTGCTGGTGGTCGTTTCCGTGAAGGTGGTGAAGTCCGTGCGCTGGATGTAGGCCGCAAGCTCCTTTTCCGGGAGATGCGCCAGTATGGCCTTGCCCAGCGCCGAGCAGTAGGCCGGCACGGTGCGACCGACGGTGAACTGGGCGTAGCTTGAGTTCGTGCTTTGCAGCCGGTAGACGATCTCCTTGCCGTTCCACATGCCAAGATTGCATATCCCGTTGTTGTCCTTGTTTTTTTTGGCAAGCTCATCCAGGAACTGCGTGGCGATCTGGTCAAAGTCCCGTTTGGGCAGGATGCCCTTCCCGAGTTTGGCAAGCTTGTCGGTCAGCACATAGTTGTTGTGCTGGTCCTTGTCCACATAGCCGTGCAGGCGCAGGGTGCTCAAAAAGCGGTAGCTCGCGCTTTTCTGCATGCCCATACGCTTGGCTACGCTGGTGACGGTCACATGTTTCTCCTCGACGAGGAGCTCCAGCAGTTGCAGGCCTTTTTCAAATGTTTGCACATAGGTAACGCTGTTCTTTCCCATTTCCGACCCCTTGATGCCGCAGCATGCGTTCACGTCATTACAGGATATTAGCCTATTTTATTTTTCCCGTCGATAATACCTTGACAAAGGTATGTGTGTAAACAATACTAGAAAAAAATTCACGATATGTGAATTTAGGAGGCTGCGATGCGCAAGGTTGTCCCCATTGTTGAAGGAAGCAGGACCGAGGCTGTGGAGGCCGTTGCCCCGAACCCCTTGTCGGGGGATCCCGTCACCCATGTCTGGCGGCGTTTTGTCCATCCGCAGGGAACGGTCAGCGCCGGCGTCTGGGAATGCGCGGCCGGCAGCTTTGCCATCCCGTCGCATCCGAGCTGCGAAATGTGCACCATCCTCGAAGGCGAAGCCGTGATCGAACACGATGACGGCAGCCGCCTGACGGTGGGACCGGGGGACTGTTTCGTCATCCCCCAGGGGGCGCATACCATCTGGCACATCCCCCACCATGTGAAAAAGACCTTTATCTGCTGTGTCGTACCGGAATAGCCGTCATTCGGGCAAACAGGAGGAAGAAGCTATGAGTCAGGTTCCCGTCGCTGTCGTGACCGGCGGCAGCCGCGGCATCGGCAAGGCCGTGGCGGATGAGTGCATGAGTCTGGGCTATCGCGTCGTGCTGGTGGCGCGCAATCCCCGCAATCTTGAGCAGGCCTGCCGCGAGCTGTGCGAAAAGCACTCCCCGGACGCGGCGCACCAGCCGGACATGGCCGCCGTGGACGTGGCCGATGTGGCGGCCGTCAAGGCCACGGCCGAGGACATCATCCGCAGGCAGGGGCGTGTCGATCTGCTCTTCAATGCCGCGGGCATCAGCATCCCCGGCACGTTCGATCAGGATGCGGAGACCTTCACCCGTCTGTTTGCGGTCAATCTGCGCGCGCCCTTCCTGTTCATGCAGGCCTTTCTACCGCGGATGACGGCCCAGGGCGGCGGGCGCATCGTCAATGTGGCCTCGCGCAACGGCAAGGTGGCCGTGGCCGGGCTGGGCGGCTATTCGGCGTCCAAGTACGGGCTGGTCGGGCTGAGTGAATCGGCCTACCGGGAGTACGCCGCCAGGGGCATCAGCATCACCACCATCTGTCCCGGCTGGGTCAATACGGAAATGGCCGCCAATGAGGGCCCCTCCCTGCGCCCCGAGGAAATGGTGCAGCCGGAAGACGTGGCCAGGACCCTGCGCTGGCTGTTGAGCATGAGCCCTTCCGTGCGCGTTATGGAAGTCATGCTGGAGTGCGCCGGGGATGTGGAGCGGCGGGCTTCGGTGGAGCTGGCCAAGCTCTATGCCCTCAAGCGCCGCCACGAAAAGGAATTCGAAGAACTTGACGTGCGGGCGGGTTTATGAAGGCCGTCATAGAAAACATCCAGCATTTCAGCCTCCATGACGGGCCGGGGACGCGGACCACGGTCTTTTTCAAGGGCTGCCCGCTGCGCTGCCTCTGGTGCTCCAACCCCACCACCCAGCATTTCGGCGCGGAGCTCCTGCAAAAGACGGACAAGTGTCTGCGCTGCGGGGCCTGTGCGGCCGTCTGCCCGCAGCAGGCGGTGAGCATGACGCCTGGTTCCCTGCCGCGCATCGATCGCAGCCGCTGCATCAACTGCGGCCTGTGTACGGCATCCTGTCCCGGCAAGGCGCTGATCATGGCCGGCCAGGAATATACGCTGGAAAGTGTGGTGGCCAATATCGCCGCGGACATGCTCTTTTATCGCAATTCGGGCGGCGGCGTGACCCTGTCCGGCGGCGAGGTGCTGGCCCAGTGCGATTTTGCGGTGGCCCTGAGCGAGGAATGCCACGCCCTCGGCATCCAGACGGCCGTGGAGACCTCGGGATACGCGCCCTACGAAAACCTGCGCCGCCTGTCCGAGGTGACGGACATTCTCTTCATGGACATCAAGCATGCCGACAATGCGGTACACAAGCGTCTGACCGGCATGGACAACACCCATATCCTGGAAAATCTCTCCCGTCTGCTCCGCGAAAGAAAGGCCCCCGTCCATCTCCGGCTGCCGCTCATCCCCGGCTGCAACGACGACGACGCGCATCTTGCCGCTTACGCCGCCCTGCTGGCCGGCATGGAGGGCGACTTCGATCTTGAAGTGCTGCCGTACCACCGGCTCGGCAAGAACAAATATGAGATGCTGGGCCGGGAATATGCCCTGGGCGATACCCCCCCGCCGGGAGAGGAGCATGTGGCCCATGCCGTTGCCGTGCTTCGCGAGGGGCTCGGGAGCATCCCCGTCCTGTGCACGGCCTGAAAAATCCCCTTGACCCGACCATCAACCTGTCCGTGATGACATTTCTGGAGGAACATCATGGCTACTACGGAAAAGGCGCGGCTTGACCGCGTGAAGCAGCTGAAGTCCCAGTTCTTTTCGCATCGTCCCAGCGTCTGCATCGAAGGCGCGCTCTCCAAGACGGAAGTCTTCCGGGAGACCGAAAGCGAACCCATGATCATCCGCCGCGCCAAGGCCTTCCGGCGGCATTGCGAGACCAAGACCATCACCATCCAGCCGCACGAGCTCATCGTGGGCAATGCGGGGGCCGTGGCGCGCAGCATCCACGTGAACCCCGAGCTGTCCAATAACTGGTTTTATGAAGAGCTCAACACCATGAGCACCCGCCCCCAGGACCCCTACCAGATCACCGAGGAGCAGAAGCGCCAGTACCGCGAGCTGGTCTATCCCTACTGGAAGGGAAAGACGTTGCGCGATTTCTGGAATGCCCGCGCCCCGCAGGAGATACGCGATCTGGTCGCCGTGGGCGGCGTGTGCGACAATGACGTGAAGATCGAATGCACCCCGGGCGACATGGTGCCGGCCTTCCAGCAGATCATCCTTCCGCTGGGCTTCGACGGCATCCGCCGCCAGGCCGAGGCGCATCTGGCAAACCTGGATTTCAACGACATCGAGAATTTTTCCCGGCGAGATTTCTGGCAATCGGTCATCATCTGCTGCGAAGGCTTCTCCATCCTCTGCGAACGGCACGCCGACGCGGCCCGCGCCCTTCAGGTCGGCGCCGATGCACAGCGCAAGGAAGATCTGCGCCGCATCGAGAGCGCCTGCCGGGCCATTGCCCACAATGCGCCCCAGACCTTCCATGAGGCCATGCAGCTTGTCTACTTCGTCTTTGTGGGCCTGTTCATCGAGGGCAATGCGGGCGGCTATTCGCCGGGCCTGCTTGATCAGTACCTCCTGCCCTATTACGAAAAGGAGCGCGCCGCCGGCGCGTCGGACGAGGATATCCTGGAACTCATCGAGTGCTTCTATGTGAAGACCGGCGAGCAGATCTGGTACTGGAACGAGCCCGCCGCCCGGCATTACTCGGGGTATTGCGCCTTCCAGAACATCGCGCTCGGCGGGCTGGACACCTACGGGCGCGACGCCGTCAATCCCCTGACCTATCTCATGCTGCAAGCGGGCATCGATGTGCAGATGGTGCAGCCCTCGCTTTCGGTGCGCATCAGCAAGAAGAACCCCGAAGCCTTCTTCCTCAAGGTGGCGGAACTCGTGCAGACGGGGTCCGGCTTCCCGGCGGTGTTCAGCGACGACGTGGGCTACAAGATGCTGCTCAAGAAGGGCATCCCCGCCCATCTGGCCCGTGACTGGGCCCCCATCGGCTGCGTGGAAGCCCAGCTGGCCGGCCGGCACTATCAGTGGAGCTCCGCCGGGCACTACAACCTCGGCAGCGCCGTGGAATTCACCATGACCAACGGCGTCCACCTGCAAAGCGGCAAGAAGCTGGGGATAGAGACCGGCGATCCGGCCACCTTCACCACCTTCGAGCAGTTCAAGGAAGCGCTCTTTGCCCAGTTGCGGCATCTGCTGCACCAGTTCTCGGTCTCACAGAACATGCTGGAAGAGCTGCACTATCAGTATCTGCCCAATCCCGTGGCCTCCATGTTCACCACGGGCTGCATGGAAAAGGGGCGCGACCTCACCCACGGCGGTGCGGAATTCAACACCGGGCCCGGCATGAACGGTAACGGCGTGGGCGATTTCGTGGACTCGCTGGCCGCGGTCAAGAAGATCATCTTCGACGAGAAGCGCTTCAGCATGGCCGACCTCACCGCCGCCATCAAGGCCGACTTCAAGGGATATGAGGCCCTCCAGCGCGCCCTTGAGGAAGACGCGCCCAAGTGGGGCAACAACGATCCCGGCGCGGACGAGGCCATGATCGCCATGTGCGACGTCATCATCAAGGAGATCGATACGTACCGCGGCAAGCTCGGCAACCACAAGCTGCCGGCCCTCTACCCGGTCTCCTCCAACGTGCCGCAGGGCATGTCCGTCGCCGCCCTGCCCTCCGGCCGCAATGCCGGCCGGCCGCTGGCCGACGGCTGCTCCCCCTCGCAGGGCCATGACCGCATGGGCCCGACGGCCATCCTCCAGTCGCTGGGCAAGCTGCCGCACGAAAGCATCGACGGCGGCACCCTGCTGAACATCAAGTTCACCCCGCAGGTCATCCAGGGCAAGGAAGGCCGCGCCCGCATCTCGGCCTTCCTCAAGACCTTCCTTGACCTTGACGTTTTCCATGTGCAATTCAACGTCGTCAGCCATGAGATCCTGCGTTGCGCCCAGAAGCATCCCGAAGACTACAAGAGCCTGCTTGTCCGCGTGGCCGGCTACAGCGCCTACTTCGTGGAACTGAGCAAGGAGATCCAGGAAGACATCCTGAGCCGCACGGCCCACGAACTGTAATGGACCGGGGCCGGGGCGCGCGGATGTCCCGGCCCCTCTCCCGGAGGAGTGCATACCATGAAAAAGACGATCCTATGGGCAGCCCTTTGTCTGCTGCTGCTCGCCACGGCGGCGCAGGCCGCGCCGGTGACGGTAAAGAGCGCATGGCTCACGGAATTCGAGGCTCTTCCCGCCTGGTACGCCCATGAGCGGCAATGGGACGCGGCCGCGGGCATAACGCTCGACATGCGGCTTTACCCTTCGGGAAAGTATCTGATGGACAATGCCAGCAGCATCAAATGGGACGTCGCCGGCCTGGGCGGCGCGCCCGGCGTGCTGGGCATGCTCCGCAAGCAGGCCTGTGTCGTGGGCATCGGCTCCGATGAGGCGGCGGCCAATGTCGTTTTTGTGCGGGCCGACAGTCCGCTGCCGGCGGCGCTGCGCGATTCCCCCTCCGCCAGGGATTATGCCCGGCTGGTGACGGGCAAGATCGTGCTGTGTCCGCGCGGTACGAGCGCTCATCAGCTCCTGCTGCTCTGGCTGGACAAGATGGGACTCGGCGAGGACAGCATTTCCCTGCTGGACACGCCGCCGGATGAGGCCATTGCCGGTCTGGCGGGAGGCCTGGGAGACATGGCCGTGCTGTGGGCCCCGGCGACCCATGCCGCCGAGCGGGCCGGTCTGAAACCGCTGCTGACCGGCAAGGATATTGGTCTCGTGCAGCCCACGCTTCTCATGGCCCGCACGGAATACGCCGAGACGGCCGCACCCCAGGTACGCGCCTTCCTCACCTGCTATCTGCGGGCCGTGGAGGCCCTGCAGGCCATGCCGCGCGCGGAGCTGGCCGCCCTGTACCAGCGCTTCCAGCGGGAGTTCTGCGGGCAGGACATCAGCCGTGAGCAGGCCATGCGCGATGTGGACACCCACACGCTCTACCCCCTTGCCCGGCAACGGGAGCTGTTTGCCTCGGAAGACGGGCTCCAGCGCTGGCTGGAAGACGTCATCGTCTTCCATGAGCGTACCGGCGAACTCAGCCGGGGGCAGACGCGCAAGCTGCGGGAGCTGGCGCTCGTCCGCGCGGATCTGCTGCCGGAAAGCCTGCCTGAAGGTGAATAGAACCGCATGACCGCACGCCGTGCCGTCGCGCGAGGTTGCGCGCGGTGCGGAGTATGCTGCCGGCTGGCGGGGCCCGCCGTTCGTGTCTGCGTGCGGCCTGCCATGCCCGGGATGACCGTTTCTGGAGGAGCGACAGCATCTGTCGCTCCTTCTTTTTTTTTGTCGCGGCGGCGGTATGGGAGCGTTCTTATTGATAAAAAATCGCAATTGTATTTTTTTTCACAAAATTTGTTCCCAGCGGCATAAAAGGCTTGACTCCCCAAAACCTCTTTCCTAAAATTCACATTATGAGAAATAAATTCTATTAAATAAAACAAATCGGAGGAAGCCAGTAAGAAAATCACCTCGCTTTCAAGAAGAGATGGCGAAGAGGAACACGACCCCGGGCGCATCCGGGAAACCAAGAAACGCGAAGGAGCATCCCATGAAGTTGTTGCGAACTCTGGCAGGTCTGCTTGCTGTTTGTACCCTGACGCTCGGCGGCATGGCCCGATCGGCACAGGCCGGCCCTCAGGAAGTTAAGCTCTTGTTTCCCGAACCCTTCAGCGCCGCCTCGTCCTATGCGGAAGGGCAGGCTGTGGGGATGTATTACGGGGCGCTGGATTTCTACATGCAGAACCATCCCGCCCTGCGCGGCAAGTACAGGATGCGCTGGGTGGGCGACGTGGTGAAGTCCCCGGCGGACGCTCTCAATGCCGTGGCCACCGGCGCGGGACAGATCACCTATACCCTGCCCCAGTTCATCGAGCAGTTCGACCCGGACTGGCGGATCATCACCACGCCCGGCATGTTTGTGGACATGGCGCATTTCCTGCGGGCCATGAACACCCCGCAGTGGAAGGCCAAGCAGGAAATGCTGGAAAAGAACTGCGGCTTCAAGATCCTCAAGTGGACCAACTCCATCGGGCATTTCTATCTCTGGACCAAGACCGGCCCGGCCGACACGCTCAAGGCCCTGCGGAACCAGAAGATCCGCTATGCCGGCCAGCAGTCCTATGCCGTGGCCTTCAACAAGCTGGGCCTCGTGGGCGTCGCCCTGCCGTATACGGAAGTCGTCTCCGCCCTCCAAACCAACATGATCGAGGGCCTGACCAACGATATTTTCGGGTATACCTACTTCGATCTGCCGCGTCAGACCAGGTACATGCTGCCCGTGCCCTTCGGCTTCGGCCCGCAGGCGCTCGTGGTGAACGTGGAATGGTGGAACAGCCTGCCGCAGGCCGAGCGCGACGTCATCAATTTCGTGGTGCAGTGCACCGATGTGCACCAGTGGTTCGAAGCCGAGGAAAAGCGCATCCTCAAGTGGTGGGATGAAAACCCCGACACCGAGCTGGTCAAGTTGACGCCCGAAGCCCGTGCCGAATGGGATGCGGCGCTGACTCAGGCCGCCGAGGAATTCACCAAGGATGCCGATCCCGCGCTGATCAAGGCCATCCGCGACAGCAAGTAATGCCGGAGGGGGCCGGGGGATGCTTCCCGGCCCCGCCGCAAGGCAAGGAGGCCGTATGCCCGAACGCACGACGACACGTTATGGACGCATCAAGCAACGCTGGATGGAGTTCTGGGGCCTGGTGTTTTTTCTGGGAGTGCTCATCAACTTTACTGAGATCATCTGCCGCACGGTTTTCCATTTTTCCCTCGACATCATGTATGACCTGCCCGTCTGGCTCACCATCTGGGCCGTCATGATGCTGGCCGGGCCCATCCTGCTGGAAGGGGAACATGTCTCCGTGGACATGGTGCGTGACGCCGTGCACGGCAAGCCGCGCAAGTTCATCGAGATCGTCAACTGCCTTGCCACCATCGCCTTTGGCGTGGTGGTGACCTGGAGCGGCATCATCTTCATCAGCCAGTGCTGGCGCTTCAACATGAAGATCATCCGCTGCGTTCCCGTTCCCCGCTGGCTGGTGGAAATGTGCATCCCCTTGGGCATGGCGGTGTTCACCGTGTACGCGCTCATCCAGCTTGGCCGGGTGCTGCGCACCAATTATGACGGAAAGCCCGGAAACGACGACTAGCTCACGCCCGCAGCATCGACAAGGAGACGGCATGGACACCATCACGATTCTTTCCCTGGCGCTGATCGTCCTTTTTTTCCTCATAGGCACGCCGCTGAGCGTTACCTTCAGCATCGGCTCCATCATCATCATGATTCACACGATGGGCTTTCCCATCGGCAATGTTTCGCAAATCTTCTATACCACCATCAGCGGCTATCCCCTGCTGGCCATGCCCTTCTTCATCTTTGCCGGCAACGCCATTCTTTCCAGCGGAGGCATGGGACACCTGCGGGACTTCATGAGCAATCTGGTCGGTCATCTGCCCGGCGGCATGGCCGTGGCCATCTGCGTATTCGCCGCCTTTCTGGGTTCCATTTCCGGTTCCGCCACGGCCTGTCTGGCCATCATCGGCACCATCTTCGTACCCATGCTGGCCGACTCCGGCTATTCCCGGGCCTTTGCCTCGGGCCTTGCCGTGACCTCCGCCGGCCTTGGGGCGGTCATCCCGCCCAGCGTCTTCATGATCATCTTCGGGGCGAGCAACCGCATCTCCATCGCCGACCTCTTCGCGGCCGGCGTGGGTCCCGGCCTGCTGGCCGCTCTGCTCATGTGCGTGCTGACCGTCATCATCTCCCTGCGCCGCGGCTACTACGGCAGAAAGAAGGCCACCACGGCCGAACGCCTGACGGCCTTCCGCAAGGCCCTGCCCATCCTGTTCATGCCCGTCATCGTACTGGGCGGCATCTATTCCGGGGTATTCAGCCCCACCCAGGCGGCGTCCGTGGCCTGCATCTATTCCCTGCTGCTGGGCGTCTTCATCTACAAGGGCATCACCTGGAGCGTTTTTCTGAGCATGCTGGTGGAGACCGTGCGCCTGAGCAGCATGATCTACTTCCTCGTCATCGGCGGTGAACTCTTCGGGCGCGTCCTCGGTTATGTGGGCCTGCCCCAGATGATCAGCCAGTGGGTCATCGACATGCACCTCGGCCCCACCGCCTTCCTCTTCGCGGTGCAGGCCCTGCTGCTGGTCATGGGCTTTTTCTTCTCCTCCTTTCCCATGGTCGTCATCGTGCTGCCGCTCTTCCTGCCCAGCGTCATGACGCTCGGCATCGATCCCGCCCTCTACGGCGCGCTGGCGGTCTTCTGCGCCATCATCGGCGAGGTGACGCCGCCCATGGGGCCGCAGCTCTGGATAGCCGCGCCCATATGCAAGGAAAAGATCGGGAACATCATGCGGGAATCCTGGGCTTTTCTCGGCGTGCAGGTGCTGACGCTGGCCATCGTCACCCTCTGCCCGCAGATATCGCTGTTCCTGGTCAATCTTATGCGCTAAGGGGCGGGCTCACTGACGGCTTGCGCATCCCGCGCAGGCCGTCATGGCCCGGCGGCCATCTGCCGGAGAGGTCTCCGTCAGGATGCGTCCAACCACTCAAGGAGGAAAACCATGTCCCAAACCCTGCTCATCCTCGGCCTTGGCGGTGTGGGATGTTTCGCCGCCCACCTGGCGGCGCGGCTCCCCGGTCTGCATGTGGTGGTGGGCGATGTGTGTGAGGCGCACGCACGGCAGGTGGCCAACAGCCTTATCTCCGTCAATTTCTTTGAGCGGGCCGCCCAGCGCTTCCCGAAGGTGGACGCCGTTGGGGTGGATATGCTGCACCCCGAAGAGATCGCACGGGTCCTGGAGACTTGGCAGCCGGACATCATTTTCAACGCCACCACCCTGCTTTCCTGGTGGCATCTGCACCGCCTGCCGCATGCGCTGGCACGGCGGGTCTACTACGGCGCGCCCGAGGGCTGCGGTCTGCGCCCCTGGGCGCCCGGCCACGGCGTCTTGCTGACCAACCTCATGCGGGCCGTGCGCGCCACGCTGCCACGCGCACGGGTGGTCAACGTCTCCGGGCCGGACTACCTGCACGAGATCCTCGGCAAGGTCGGCCTCGCGCCCGATGTGGGCGTCGGCAATGTGGCCCTGCTGGAGCCCATATTGCGCTGTATCGTGGCCGAAAAACGCCATGTGCCGCCCGAGGCGCTGCACATCACGCTGGTGGGGCATCACTGCATGTGCATGCAGATCTTCCAGGAAGGCGCGCTGGCCCCCGGCATCCCCTTCTATCTGAAGATCGAGGAAGACAGGAAGGATATCACCGGGGAACTGGACATCGATCGCGATCTCTGGGCACAGGTCCCGGCCCACATGCCCCTCCTGTCGGAAACGCATCAGCAGTGCGTGGCGGCCTCGGCCTTGCAGGTCATCCGGGCCATGCTCCACGACACCGGGGAGATTCTGCACGCTCCCGGGCCGCAGGGGCTGCCGGCGGGCTGCCCCGTGCGGGTGGACGCTTCCGGCGTGAAGGTGGTCGTGCCGCCCGAGCTGGGCCGGGAAGAAATGCTGCGTATCATGTATGCGGCCAACCGCTGCGAAGGTTTTGAGCCGACGGCCGACGACGGTACGGCCACCGCCACCTCGCATTGCGCCGCCGTGGTGGAGGAGGTGTTCGGCATGCGCTGGCGCTACCGCCGCTTCGGTGTGGACGAGATGCTGGCGGCCCATCAGGAAATGGCGGACGCCCTGGCTCGTCTGGCGGCCGCCTGTCGGTAGTTCTCTGGACACGAAGCGCAAGACGACGCCCCGTAGCGGATGCGGCTGCGGGGCGTTTTTATGCGTTGCCGGGAACCGTGGTTCGCCAAACGTCCGGCAAGCGCCGGGCGCATGCCGCCTAGCGCGGCAGTGGACGCATCATGCGCATGAGGTTGGTGAACAGCCCCTCCATGCCCTGGATGAAGGTGGCGACATGTTCGGCCATGATATAGAGCAGAAGGCTCAGGAAAAAGAAGCCCACCGCGATCTTGATGGGGAAGCCGAATTCCATGATGTGGATCTGGGGCGAGGTGCGGGCCATCATGCCCAGCGCCACTTCCACCAGAAAGAGCGCCACCATGACCGGGGCCGCGATCTTGAGCGCCAGCACGAAGACTTCGGCCGACAGGCGGATAACCTGATCCAGCACGGCCTCGCCCACGATGAGGCCGCCGGGCGGCACGATGCGGAAGCTGGCCACAAAGCCCTGGATCATGTAGAGATGGCCGTCCAGCGCAAGGAAGGTCAGGGCGGAGACCATCCAGATGAAGAAGGCCGTGGCGCCGGTCTGGTTGCCGGTGAGCGGGTCGGCGAAGTTGATCATGGTAAAGCCCATCTGGAAGCCGAGCAGTTCCCCCCCCGACTGGATGCCCATGAAAAGGAAGTTGACCGCCATGCCCAGCACGAGGCCGAGCACCATCTCGCCCAGCAGCATGAGCACCACCTCGAAAGGATGCTGCGGCATGACCGCGCCGGAAACCGAGAGATGCGGCCAGACCCCCAGGGTGAAGATGACCGAGATGGCCGCCTTGACGCTGATGGGGATGTTGTTGGTGGAAAAAATGGGCAACATGAACATGACGATGCTCACCCGCATGATGGTGAGTATCAGGCTGAGGACGGTTGCCGGGTCATAGGAAAATATATTCATGCTGACCTTGCGGGGCCCCGCGTGTCGGCACGGGGCGCGTATGGGGCGGCGACTGGCTGCCGCCATCCCCGGGGCGGAGCGTTTCGGGGCATTCGCCGGACGGCCGGACGGGAGAGCCCGTCAGGGCCTCGTGGCGATCAGGCCGTGACCACGGTTCCCAGTGGCGCGTCCTCGCAGAGATAGCGGCGGAGGCTGCCCGGTTCGCGGCCGTCCAGGATGAGCGCCCGGCGGCAACCGGCGTCCAGGGCATGCAGGCAGGAGCCCACCTTGGGGATCATGCCGCCGTTGATGACGCCCTCCGCCATGAGGGACTGGCTGCGGGCGCGGTCCAGCGTGGGGATCAGGCGTTTTTCCCCGTCCAGAACGCCGGGCACATCGGAGATGAGGACAAAGAAATCCGCGTGCAGGGCCCCGGCCAGCGCCCCGGCCGCGGTATCGGCATTGATGTTCAGGGGCAGGCCCGCGGCATCAGAGGCCACGGGAGCCACCACGGGCACGAAGCCGCCGGCCAGCAGGCATTCCACAAGGGCGGGATCCACCTTGTCCACCTCGCCCACGCGGCCCAGGGCGGGCTGACGCACCGAAGCCAGCAGGAGGCCGCCGTCCCGGCCGGAGATGCCGGCCGCACGGACGCCGTGCGCGGCAAAGCGGCGCACCACATCCTTGTTGACCTGGCCGCAGAGGACCATTTCCACAGCCTGCATGGTGGCTTCATCCGTAACGCGCAGGCCGTTTTCAAAGCGGCTTTCGATATGCAGGCGTTCCAGCAGCGCGCTGATCTGGGGGCCGCCGCCGTGGACGACCACGCAGCGGGTTCCCTCCGCGCTCAATACGGCCAGATCCTCGGCAAAGGCCGCGCAAAGCGCTTCCTTGTCCATGGCGTGTCCGCCAAACTTGATGACTACGGTGCGCGACATGCTCCCCCCCTTGCTGGCATCGCCGCCACGACGCCATCCGCCGTGCGGCAAAAAAATGTGTAGCATCGGGGCCGCCGCCCTGCAAGCGCAATTGCCTTGCCGCGGCAAATAGGATAGTCCAAGCCTCTGCGGCATTCGATCGTCGCGGCGGCTTTTCTTTGTGCAACCCCGGGGGTCGGGGCGCTTGCCGCCCCCTGCCGCCAGGCCGCCTTTTTCCGCGCGGCGGCCCTGCCGGGAACGCCGGGCCTTCGTGAAGGAAGGAAACGACGACCCGACCGGGTCCCCGGCGTCCCGCTGTCCGAAAAAACGCCTGTTGCGGGCGGTATCGACCATGCGTCCCGACCCTGGTTCCGGCGGCATGCCCGCCCAAGGATTTCCCATGAACGTGGTTACCCGTTTCGCGCCCAGTCCCACCGGACATCTGCATATCGGCGGCGCGCGCACCGCCATTTTCTGCTGGCTGCTGGCCCGCCACTACGGCGGTCAGTTCCATCTGCGCATCGAGGACACCGACCTGCTGCGCTCCAAACAGGAGTATACGGACTCCATCCTGGCGTCCATGCGCTGGCTTGGCCTGGATTGGGACGGTCCCCTCAACTACCAGACGCAGCGTACGGCCCTGTACAATCAGTATGTGGACAGGCTGCTGGAAAGCGGCCATGCCTACTGGTGCTCCTGCACGCCCGAAGAGGTGGAGGCCATGCGCGAGAAGGCCCGGGCGCAGGGCCTCAAGCCGCGGTATAACGGCTGCTGCCGCGAACGCAACCTCGGCCCCGGCGAGGGCCGCTGCGTGCGCCTCAAGGCGCCGCTTGCCGGCAAGGTGGTCTTTGACGATCTCGTCAAGGGCACCATCGCCGTGGACGTGAACGAGCTGGACGACATGGTCATCCGCCGGGCCGACGGCATGCCCACCTACAATATGGCCGTGGTGGTCGATGACCATGAAATGGGCATCACCCACGTCATCCGGGGGGATGACCACGTTTCCAACACGCCGCGCCAGATCCTCATCTACGAGGCGCTCGGTCTTCCCGTGCCGCGCTTCGGCCATGTGCCCATGATCCTCGGGCCCGACCGCCAGAAGCTTTCCAAGCGCCACGGGGCGCGGGCGGTCATCGAGTACCAGAATGACGGTCTGCTGCCGCAGGCGCTGGTCAACTACCTCGTGCGGCTCGGCTGGTCCCACGGGGATCAGGAGATCTTCACCCGGGAAGAGCTGATCGAATATTTCGACGGCAGCAACCTCAATCCCGCCGCCGCGGCCTTTGACCCCGCCAAGCTGGAATGGTGCAACGCTCATTTCATGCGCGAACTGCCGCTGGCCGAACTGGCCGGGCTGGTGCGTCCCTTTGCCGAACAGGCCGGCTATGACGTGAGCGGTCTGGACGATGGACGCCTCGAGGCGCTTTGCCGCATGTTCCGGGAACGGGCCGCCAATCTCAAGGCCCTGGCTGAAAGCTTCGCGCCCCTGCTGACCCCCGCGGCCGCGCTGCCCTTTGACGAGAAGGCGGCGGCCAAAAACCTCACCGAGGCCGGCAAGGGGCATCTTGCCGCTCTGCGGGAGGTCTTCGCCGCCAGCGAATTCACGCAGGACGCGCTGGAAGCCGCCCTGCACGGCTATATCGAAGGCAACGGCCTCAAGTTCAAGGATGTGGCCCCCGCCCTGCGTACGGCCCTCATGGGCTTCATGGGCGGCCCCCATCTGCCCGAGATCATGGCTTTCCTCGGCAAGGAAGAGACCCTTGCCCGGCTTGCCCGGGCGGCGGCCTGAGCTGCGACAGACGGCCTATCACGGTCTTTTCGGGGCGGCCAAAGGGCCGCCCCTTTTTATCAGGCGTGGCCGACAGGCCGCCAGACATGCAGAGAGATCGTACGGCCGCATGACCGGCTGGAAGGAAAGATGGGGCGGCCTCCTGTCTGGACGCCGCCATACAGGCGGGAAGTGCCGCATCAGGAGAGGCGCTTCCGCCAAAAAAATCGGGCAGGATGGCGTATGTGCGGGCGGCAAGGCAGAGAGCGCAGTCTTCATGTGGCAGAACGGATACCATGCAGCAAGGAGGAAAAATACGTGTCCAGATCAGGGCGGCCCTTTCATTCTGTCATCAGATGTACGCCATCTGGATGTCCCGCCTGATATGATGCCCTGCCCGTTGTCCTGTTTCATGTGAAAACCGCAGTGCCTCCCTCAGCCAGGGAATCGCGGACGGCTTTTCTTACCGCCAGGGAAGGCCGCTCAGAGGGTTTGGGCGCTACCTTCGACACAAGGGACCGGGCAAGCGTCTTGTCCATGACAAGAAAATGAGGATTTTTGCGCTTCCCCGCATATCATCACGGCCTGAGGCGGATTGTTACGGCCACTGGGAATGTGATTTGCTACATGGGAACGGCAAAAGTGGCTACATTATTACAGCTGTCGAACGCAAGAGCGGTTTTCTCATGGCGACGTACAGCGCGGATCGCTCAAGCACCGTTGTCGCGGC
>NZ_CALUYG010000030.1 GCF_944324935.1 uncultured Desulfovibrio sp. | reverse complement strand
AAGAGTAGACATGGTAACCTCCGTCTCCATACCTACTCTTTTTTGAAGCGTATGGAAATAATGAGTCCTGACCCTAGAAAAGCGAGAGGTGCTCCTGTGTCTGCCGGGTACGCGCCTTGAGCGTGGAGTGATGGAAGGCATCCTCCACCAGACTGAGGAAGGGCGAGGCCGGCAGCCGCAGCGTGCGTCCGTGGAGTGTACGTTGCGCGCAACGGCTGGCATAGACGCCCTGCGCGGCGCGGGTGAGCGCCACATAGAGCAGGCGGCGTTCCTCTTCCAGCATCTCCCGCGGCAGGGCGTGTGCCGCAGGCTCGCCGCCCATGAGCGTTTCCCGGCGCAGGGGCAGCAGTCCGTCTTCCAGTCCCGGGAGGAAGACGGCACGGAATTCCAGCCCCTTGGAGGCGTGCATGGTCAGTATCTGCACATGTTCCGCGCGAGCGCGCAGGGCTTCGGCTTCCTCTTCCCAGACAAGCTGGGTCAGCAGTCCGGCCCAGCTCCCCGCCTGTCGCCATTGGCGGCAGAGCTGACGCCAGGCCGGATGGCGCGTCAGGAGGCCGTCATCGGCATGCGTCCGTTCCAGCAGGCGGCAAAGGGCCTTGCCCGCGGCCTCGGGCGGCAGGATCGTCCCGTCGGGAGCGGACAGGGCCCGCAGCAGCGCTTCGGGCGACAGGCGGCTCCCCTCCCCGTTCAGGCGTCCGGCAGCCTCGCTCCATGAGGCCGGGACGCATCCCTCCCTCCCTTGTGCGGTGGCGGCGGCCAGCAGGATGGCGCGGCAGAGATCGTCCCGGGTGCAGCTTTCCTCGGCAGGCGCGCGGCAGGGGATGCCCGCGGCCTCGAGGGCCTCGCGTATGGGCGGTATCTGGGCCCTGATGCGGACAAGGATCGCCACCTCTCCCGGGGAAAGACCGCCGTCCAGCACATCGCCCGCGGCATCCCCTTCCCGATGAAGGGTGAGGGAAGAACCGCCCAGCAGGCGTCCCACATGCCCGGCGATCCAGCGGGCCTCGGCCTGGGGCGTGGGGGCGGCGAAAAGATGCAGACTGCTGACCAGCGGACGTGCGGCGTGCAGCGCCCCGCAGCGGCCGCGTTCGTGCAGGATGCGACGGGCCGCATCCAGAACGCCCTGTCCCGCCCGGTAGCTGCGGGCCAGACGGAAGACCCGCAGAGCGGGCCAGACGGCACGGATGCTCTCCTCATCCTGCCCGTGCGCGCCACGAAAGCCGTAAATGGCCTGATCGGGATCGCCGATGCCGAAGAAGCCGCAGCCGTCCTCCGGCAGCAGGGCCCGCACGATGGCCAGTTGCTTGGGGGAAAGATCCTGGATCTCGTCCACGAGCACCTGTTGCGGGGCGGCCGTCTCGCCGCGTTTGACGGCCAGCAGGAAGTCGTCCAGCAGATCGGCATAATCATGGAGGCGCGGCGTATGCTCCTGCTTGGCGGCGTCATAGGCGCAGGCCGCCGCATGCCAGGCCTGGGAGGGCGCGCCCAGCAGCGGAAGTTCCTCGGCATCCGGGGGCAGGCGGCGTCCGTGCTGCTCCTGTTCCCGCCAGAGGGCATAGGCCTCGAAATGCCGGCGGGCCGTTTGCTTGTCCAGAGCGGGGTTGGCCAGCCGGAAAAGGTCGCGCGCCGCCTCGTCGGAAAGAAGGACGGCCTGCGGGTCTTGCTGGTGCAAATGGGCCCAGGCCAGGGCATGCAGGGTGTCACAGGCGGGCAGGACGCCACTTTTTCCGGCATCGTCCGCCGCCAGACGCTCCCGTATCTCCTCCGCGGCGCGGCGCGTGAACGTGATGGCCAGCAAGGCATGCGGCGCTGTGCCCTGTTGCAGCAGATGCCGCAGCCGGCCCACCAGCACGCGCGTCTTGCCCGCGCCCGGTCCGGCCAGCACCAGCACGGGGTCCGGCCCGGCCGTGAGGGCCGCCATCTGCTCCTCGGAAAAGGCCGGGGCGCTGTCCGCCTCGTCCCGCGCTGTCGGCTGCGCTTCGCGGTCCTGCCGGAAGCGCCGTATGTCCTCCGCCGTGCTGGACGCTGGCTGTCCGTGCGTCGCTGCGCCGGCATCCAGCAGAGGCAGCGTGCATCTTGCGGTCTTGCGGCTGTCGGCTGCTGTCCTGCGTCTCTTGTCGCCTCCGTGCAGGTCCGCTGCTTCCTCCGGGGAAAAGACGCGCACCACGCCGTACTCGCCATCATAGCCGCCCTCCCTGTGCACTTCGCCGCGCCGCATGCGGCCTACGGCCTCGGCCAGCGGTCCCCAGCAGGAGGCAATATCGGACAGCGGCAGATGGCAGAGGATGTCCATATCCGATCCCAGCGAGCGCAGCAGCCGGGCATACTGCTGCTGCACCTTGCGGGAGCCCGCTCCCGCCCCCAGCACTTCGCCGATCAGTTCCGGCAAGGGGATGAGCGGATGTACGTCCGGTTCGTGGATGAGCCGGGCGGGTTCTTCCCTGTCCGCCAGCTCCCAGACGCGGTGCAGCACGCCGATGGTGAGCGGCTTGCCGCAGACAGGGCAGATGTCGTTACAGGCCAGGGCCTCGCGGGGGGTCATAACGACCTGACAGGCGCGGTGGCCGTCCAGATGGTATTTGCCTTCTTCGGGATAAAATTCCAGCGTGCCGAGGAAGCGGCAGTCCTGCCCGTCCTGCGCTTCACGCCGGGCGGTACGGCGCAGGGCCGCAAACAGGCCGTCATAGCTGGGAGCGCCTGCAAAGAGGTTGGCTTCCCGGCCGAGATTGGCCCCGGAATGGGCATCGGAATTGGAGATGAGGGCATAGCCGTCAAGCGCGCTGACCAGGCGGTTCATGGCCGGATCGGAGGAAAGCCCCGTTTCCAGCGCAAAAATGTGTGACGAGAGATCCCCGAAGCAGTCCTCCAGCCGGTCAAAGCCCGACTTGGAACCAAAAAGCGCAAACCACGGCGTCCAGACATGGGCCGGCACGAGCACCGATCCCGGACAGACTTCCAGACAGATCTCCAGCAGATCGCGGGCATCGAGCCCCAGGATGGGCCGGCCGTCCGAGGCAAGGTTGCCGATGCTCTCGAGCCGGCGGGAAAGCCTGTCGGCATCCTCCAGCGTGGGTACGAAGACCAGATTATGCACCTTGCGCACCTTGCCGTGCCGCTTGTAGATGGAGCTGATCTCCGTTTGCAGGATGAAGCGGGGCTCGACATCGTGCAGCAGGCCGCCGTCGCCTTCCAGAAAATCGGGCATGGGCGTCTGTCCCTGCCGCAGGCGGTACAGTCCGCTGTCCGCATCTTCCACAAGCTGTTCCCGCAGTTCCTGCCGCCATTGCGGATGGGTGAAATCTCCCGTCCCCAGCAGATCGATGCCCTTGCAGCGGGCCCAGGCCGCCAGGTGGGCGGGCGTGAGCTGCTTGCTGGTTGCGCGGGAAAAGCGCGAATGGATGTGCAGATCGGCGATAAAGGACATGGTGCTGCTCCTGGGGAAGGCATTGCCCCGTTTGCCCGTCGTGTCCGCAACCGGCCGGGCGTCGTCAGTTTTCGGATCATCGGGGAAGGGAACACGAAAAACGGCGGAGGGGATCCCTCTCCGCCGTCCCCTTTTCCTTCATGGGCGTCTCCGAAGGGCGCGGACGCTTCGTCAGGCATTAGGGTTCCACATAGCGCAGATTGCCCACCGGCATCTCCGATACCCAGTCCACCAGCGGGGCCATGCGCTTGAGCACATAGGTATTGTTTCCCGCGGGCTGGGCCAGCTCGCGGAAGTTGCCGCCGACCACATAGACCCGCCAGTCGCCGCGCGGCAGACGATGGCTGCTGATCTCTTCCAGAACGTAGTCGCGTGCCTGATCCGCCGTGCAGAAGAGCTGGAAATCGTGCACCAGCGGATCGAGCACCACTTCCGAGCCGCCGGCGATCTCAATGATGTAGTTGCCGGGCGCAAAAGTATAGGTCTTTTCGCAGTTTTCGGGGAAGAGCGTATCCGTCTGCTTCTGCCGTGCGCCGCAGGCCGCAAGCGCAAGGCAGCAGAGACAGAGGAGGACAAGAAGGCGGCTCTGACGGATCATGGGGGCTCCTTTGCGGCGCACGGCCCGTTAGCGGTACTGGCCCGTGCGGTTCATGTCGACAAGACGCTGGATGCGTTCCTCAATGGGCGGATGGGTGCTGAAAAGATTGTTCATGCTGCCGCCGAAGCCGAAGACCGGCTTGACGATGAACATCTGTTCCGTGCAGGCATTGCCGCTGTGCAGCGGCAGGGCCCCGGCGGCCCCGCTGAGCTTGTGCAGGGCCCCGGCCAGCGCCAGCGGCTGCCCGCAGAGGCGGGCGCCGGTCTCATCGGCAAGGTATTCCCGCGAGCGGGAAATGGCCATCTGGATGAGGCTGGCCGCGATGGGGGCCAGGATGGCCATGACGATGGCCGCCAGCGGGTTCGTCCCGCCGCCTTCGCCGTCATTGCTGCGGCTGCCGCCGAAAATGGCCGCGAATTGCAGCATGTTGGCGAGCATGACGATCACTGATCCCATGACGCCGGCAATGGTCTGGATGAGGATGTCGCGGTTGGCGATGTGGGCCATCTCATGGGCGAGGACGCCCCGCAGCTCTTCCGGGGAAAGGATACGCAGGATGCCGTCGGTCACGGCAACGACGCCGTGCTCCGGGTCGCGTCCCGTGGCGAAGGCATTGGGGGCCTCCTCGGGGATGGTGCAGATGCGCGGCTTGGGGACGCCCGCCCGCCGGGCGAGATCTTCCACGATCCGGTGCAGCCAGGGGGCTTCTTCGGGGCTGAGTTCCCGCGCGCCGTACATGCGCAGGACGATGGAATCGGAAAACCAGTAGCTGCCGATATTCATAACGAGCGCCAGGCCGCAGGCAATGACGAGGCCTGTGCGCCCTCCCACGAGGCCGCCCATGCCGATGATGACGGCGGAAAGCAGGCCGAGGAGAAGGACTGTTTTGAGTTGACTGGTCATGCGGACTCCTTGAAACGGTTACGCCGCAAGGGCGTTTTCTTTTCAGTATAACCACTGGCGACAAGGCTCGCAAGCCCTGCCGGCGGCCCTGTTATGTAACGGCATGGCAACATGCGGCAGAGGCGGCCCGCCTGTCTTCAGATGGGCCGTGGCGTCCAGCCTGTGCGCCCAGTCTATCCCTCCTCCTGGCGCGGGCGGCGCTGCGCCTCCAGCCAGAGCTGGAGCACGAGCAGGGTCCAGAGCGGTTTGCGCAGGTCGGCCCGTCCGCTGAAGTGCGCCTCCATGAGGGCGCGTACCGCCTGCGGCGCGAAGATGCCCTGCCGCCGCAGACGGGCTTCGCCGAGCATCTCTTCCAGCAGCGGGCGCATCCGGCCGCGCAGCCAGCCGGCCACGGGGATCTGGAAGCCCCGCTTGTTGCGGCGCAGTATCTCGGGCGGCAGCACGTCGGCAAAGGCCCGCTTGAGCAGATACTTTCGTTTGAAGCCGCGCAGCTTGTGACGGATGGGCAGGCGTGCCACGAATTCCGCGGCATCCCTGTCCAGGAAGGGGGCGCGCACTTCCAGCGAATGCAGCATGGAGCAGCGGTCCACCTTGACCAGGATGTCGTCCAGCAGATACTGGCGGGCATAGACATGGAAGGCGCGGGCCAGCGGTCCGGGCCCGGCCGGCCAGTGCTCGAACTGCTCGCGGGTGGGGGCAAAGAGCCGCGCATCCGTCAGGAAGGCCGTGTCCGGCCGGGCGAGCAATTCACGCTGGACGGCGGGATCCAGCGCGGTGAGCAGGGTCTGTACCCGGAGCCAGTCCGGCGCGTGCGCGCCGCGAAGGAAGGTTTGCACGGCAAGGCGCGGATTGATGTAGCCGGAGGAGGACGGCAGCAGGCGGCAAAGCGGTTCGATGATCCCGCGCCGCAGCGCGGCGGGCAGGGCATTGTACCAGGTGGCGACCTTATAGCCGATATAGTGTTCGTACCCTGCCCAGAGCTCGTCGGCGCCGTCCCCGCCCAGGGCCACGGTGACCTTTTCCCGGGTGACGCCCGAAAGCAGCCAGGTGGGCGCCACCGAGGCGTCCGCCAGCGGCACGTCCATGTGGCTGATGATCCCGGGCAGATGTTCGGCGCATTCCTCGGCGGAGAGGATGCGCTCGTGGTGATCGGTGTTCCAGCGCCGGGCGACGATGCGGGCATAGCGGCTCTCGTCGTAGCTGGCTTCCTGAAAGCCGATGGAGAAGGTTTTGATGGGCGTGGAGGACTGTTCGGCCATGAGCCCGGCCACGATGGAGGAATCTATGCCGCCGGAGAGGAAGACGCCCAGCGGCACGTCGCTGATCATGCGGCGGCGAACGGCATGGGCCAGCAGTTCGTGATAGGCGGCACAGATCTCTTTTTCATCGCGGAGGTCCCGCTCGTCGGGGAAGGGCAGATCCCAGTAGCGTTCCACCCGCAGCCTGCCTTCGTGAAGCTCCAGCCAGTGCGAGGGCGGCAGGCTGGCCGCTTCCGCATACATGGTCTGCGGCGTCGGCACATACTCGTAGGCCAGATAGCGCATGAGGGCTTCGGGGGAGAGCGTGAACGAGAGTCCCGGCAGGGCGCAGAGCGCCGTCAGTTCGGACGCGAAGGAAAAGCGCCCCTGCTGGAGCGTGTAGAAGAAGGGCTTCTTGCCGAAGCGGTCCCGGGCGCAGAAGAGGCGTTTTTCCTGCGCGTCCCAGAGCGCGAAGGCAAACATGCCGTCAAAGTGTTGCAGGCACTCCCTGCCCCAGACCTGCCAGCCCGCCAGGATGATCTCCGTATCCGACGTGGTGCGGAAGGACAGCCCCTGCGCTTCCAGCTCCCTACGCAGTTCAGGGAAATTGTAGATCTCGCCGTTGAAGGTCACATGGTAGCGGCCATCGGCGCTGTGCATGGGCTGCGCGCCGCCGGCAAGGTCGATGATGGACAGGCGGCGATGCCCCAGGCAGACGCCCTCGCCGCACCAGACGCCCTGTCCGTCCGGTCCCCGGTGACGCATGGCCCGGCATATGGCGTCCACCTGGGCGGCGGCGTCCCCGGGCAGGCCGGCGCCGTCACAGGCGCAGATGCCCGCTATGCCGCACATGTGGGTTTCCTCCGGGGGGAATTGGCGGCAAAGAGTTCGGTCAGCGCGCGGCTGTTGGCCTCGGGATCGAACATTCCCCTGACGAGCTGCTGCCCCTGTTCACCCATCTGCCGCGCCTCGGCGGGATGTTCCATGAACCACTGGATGGCGTCGGCCAGCGCCTCGGGATCGCCGGGGGGCACGGTAAGGCCGGTCTCGCCGTTGCGGACGACTTCGGGCAGGGCGTGGATATTGCTGCTCACCACCGGCATGCCGCAGGAGAGCGCCTCGATGACCGTATTGGGGATGCCGTCCCGTCTGCCGGACGCGTGGATGACGCAGGGGGCCACAAAGATGTCGTGGGCCACGAGCAGTCGGGGCAATTCGTTGTGGCTCACAAGGCCGGGAAACTGGACGCGGTTTTCCAGACCGAGCTGTGTGCACAGGGCACGCAGACGTTTTTCCTCCTTGCCGAGGCCCAGGAGATGCCCGCCGCCGCCCGCCAGGGTCAGCGTGAACTGCCGGCCGCGCTGGGCCAGGATGTCGCAGGCCCGGAGCAGCACGTCGAAGCCCTTGGTGACGTCAAAGCGGCCCAGCGCCAGCAGCCGGACGGGCATTTGCAGCCGGGCCGGGCAGGTGTTCTCTCCGGGCAGGGTCAGAGCGTTGTAGACGAGGTGCGTCTTGTCGCGTGCCTCGCCCTTGCCGAACGCTTCGGTGCGGGTCTTGTCGGCGGCATTGTTGACGCGGACGAAGAGCGCCTCACGCAGCTTGTCCGCCAGATCGGGATCGGCCGGGTCCAGATTGTCTCCCCGGACGGCAAGAACATAGGGGATGCCGGCAATTTTTGCGGCCACGCGGGCGGCAGTGGCTGTGCCGCGCGGCCAGGGTGCGTAGATCATGTCCATGCCGTCTTCCCGGAAACGCCGCGCAAGGTACAGCCCGGCAAGGAACGCCCAGATGTTCTCGCACAGCGCTTCACACGAAGTCCAGCGGTAACAGAGCGCTTGCCGGAACAGGCGGCCGAGGCGGCGGGGATGCGTGACGATCTGTACCGCAAGCTCGCGCAGTATCCGCGGCAGGGCACGCAGGCCCAGCGTGCGGGTCGCCCCGGCGGCGGCGCGCATCTCGCCCGAGCAGCAGCGCTGGTTTTGGCCGTACAGACTGTAGACCGTCAGCGGCAGGTGGCGGCGCAGTTGCTCCACCTCGCGAAAGATGAAAGGCTGAGTGAACAGCGGATACCAGAGGAGGATGACCGCCACATGCGGCAGGCCGGCAGGCAGGGGAGTATTGTCAGCAGCGGGAAGGGTCACGTTCATGTTCACTCCTGGGAGCGGTATGCGTCGGCAAAGGCCGTTTCTTCGGGAAGGACGCCCCAGTCCGCCGCTGCCGGCGGCAGCGGCGCGGGGAAGGCATGCTCCTCCCGGCGAATGTCCTGCATGGTGACGTACCGCAGATCGCTTATCGTTGATAACCAGTCAAGATAACATTCAATTTTTTTCAGGAAACGGGCAACATGGGCCTCGTCGGGCATGTGGGGGGCCCCGCCGGGCAGCATTTCCGAGGAATGCCAGGTGAGGCTGAGGACGCGCCCGCCGGCGGCTATGAATCGTCGGGTCATATACCGCATGAGCCGGAGCGGATGCTCCACGGGCAGCAGGGCCAGCGCGCCCCAGTGGGAAAAGGTCCCCTTGGCCGCTTTCCGCAGAGGGCGGGGAAGCCGCTCAAGCAGAGCGGGCAGCGCCTGTGCCAGCGGCACGACGGAGAGCGGGACTTCCAGGATGTCGCCGCAGGCCGTACGGACGCGGTACGGCGTGCGCGGGGCCGCAAAGTGATCCGGGCGCAGACGCAGGCCGCTGGCGTCGGCGACAGGCCCGTGGAGCGGACGCACCGAGGCGTCGCAGGTGAGGCCCAGCTCCGCCAGGACCGGCCAGTGATGACGATGCAGATCCCAGCGACCCATGCGGAAGGAGCGCAGCGCCTCTCCCTGGAAGGCCATGCCGGCGGCCAGCAGGCTCACCATTTTTTCCCGAAAGGCCTCCCGCCCCAGCGTCGCGGCCGGTACGCGGGTCAGCACGGCCGGGCCCGCGGCCAGGGGAGGCGTGTTCCAGTAATGCAGATGCGCGGCGATCTCCGCTCCGTGCCTGTCCCGCAGGGCGGCAAGCATCCTTTGCGTGGCCGTATCCGTCAGCGCGCCGTGCGTGCAGAAAAGCGTCGGGCGCAGGCCCCGTTCCAGCAGGGGGGCGAGCCGGAGCAGCTCGGCCGTATTGCGCAGAGAGGGCGCGTGGCAGGCATAGCGTCCGCCGAAGAGGCCCTCTTCTTCCACGTCAAGGCTGGCAGCCAGCCACAGCAGCGGTCGACCCATGTCGTCTCTAGGCGTCCTGCGGCGGCAGGCCGTGGGTAAACAGCCAGACATCCGGGCGGGAGGCCTGCCAGTCGGCATATTGCTCGGCATAGAGCTCAGCCAGTTGCCGGATGTTTTTTTCACTGTCGAACATGGCGAGCACCCGTTCGCGGCCGGCTTCGGCCATGCGCTGCGCGGCCTGTCTGTCCGCGAGCATGCGGCGCACGGCATCGGCCAGCGCGGCGGGATCGCGCTGGGGGATCAGCAGCCCGGTGACGCCGTCCTCGATGACTTCCCGTATGCCGCAAACGTCCGTGGCGATGACGGGCATACGACAGGAGAGCGCTTCCATGATGACATTGGGGATGCCGTCCCGGTCGCCGTTGGCGTGCACCACGCTGGGCACGATGAGCATATCATGGCTGTGCATGTATTCCCGGATGCGGTCGTTGGGCACAAAGCCCGGCATATCCACCACATCGTCGAGTCCCAGACGGCGGCGCATGGCATGCAGCTTGCGGCGCCAGCCGCCGTCGCCGACAAGGGTGAGCCGCACGGCAACGCACTCGCGGCGCAGGCGGGCCATCATGGTAAGCAGTTCGGGAAAGCCCTTGGTGCGGCAGAAGCGTCCCACCGCCAGCAGGCGGAAGGGAGGCGTGAAGGGCATCTCGCATTCCGTGCGCCCGGCCAGGGTCAGGCCGTTGTACACGGCATGCACCTTGTCCTGTTCGTCCGGCGGGCAGAAGCTTTGCAGCCACGGCACATTGGTCAGATTGTTGGTGCGGATGAACAGGGCATCACGACATTTTTCGCGCAGGATGCCGTCTTCGGGATAGATGTCCCCCGCCCGTCCGGTAAAGGCAAAGGGGATGCCCGACACCCGCGATGCCACCCAGACGGCCGTCGCGCAGCCGTTGCCCCAGGCCGAATGCAGCAGCTCCACCTTGTCGCGCCGGGCCTGCTCGGCCAGCAGGAAACCGGCCAGAAAGCACCAGACGTTTTCCCCCAGCGACTCCAGATTGCGTATGCGCCGGAAAAGGCCCTTGCGCATGAGCCGCCAGACAGCGCCGGGATCGCGCCCCAGCGCGCGGAAAAAGGCGCCGAGGATGCGGAATGTGCTCTTTGCCCCCAGGCGCAGGACGGGCAGCGGACATCGCCGCATCTCCTCGCTGCTGCCCCTGAGCTGCTGGCCATACATGGTGTAGACGCGCAGGGGCATACCCAGCGCGGCAAGGCGCTGCACTTCGCGAAAAATGAAGGTCTCGGAAGAAAGCGGGAACCAGAGCAGCACATAGGCCGTACGCGGCAACCGTTTCGACAGGGCGGAGTCCGGTAAGGCGGGGGAAGGCGTGACGGCATCCGTGGTCATGGCGACTCCTGATGGTCAGTAGGCCGGAAAAGAGGAAGGGCCGGGGCGTCGCCGCTCCGGCCCCGACAGTTAGTCGTCCGCGGGATCCTCGGCATGTTCCCGCTTGTAATTGGCGATGATCTCGCGCGTCCTGGGCAGCTCTTCCGCCACGGCGTCCAGCGCCTGCCGTATCTGCTCCTCGGAGTGTGCCGCGGAGAGGAAGAAGCGCAGGCGGGCTTCCCCTTCCTTGACGGCCGGGAAGGTGATGGGCATGACGTACAGCCCGCGCTTGAACAGCAGATTGGCCAGGAAGCCCGCCGCCATGGAGTCGCCCACCATGACGGGCACGATGGCATAGCCCTGGGCCGCGCCGGTATCCAGCCCCTTGCTCTGGGCGTATTCAAGGAAATACTGGCTGATGCGCTGGAGTTTGTGGACGCGCTCCGGCTCGCGCAGCATGAGTTCCAGGGCCTTGTTGCAGGCCGCGGCCACGATGGGCGGCATGCCGACGCTGAAGACGAAGCCCGGCGAGCCATAGCGGAGAAATTCCACGATCTCGCTGCTGCCCGCGATGAAGCCCCCGCAACCGCACATGCTCTTGCTGAGGGTGCTCATCCACATGTCGACCTCATGGGAGTCGATGCCGAAATATTCGTGCGCGCCCCGGCCCGTGGCGCCGAGCACGCCGAAGGAGTGCGCCTCGTCCACGAGCAGCATGCAGTCATACTGCTTCTTGAGCCGGATGAGGCGGGGCAGATCCGGGATGTTCCCGTCCATGCTGAACAGGCCTTCGGTCACGATGACGGCGCGCTTGTGCTTGTCGCGGTGGGCCTTGAGCAGGTTTTCCAGCGCGTCGCAGTCATTGTGCGCATAGGAATAGCGTTCCGCACCGGAAAGACGGGCTCCCTGCATGAGCGAGTTATGGGCCAGACCATCATAAAAGATGGCGTCACGCGGGCCGAACATGAACCCCAGCGTGGAAACGTTGGTGGCATGACCGCTCACATAGGCGATGCAGTCCTCCACGCCGTAGAGCCGGGCGACGGCTTTTTCCAGCTGACGATGCGGGGGCCGTTCCCCGCCCACAAGGCGGCTGGCTCCGGCGGAGGAGCCGAACAGACGCGCCGCTTCGGTGACGGCTTCGGTGATTTCCGGGTGTGTGTTGAGATCCAGATAGTCATAGGTGGAAAAGTTGAGGTATTCCTTGCCGTCTATCTGGGCCGTTGCCTTGGCGGCACGGTCATGGCAGAGAAAGAGGGGGTTGTCCAGGCCCATCTTGGCGCCCATTTCCACAAGACGGGCAAACGAAAGTTTGGAGCGCATGCGGTTGAAGCCGGATGCGGCGCTTTCAGATGCGGCGGCCTGGGAGGTTTGCGGGTCTTTCATGCTGGCATATCCTCAAAAGTAGATAGGGAAGACGGGAGCTGCGACCGGCTTCCCGCCTTTGCTCAAATTTGTATCGATTCAGCGTAGCTTATGTGACGGCGTATGGCAAGCGAATTGGCGGGCTGTCCGTCTGACCGGGGTCATCCCGCGGGATGCGCGCTGGACAAGGGCCCGCTTCTTGGCATACTAGTGACGGAATCCCTTTTCCCCCAAAAATCAGCATGAAACAGATACCCACCCTGCCTGTGCCCCTCGTTCTCCTGGCGGTCCGTCCTCTGCCGCTTGCGGAAGGGGATCTGCCGATGGTCCTCTCCGCCCTGCTGGACGAGGTCCGCTCCTTCCGGGAAAACCTCGCTCACCGGGACATCTGGTGGTGCGCGACGGCCACGACAGAAGAGGCCGGACAGCTCCGGGCCGCGCTGGAGGCCGCCTGCGCGGCGGCGGATCTTCCCTTGCCGCAGGCGTGCCCGTCCGTCTCCGGCAGCGGCGACGGTCCGGCCCTGCTTCGTCAGTTGTCCGAAGCGCTGGAGGAAAGCCTGGCCGGGTGCATCTTCCTTTACCAGGATGCGGCCGGTCAGCGGGCGCTCTGGCTGCTGGGCAGAGGGCCGGACACGCGGCGCGCCCGTGCCCTGGCGGCCCTGACGCCGCTGGAGGCGGACGGGACGATCTGTACGGAGCTGACGGCGGCCGGGCAAACGTATCGCATGGGGGCCGGTCGCCCGGACTGGCGGGAGGCCCTCCTTGCCGTGGGGCCGGCCCCGTTTGCCGCCACGGCCTCCGTCCGGGAAGCGGCGCTGCGCGAACTGGGCCAGCGGGGCGTCTGGCTGGGCGGCGGACAGGCCGAGCCGCTGGCGGTCATGTGCTGCGGGCAGGGGAGCGTCTGGCCGGGCATGGGGCGGGAGCTGTACGATCGTTTCCCGGCAGCCCGCGCGGCCATGGACCGTCTGGCCGCGGCCGCCGACTGGGACGTGCTGTCCCTGCTGGATGAGCGGGACGAGGAAAAAATCGGCCTGACCCGCTGGCAGCAGCCTTACCTTTTCCTGCTGGAATACGCGCAGTGGAGCCATCTTTCCTCGCTGGGCCTGCGCCCCGCCCTGCTCTGCGGGCACAGTCTCGGCGAACTCATCGCCCTTTGCCTTGCCGGGGTCTATGCGCCGGAAACGGCCTGGTACATCCTGGACACCCGCGCGCAGCACATGGCGGAACTGGAAGCCCGCGCCACCCGGGAGACCGGCATGATGGCCGTGCACGCCGAGGCGCAGCTCATCGAGGAGGCGCGCCGGATCTGGCCGGCCCTCTACGTTTCCAACTACAACACGCCGAAACAGTACATCGTCAGCGGTCCGCGGGATATGCTCATGGAAGCCCGCAAGCATTTCCGCAAGCAGCGTCTGCCGGCCATCATGCTCAACGTCAGTCTGGCCTTCCACCATCCCGGCATGCGCGTCCTGCGGGACATGTCCCTGCGGCGGCTCAACGCGCTTGCCATGCAGGCCCCGCGGCTCCCCCTGCTGAGCTGCGTCACCACGGGATTTTATCCGCAAGAACAGCACGAGATCTGCGAATATATTGCCGATCTTGACGAAAATGCCGTGCGCTGGGTGGAATGCGTCCGGCAGATGTGGACGCGGGACGGCATACGGCATTTTGTGGAACTGGGCCCGCAGGATACCCTGTGCGGTCTCGTTGCGGACATCGAACCGCGCAGCCTCTGCCTTTCGGCATCCCGCAAGGGGCACGAGGCCGAGGGCCTGCGCCGGACGTGCGCCCGCCTCTACGCGCTGGGGCATATCCGGGCCGACGGTCTCAAGGCGCACGCGGCCCGCTGGGGAGCCGCCGCGTCTCCCGCTGCCGGGGCCGCCCCCCCTGCCCCGCCGCCGGCGTCCGACACGCCGCCGCTGGGGCCGCTGGCGCGCCGGATCGTCGCCCTGCTCGAGGAAACGGCGGGGCTGCCGCCCGGCAGCGTGACGCCACAATGGGATTTGCGCTACGACCTTTCCCTGCGCTCCAGCCGTTTCCCTCTGCTGGTCCAGCAGCTGGAGGCGGTGCTGGGGCGCAGCGTTCCCTTCGAGGCGCTCATGGGCGTGCTGACGGTGGGGGATCTGCTGGCCGCCGTGGGGCTGGCGGCGTCGCCGTCCGCCGGCTCGTCCGCCGCCGAGGCGCAGGAGAGCGCGGCGTCGCGGCCGGCGGATGCGCTCGACCGGCGTCCCTTCCTGCGCTATGCCGCCGATGCGGCGGGGCACTGGCATCCGGCGGCCTGGGATCCCGTGTCGCACGGGCCCGGCCTCCGGGCCGGCGGGGCGATCCTGGTCTGGAGCGACGACGGGCAGCGCGCGGCCCGGCTGCTGGAAGGGCTGGCCGCCCTCGGCCAGACGCTGATCGTCCCGCGTGCCTGCGAGGCGGCCTGCCGGCCTCTGGAACGGCTGGGCTGTACGGTGCGTCGTCTTGATCCGGCGGAGGGAACGACGGAGGGGGCGGCGGATTTCCTGCGGGCCGGACTGGCCCTGCTGCACGAGGAAGGGATGCCGTTCTCCGGCTGCCTGCTGGACGGTCCGGCCGATGCGGCGGCGCAGGCGCTGGCGTCGCCGCGGGAGGCGGACGGGGCCGGTCCTCTCTGGTGCCGGCGCATCCGCCTCCTTCGCCCGGAGGAGCTCGAGACCTTCCCCGCCGAGGCCGTCCGCGACGCTGCGGGAGGGGCCGCCGTGCTGGGCATCCTGGAAGACCGCCTGCCGCCGCTGGCCGGGGAATGGGGCGACATGTTCGCCCGGGAGGTCCTCCTTGCCGGCGAGTCGCCTGTGCTGTGGGCCCGGGCGGAACATCTCGGCGGCCTGCTGCCGCAGGCGGCGCAGGAGGTCTCGTTACGCCTGCAGCCGTGGCGCGAGCGTCCCGAGGTCTTTCCCGGGCTTTTTGCCCGACAGCAGCCGTCGGCGGCCGCGTCGGGGAGGGATTTCCAGCTCAGCGGCGAATTTTCGTGCTATGCCCGGCCGTGGCTGGCCACCTGCGGCAGCAGGACGGAAGGGGGGCCGCCCTGTCTGCCCGCAAGTCAGGCGCTGGCGTCCCTGCTCGACGGGGCCCGCCTTGCCTTCCCCTGGCTGACGCCCAACGGGCTGTGCGATGTGCGCCTCGGGACGCTGCCCGAACTGCCGCCGGGCATCACGCGGGAAAGCAGGCTGGACATCCGCGCCCAAAGCTGGCTGATGCAGGACGGGGTTATGACCCGCATGTGTCGTTGCTGTCTGGATGTCCGCGAGCTGACGGCCAACGGCCGGCATACGGATCGCTGGCAGCTGGCCATGAAGGGCATGGCCCTGCTGGGGCGCGAGACAGCCGCCCTCCCCCTGCTCTGGGAAAGCGGCGCGACGGCCGTTGAAGAACGTGCGCCGGAGATGCGTGGCGGCGGATATGCGGACTTCTATGCCCGGCGCGGCATAGGCGGCGCATCACGCCTGCTGGCGGGACGCCTGCCGGATGGGCCGTCTTTCAGGAGCGGCGGGGACAGTGAGGAGCCTCAGCCTACCCTGCGTTTTGCCCTGCGCAAGGATGGCGTTGCCCCGGACGGCATTTCTGGGTATACAGGCCTTCTGCGGCTGGTCGATGCCGTGGAGCAGGGAGCCTGGCTGGCACAGGAAGGGCTGTTTTCCGTCGATGCGCTGACATGGCGCATGACGGGGATCGGCTTTATCCGTTTTGCCGTACCGGGCGACAGGCGAGCGGCCGTGCTGGAGTTGCGCTGCGGCTGGCGGACAGACCGGCTGCTGCGGTTTGACGCCCAGTTCCTCGATGCCGAGGGGACGCCGCTGCTGACGCTCAATCAGATGGAGTTCGAACCAGGACTGCCGGAGTAGACGCAAGAGTGTCCGGTCGCCGCGCGCGATGATCGAAAAAGAGGGCGGATGCCTTTTCTGCGGTGCAAGGAGTATGGGGAAGATGAAGAAAACGAGTCGCCTGCTGGCTGTTGCCCTCCTGTGTCTGGGGGCCGGGCTGACGGCCTGCGCTTCCAGCAAGGCCGGCATGGACGCGCCGGAACTGCCGGCGCGGCACTGGCTGGAGGAAACGCCCGGCGTCCCCGTGGAAAAGAAGGACAAGCTCGACGCCGTGGTGAGCAGCCTGTACGATCCGGTCAAGAAGTTCACCTTCGAGGATTGCGTCTATCTGACCATCCAGCAGTCTCCGCTTCTGGTCAACAGCGCGGTGAATCTGGAGATAAAGCGGCTCGCCCTGACAGACGCCATCTGGAAGTACCTGCCGGAACCCAGAATGTCGGTGACCGTGAGCAACAACCTCACCTCCTACAACAAGAGTGAGCCGGACATCCCCGGCGACTACGGCCGCACGAAAATACGCGTAGGCTTCCATGCGGCTTTCCCCAATCCGGTGGCCACCTATTTTGAGCATCAGGTCCAGAAGCTCATGGTCAACCTGGCCATTTCCACGCACCGCAAGGCCGTGGGCGAAGCCATCTACAAGATCGCCGGGGCTTACATGCGCCTGCACGCCCAGCGCCTCATCCTTGCCGAACAGGAAAAGCTCCTGCCCGTGGCCAGGGAGCTGACCTCCTTCTGGAAACAGCTGGAAAGCGTGGACGGCCGGCAGGGGGTGTCCCTCAATATGGCCACCCAGCATGAGCGGGAACTGGAGATCCGTCTGGAAAAGGCCAAGATGCAGGAAGTCATTCAGCTGACGGAACTGAAGATCCTGGCCGGCGTTGACCCGCAGCAGAAGCTGAACGTGGACACCCAGTCCGCCGAATCCATCCTCAAGGGCTTTGACGGGCGCAAGCTCAAGTGGGAGGACCGCTGGGGAAAAAGCGAGGATGACCTCCTGTTGCGCAGCCAGATCAAGCTGGCGGACTACAACATCATGGTGGCCTGGGCCGCCTATGTGCCGGACATGAACATCGACATCAACAGTTATCCGCCTGCCGGGCAGGCACAGCCTGTGGGCGGTACGGACGACACCTTCCTGCATCTGACCTTCAGCTTTCCCCTCATCGACTGGGGGCGGCGCTACCGCGGCGTGCAGACGGCCCGCATGCAGAAGGCGCAGGCCTTCAATCAGCAGGCCCGCAAGCGGACGGACTATTCCAATACTTGGTTGCAGGCCGAACAGCGCGTATCCCTTGCGGAAACCAACCTGCGTCTGGCCCGTCTCAATGAGGAGACGGCCAGGATGCAGCATACGGAAGCCAAGGTGTCCTTCGACCAGGGCCTGACGGAGCTGCCGGAGGTGGCGAACCGCCAGGAAGCCCTGATACAGGCACAGATCGCGCTTATCGAGGCGGAGCTGGAATACCGCCTTGCCAACCTTGAATGGATGTATGTGGCAAGCCTGCTGCAGGAAAGCTTCCTGGGCCTGCCCGGTGGAGAATAACCCATGTTTCGTGTGCTGCGTTTTGGCCTGCTGGCCGTGTGTCTTCTCCTGAGTGTCGTCGAGGCTGCTCCGGCGGCTGAGATCCGCCTGACCGGCAAGGTGGTCACCACGGTGACCCGTGCCGCGCCCATGCCCTTCAACGGCATCGTGGACGAAGTGCTCGTGCGGCCCGGCGATGCCGTGGAGCAGGGAGCGCCGCTGCTGCGCTATCACCTTCAGGAAGAGGCGGCCCGCATGTTGCAGCGCGAACTGATCACCGGCGCGGCGACCGAGGAGGAGCGCGGCCAGATTCTGAGCCTGCGCCAGCAGCAGACGGAGATAGAGGCCCAGCGCAACAAGGCGCGGCAGCTGGCGGCCTCCGGGCTGGGCTCGCGTCAGGCTTCCTCGCGTCTTGAAGCCAGTTATGAAAGTATCCAGCGGCGTATCGACCTGCTCAAGATGACCATCGACAAGCGGGAAAAGACGTTTGCCGCCCGGCTCAAGGAGCTGGAAGGCTACTTCGGCCAGACGCTCGATCCGCGTGAGGACCTGCCGGAAAGCCTGACGCTGACCTCACCCATCAGCGGTTACGTCCTTTCCGTGACGGCCGAAACAAGCCCTGGTTCCCTGCTCGGTCAGGGCATGGCTCCCGTCAGCGTGGGGCAGCTCAACCCGGTGCTCATCCGGGTCCCCGTGTATGAAGCCGACGTCAACAGCATTGCCGTGGACGACGTGGCCACCGTGCAGATCCCGTCCCTGCAGGACAAGGAGTTCATGGCCACGGTGAGCGAGATCTCCTGGGCCTCCACGGACATGAACGTCGGCAATCCTTCCTACTACACGGTGGAGCTCACGGTCCCCAATCCGACGCTGGAGCTGAAGCCCGGCTTCAATGCCATCGTTTTGTTCACTAAATAGGGCATGAAGCTTACCCGACTCACCCGGCAGCTGGGCTATATTCTGGGCGCGCAGTGGACGCGGGATCTCTCGTGGACCATCTTCACCATCCTGCTTGCCCGGTACAGCAAGGATATGATGGGCATGCTCAGCACGGCGCTGTCTGCCGGCTATCTGGTCAAGACCGCCGCTGATGTGGGACTCAATGACTTTCTGCTCTCGTCCTTTGCCCGCCGGGAAGGCCGCCCCCGTGAGCTGCTGGGACAGGCCACCTGGCTCAAGTGCTGTGCGCTGTTCATTGCGCTTGCGGTCACCTGGGTTCTGGTGCTGCCCAGGCCGCCGGAACAGCAGACTGTGATGCTGCTCATTGCGGCGGGCTTCGGGCTGGACGGCGTCACGGATTCCTTTTTTGCGCTCTGCCAGGCGCGTGGACGGCAGGATGTGGAGATGCGTATCCGCATCCCGTCGGCTCTTATCGGCATAGGCTACGGGATTGTGTGCGTCGTTTTTCAGCTCCCCATGCTGGCCATTGCGCTGTACAAGCCCATTGAATCCGTCTGCTGTGCCGGGCTGGCCGTCTGTGCGCTGGGGCACAATCCCCTGCGGCGGCTGACCCTGGCCGCACTCAAGGATTTGGCCCGCAAGATGAAAGGCGGCGTCATTTTCACGCTCATGGCCGCCTGCACCATGTGCTACAACAAGATCAACGTCTTTTTTCTTGTGGATTCGTACTCCACGGCTAAAGTCGCCTCCTACAGCGTTGCCTGGGAAACCGTGGACGGTCTTTCCGTGCTGGTATCCAGCGCCCTGCTCGGCAAGGTCATCTTCCCCCTGCTGGCCCGCTACTGGCGGGAAAACCGCGAGGCTTTCCGTCATCTTGCCGGTCAGACCGCCCGTTCGCTCTGGGCGGCGTCCCTGCCGGTGATTTTTCTTATCTGTGTGGAGAGCGACCGCTTCCTGCCCCTTGTCTACGGGCCGGAATATGCGGACGCCGTTACGGCGCAGCGCCTGCTCACGCCCTGTCTTGCCACGGCCTTTCTGCACAATCTGGCGGCCTATGCCATGATCGGCATGCGCAAGCACAAGCTGTTGCTGTACTTTTACCTGAGCGGTCTGGCCGTCAACATCATCTGCTGCCTGACGCTCATCCCCGCTCTGGCGGTAGACGGAACCGCGCTGACCCTGACCATTACCAAGGTCTGGGTGGCCATTCTGACGGTGGGGTATTTTCAATGGGTGGCCCGCCCCATGAGCTTGCGACAGTGGGGGCTCATGCTGCTTGCCATCGGGCTGTGCCTCGCGCTCTGGTACGGGCTCTCATTCGTTGTCTGGCGGGAAGTGGCTGAACTGGCCGGGCTCGTCCCCCTGCTCCTGCTGTTCTGGCGCTGGCGTCCGCCTCCGCCTTTTGAACGGCAGCAGGCAAGGGCCTGCTGACACAACACGCACAAATAATTACAAGAGACGGCAAATACGCTCTCCACGCTCCGCGTGCCGCTGGGGGCGTCTCGTGTCTCTGCCGCCTCCCCTGGGAAAAGCGTGCTGGGGAAGGGATGGGGCCGTGGGGAAGGATGACGAGAACGCCCTTTCCCGCACCGCTGCCAAACGGCTGGACGCTCCCCGTGCGGCAGCGACCCGACGGACGGTCGCAGGCCGGGCCCGTGAGGCGCGGCAGGTGTCGTACGGGCATCAACAACAGCAAAGCTGCCGGAAAAGCGCTCGCATCAGGCGAGCGTCCTTTCCCGGCAGCGCTGTGTTTTACGCGGTTCAGCAGGCGGGGCTGTCAGGCGTCCTCATCCCGGAAGCGTCCGACGATGCAGTCGTCCAGATCCCGCTTGGGTACATAGTGGACGCCTTCCGCATCCCGCCAGTAGCTGACCGAGCCGTCCGGCGGCAGCGGCACGATGCGCCGTTCCTCCTTTGCCACGCCGAGCCCGAGCATGAGTTCGATCTTGTAGCCTTGCGGGACGGACAGCAGCTCCTGCAGGCGGCTTTTCTGGAAACTGGCGATGATGCAGCAGCCCCAGCCGCGCGAGGTGGCCGCAAGCTGTATGGTCTGGGCGGCTATGCCCGTGTCGATGAAGGTCAGTTCGCGCGCCTCATCCGGGACCAGCAGGGCCATGAAGCCTGTGGGACGTTCCCCGGGATGCGGCCCGCCCCAGTCCTTGAGCGCGCCCGCCCAGACGGTCAGGGGCAGGACATGCGCCGTCATCCCCCCCGTAACGAGCACATAGCGCAGCACCTGGGCGTTGCGCGCCGACGGGGTAAGACGGGCGCAGTCCGCCAGCCACTCCAGATCGCTCATATGCAGGGGGCTGTCCTCCACAAAGCGGCGGCAGGTGCGCGCCGCCGTGACCAGAGCCTTGAAATCCATGCGGACCTCCTCGCGTTAGATGTTGTGACCGGCCGGGGCTGAGGAAACGATTCGCCGTGAATGCCGGGACGGACGCAGCGCCCAAGGCGGGGCAAAACAAATTTAAATAATAATTTCAATGTATAAAATAAAAATCCCAAACGCTCCGCTTGCCTTTTGGGGCGGGCGTGTCTCTCGAGTCCCTGCCGCTTCGCCCGGAAAAAGCGCACGGGAAAAACAGGGGACGAGTGACGCGAACGCCTTTGCCCTTTCCGCTGCAAAAAGGCTGGGAGCTTTCGCGCCGGCATCGACAGCCGCGCGCGACCGGATGGCGGCCCGTCGGGCGACGCAGGAGGCTTACGAGCATCGACGCAGCGTGAAGGGTTTTTTCCTTCCCCAAACAGGCAGCGAAAGCGGCAACAGCCCTAGAGGAGCGCCAGCAGGAACCAGAGCTGCGCCGTCTCGATGCTTGCCCCCAGGAAATCTCCAGAAAGGCCGCCGTGGCACAACGCAGTGCGGCACAGCCGGCGATGGAGCAGGTACTGGCCCGCGAGCAGGAGCAGGAGTTGCCATACAGGGACGAACATCCCCGCCAGCGCCGCCGCAAGGCCCAGCCAGGCCAGTTGCTGGCGTACGCGCTGCGGCGTCATGGCGGCGCACACGAGCTTGCCGAGACTGCCGCCGCCCTGGGCCGGGGCCGAGGCCGCCAGCAGCAGGGAGCAGGCGCGTCCCCAGGCGGGCGCCAGGATCAGCAACGGCCAGTCGTCCTGCGCCAGATGCGCCGCCGCCAGCAGGAGGGAGCCGGCCAGCCCCATGCTGACGGCCAGCGCGCCCAAAGCGCCCAGGCGGCTGTCGCGCATGATCTGCCAGAAGCGTTCCCCGGCGGCGCCACTGCCGCAGGCGTCCGCCAGATCCGCCACGCCGTCCCAATGCAGACAGCGGGTCGTCCAGAGCAGGGCCAGCGTCCATATCCAGCCTGCCACAAGGCTGCAAAAAACGGACGGCACGCCGGCTGTCGCGGCAAAATGCCATGCCGCGAGGGCAAGGGCGGTCCAGATGAGCCCCAGTGTCGCGCCGGCCGGGGCAAAGGCCGGCAGGCAGTCCTGAAAGCGCGCCGCTGTCTGCCCCGGTCGCACGACAAGGCGGCTGAGAAAGGAAAGGGCGTCCAGATAACGTCCCATCAGGCTGCCTGACGGGACGCGGCAGGCATCAGGCATGTTCCTGCCGGTGCTTGAAGGCCAGCGAATAGAGGTGGTGAAAAAAGTCCACATACTCGACGGTGACGTGCTCGGGGACCTTGATGCGCGCGGGCGCGAAATTGAGGATGCTGGTAAGCCCGGCGTCCATGAGATGCTGGGCCGCGCGCTGGGCCCGTTCCGGCGGCGTGGTGATGATGCCGATCTCGATATGCTGCTCGGTCACGATGGAGCGCAGATCCTTGGTGCAGTGCACTTCCAGGCCGTGCACGATCTCGCCGATCTTGAAGGGGTCGCAATCAAAAATGCCGACGATGTTGAAGCCGCGGGCGCGGAATTCGCCGTGATTGAGAATGGCCTTGCCCAGGTTGCCCACGCCGACCAGCGCCATACGCCATTCCCGGTCCACTCCCAGCGCCGAGGTGATGGAGGCGATGAGCGACGTCACATGGTAGCCCACGCCGCGTATGCCGAATTCCCCGAAATAGGCAAGATCCTTGCGGACCTGTGACCCGTTGACGCCGCAGGCCTCGGCAAGGGGATTGGACGAGATGACCTCCACCCCGTCGCGGGAAAGGTTTTCCAGCACCTGCACATAGGTGGCGAGGCGCTGGATGGTGGCACGGGGGATGTGTTTGCTCTTGGGCTGGTTGACCATGGAACTGTCCTGTGGAGAGCCGCCTGCTCTGTTGTGAAATAAAGTTTTTGCAAACGTACTGCAAAATTTTTCACCACGCAAGGGAGGAAGCGCAAGCAAACATGAAAAAGCTTTTCACCGCCTGCGCCCTGTCCGCTGTGGGCCTGCGCCTCGTCCTGTACGGCACAAAAAAAGGGGGGGCCGGAGCCCCCCGTGGATGCCGTGTGGCGGCGACTACGCGTAAGGGTTGGCGTACAGCAGAATGAAGCTGATGACCAGGGCGTAAATGGCCAGCGATTCGATGAAGGCGAAGGCCAGGATCATGGTGCCGGTCACCTTGCCGCTGGCGTCGGGATTGCGGGAGATGCCTTCAGTGGCGCCCTTGAGGCCGAGGCCCATGCCGATGGCGCAGCCGAAAGCCGCGATGCCGATGCCCAGGGCGGCGGCCAGGCAGGTCGTGCCGAGGGAGGTGGGATCGAGCTGATTGGCGGCGAAGGCCATGCTGGCCATGCCGAGCAGGGCCACCGTATTCAGCAGGGTGAGAAGAAGTTTGCGCATTGTGCACTCCTAAAACGGTTTATTGTTGGGTCGCAAGCGACCATTCCCCACAAGGGACGGGCTAGTGTTCCGGGGCCTCCAGCGCGCCCTTGATGTAGACCATCGTCAGGATGAAGAAGACGAAGGCCTGCATGGTCTTGCCGAGCAGGAAGAGCGCGTAGATCGGGATGGTTCCCAGGATGGGCGCCATGACGAAGAAGAGGATCATCACGATCTCTTCCCCGCGGATATTGCCGAAAAGACGGAGGGAGAGAGAGACCGGCCGCGAGAGGTGCGACACGATCTCCAGCGGGAACATGAGCGGGACCAGGAACTTGGAGGGCCCGGTGAAGTGGTGCACATAGTGGGCCTTCCACTTCCAGAGGCCCACGGCGTTGTAGAAGACGAGCACGAAGAGGGCCATGCAGACCGTGGTGTTCAGGTTGGCCGTGGGTGCGTCGAGCCCCGGAATCAGGCCCATCATGTTCATGGAGAAGATGTAGATGAAGATGCCCGCCAGCAGGGGGACGAACTTGCGTCCGGCTTCTCCCATGCTGCCGCAGACGAAATTCTCTATGGTGTCGATGACGGCTTCAAAGACGTTCTGGAGACGCCCCGGCACCAGCGTGAGGCGGCGGCGGACGATGAAAGCCAGGATGAAGAGGACGGCCATGCAGACCCAGGAGAAGAAAACATGCTTGAATTCCACCGCTTGACCATTGATGACCACTTCATCCATGTCCAGAAAGGTGGAAAGCAGTACCGGATGCGGCAAACCACCAGCCATAGGAGCCTCCTCTTGCGCGCATCCCCGCAGGGCGGCGCGGTATGGGTTCAGCGCCGCGCGGCGCGAACGTAACTGGCAAGGGCAATGATCTCGGCAAGCACCAGGCCGGCCACAAAGGCCAGCGGCGAGGCCTTCCCCACGATAAGGATCAGATAGACCGCACCGGCCCCGATGCCCAGGCGAAGTCCCCAGCGCACCAGCAGCAGGGGCAGTATCGCCATGCCGTTCTCACCCGGGGAGCGGCGGAGAAAGAACCGCGCCAGCTCCCAGAAAATCCATGTCATCAGCAGGCAGCCAACGCCTGCCCAGAGCAGCCCCCAGCCCAGCCGCAATGCGACGAGCGCTCCCCCCGCCAGCAGCAGGAGGGCGGACGTCAGCAGCAGATTCCGCACCAGGGGCAATATCTGCAAATGACGGATGCCGCGCCGCCACAGCCAGTCATCCAGCCGGGGCGGGATGCCGCGCACGGCCTCAGGCGTCTTCATGCTTCCGCTCCGCCGCCGCGGGCTGTGGGGAGACCTCCTCCGCCGGCGACACATCGGCGGAAAGCCGCTCTTCGCCGGCGAGCCCCTTGCGCCGGGCGTCTTCACGGGCCATGCGGGCCAGCAGTCGGCGGCTGTCCCGGTAGACATTGAGGAAGCCCGCGCCGATGCCCACAAGCAGAAAGATCAGCTTGCACCAGGGGCCGGTCTCCAGCCAGACATCCAGTCCGTAGCCGATGGCGACGCCCACCAGCGGTCCGCTGACCATGTGCAGGCCGATGACCCCGATATTCCCCATGAATTCAAGGCCGCGCTGCTGTTGCTGCAAAATTTCCCTGAAGGACATGCCCACCCCGGCCATTGCGGCGCGTGGATCATGCTGCGCCTGTCAACAGCCGTCTGATACATTATCAGCGGCCGCGGAAATCGTCAATGCGCAATGCGAAGCGGGCGTCAGCGCCGTCGCCAGAGGCTGACGGACTCCAGATGCGGCGTGTGCGGGAAGAGGTCCACGGGACGGACGGCCAGCGGCTCGTACTCTCCGGCCAGGTGCGCGGCATCCCGCGCCAGCGTGCCGGAATTGCAGGAGACGAGCAGGATGTGCCGCGGCCGCAGGCGCAGCAGCGCGTCGCGTACGGCGGCGTCCATGCCGGCCCGTGGCGGGTCCGCCAGCGCGGCCGCAAAGTGGCCTGGCGCATCGGCCCGCCCGGCCAGGAGCGTGCCGGCGTCCCCGGCCTGCCAGCTCCCCCGGCAGCCCAGAGCTTCCGCATTGCGGCGGGCCAGACGGATGGCGCGCGCATCGTATTCGATCCCGCAGGTCTCGGCGACCTGCCGCCCCAGCAGCAGGCCCGGCGCGCCAACGCCGCAATAAAGATCCAGCAGGGCGGCCCCCCGCGCGGCCGTGTCGTCGCCGGCAAGGACGGGCAGGAGCTGTTCCAGCACTTCTCCGGCAAGCAGCTGGGCCGCTGTGGTATTGACCTGGAAGAAGGAGGCCGCATCCAGGCTGAACCACTGTCCGCCCAGCGGCAGGCGGAGCAGCGCGGCCTTCTCGTCTTCCCGGCCGTCGGCCCCGAGGCAGAGGACGCGCCGCTCCCCCTGCGCCAGAGCGTCCGCCTGACGGCGCTCTTCATGGATGAAGGCCGCCAGATGCGGATGACGCGCCAGCAGGCGTTCGCCCAGCATGCGGACCGTGCGGCGCTGATGCGCGTCTCCCGGACTGGTCAGGCAGATGGCCCAGGCGCGCCACCCCTGCGGGCTGTGGAGGGCCTCCCGCGGCGTGAGGCTGCCGCGTGGCGGCAGGCCCAGCCGTACGGTGAGGAACCGCCAGAAGCCTCTGTCGCCGTCCTGCCGCCCGGGCTTGCGTCCGCCACGGGCGGCGCGCGGGGCGGGCGCATGGGCGACAAGGCGGGGATCGCTGCCTGAGACCTCCCGGGCCAGCTCTTCCGCCGACTGGACGACGGCCAGCGCTTCCGGCGGCAGGAGACGGCAGCCGGGAACCGGGATGACCGCAAGGCCGCCCCGTTCGCGCAGGCCAAGGCAGAGCCGGCCGCTCCGCGACGGCCCGGCAGGCCGCATGCCGAAGGCGAATTCCATCTTGTTGCGGAAGTGGGCCTCCCGCGGATCGGACAGGATGGGGAGCAGGGGCGGGGCCGGCAGTCTGCCGATGCGTTGCAGAGCGTCCCGCAGCAGGCGTTCCTTCCAGCGGAGCTGGGCCGGTCGGGCAAGACATTGCCAGGCGCAGCCGCCGCACTGCGCCTGATGCGGGCAGAGAGGGGCGCGATCATCGGGGCCGGCCTGCACGAGTTCCGTCCGGCAGGCTTCGGCAAAGCCGCGCTTGCGCCGCAGCAGTCGCGCCCTGACCGTCTGGCCGGGCAGGCTGTCGGTGACGAAGACGACGCCCTCCGGCGTGCGGGCGATGCCGCGTCCGTCGTGGGCAAGCGCCTCGATGACAAGGAGAGGTGTGTCGGCGGTCATGCCCTGTTGTACGGATTTCGCCGCATGGCCGCAAGCGTCCCGCCCGGGAAAGTGAGGCGTGGAGACGACTTTTGCTTGCCATGCCGTGCAAATCGTGCTAAGAGCCAGCGGCGACAAAAGGGAAAAGTCGTCTTGACAATCAGTGAATAATGAGGCACATAAGCCTTTCTCTTTTCGGAGGTCGAGCATGTACGCTATTATTGAAACCGGCGGTAAGCAGTACCGCGTGGAAGAAGGTTCCAAAGTGGTCGTGGAAAAGCTGTCCGCGCAGGCCGGCAGCGAAATCACGCTGGACAAGGTGCTGATGATCGGCGGCGCCGAATGCAAGGTGGGCGCTCCCTACGTTGCCAATGCCGCTGTTACCGCCGAAGTGGTGGAGCACGGCCGCGGCGCCAAGGTGATGGTCTTCAAGCGCTGGCGTCGCAATGACTCGCGCAAGCTGCGCGGTCATCGCCAGGATCAGACCACCATCCGCGTCAAGAGCATCAACGGCTAGTCGCGCCCCGGCGCGCAAGCAAGGAGTAAATCATGGCTCATAAGAAAGCAGGCGGCTCTTCGCGCAACGGCCGCGACAGTGCGGGCCAAAGACGCGGCGTCAAGCGTTTTGGCGGACAGCAGGTGCTGGCGGGCAATATCCTCGTGCGTCAGCTGGGAACCCGGATTTATCCCGGTGAAAACGTGGGCATGGGCAGGGATTACACCCTGTTCGCCAAGGTCGACGGCGTGGTGCGCTACGAGAAGTATACCCGCAAGCGCCGCGTGCTGACCCGCGTTCACGTGGAAACTCCTGTCGTCGACTAGTCCGGTCGACGGCTGGGGGCAGTTTTTGGGGAAGGGGCCGCAGGGCTTCTTCCCTTTTGCTGTTTGCGCGGCAGGCAGCAGCGTTCTTACCGCCGTTGCGTGCAACGGCACGGAGTCCTTATGAGATTTGTGGACGAAGCCCGTATCCAGGTGCGCGCCGGCAAGGGCGGACACGGCTGCGTGTCGTTCCGTCGCGAAAAGTTTGTGCCGCGCGGCGGCCCCAATGGCGGCAACGGCGGCAATGGCGGGTCGGTCATCCTTCGGGCCGAACCGCGCCTGCTCTCCCTTTATGATTTCCGGCTCAAGCGTCTCTACGAGGCCCGCAACGGCCAGCCCGGCATGGGTAGTCAGTGCGACGGCAAAAACGGCGAGGATCTGGTGCTGGATCTGCCGGTGGGCACGCTGGCCTATGCCGTGGCCGAAGACGGCGAGCGCCTGCTGGCCGACCTGAGCGAAGCCGGACAGGAAGTGCTGGTGGCGAAGGGCGGCCGCGGCGGCAAGGGCAATGAGCATTTCAAGACCTCCACCATGCGGGCCCCGCGCTTTGCCCAGCCCGGCGAGCCCGGCGAAGTGGTGGACCTGCGCCTTGAGCTCAAGATACTGGCCGACGCCGGCCTGCTGGGCCTGCCCAATGCCGGCAAGTCCACCTTCATCTCCCGCGTGTCGGCCGCCCGGCCCAAGATCGCCGCGTATCCCTTTACCACGCTGACGCCCAATCTGGGCGTGATGATCGATGAGTATGACCCGGATCGGCGCATGGTCATTGCCGACATCCCCGGCCTCATCGAGGGCGCGCATGAAGGGCAGGGCCTGGGGCATCGCTTCCTCAAGCATGTGGAGCGCACGCGTTTCCTCGTGCACATCCTGAGCATCGAGGACGTGAGCGACGATGACCCCTGGGCGGGCTTTGAACTCATCAATGAGGAGCTGCGGCGCTTCAGCGAGGAACTCGGCCAGCGACGCCAGATCGAGGTGGTGAACAAGATCGACCTGGAGACGCCCGAGCGCGTGGCGGCGCTGCGGGAGCGCGCCGCTGCCGACGGGCGGCAGATGTTCTTCATCTCCGCACGCGAAGGCGAAGGGCTGGAACCGCTGGTGGCCGAGCTCTGGCGCATGCGCGACAGTCTGGAGACGCACGAACCGTTGCACCGCGCCTGGGAAGGCCCCGCAGCGGAAGAGGATGATTTCGAGGACATCGAAGTCATCTATACCCGGGAATGAGGGCAACGCCCCTCCCGGCCGGAGGAACCATGAAGACCCGCCCTGTGGACTGGCAAGAGGAAAAACGCGCGGCGCTTGCCCATGCCCGCCTCGTCATCATCAAGATCGGCAGCGCCGTGCTGACGGATGCCGCCGGCCTGCGCACGGCCGTACTGGAGAATATCGCGGCCCAGATGGCGGCCCTGCGCGGCGGTCTCGGCATGTCGGAGGAACTGCGCGGCGAGGCGCCCGCGCGGCGTCTCATCCTTGTTTCCTCGGCGGCCGTGGCGGCGGGACGCGCCACGCTGGCCCGGCACGAACGTCATTTTGACGTGGTGGGCCTTGCGGCCCGGCAGGCTGCCGCCGCCGTGGGACAGGGGCAGCTCATGCGGGCCTGGGACAGCGCCTTCGCCCCCCACGGCCTGCCCACGGCGCAGGTGCTGCTTACCAGGGACGATCTGCGGGCACGCCAGCGTTTCCTCAACGCCCGCAACACCTTTGCCGAACTTTTGCAATGGGACGTCCTGCCCATCGTCAACGAAAACGACACGGTCTCCGTGGCGGAGCTGAAGTTTGGCGACAACGACTGCCTTTCCAGCCTGCTGGTCAACCTCACCGGGGCGGACCTCTTCATCAACCTGACCTCAGCCCCCGGCGTGCTGGCGGGCAATCCGCAGGAAGATCCCGATGTCGGCGTCATGCCCTGTGTGGAGGATGTGAGCAAGCTCGATCTGGGCAAACTCTGCGGCGGCAAGACCACGGTGGGGACCGGCGGCATGTATTCCAAGCTTACCGCGGCCCGTCGCGCCGCACAGCTCGGCGTGCCGACGCTGATCCTCCCGGGGCGGCAGCCGGACGTCATGTGCCGGACCTTTGCCGGCGAGGCCGTGGGAACCTGGGTGCGTCCGGCCGCGCACGCCATTTCTCGTCGGAAATTCTGGCTGGCCTATCAGGCCGATCCCAGCGGCACGGTGCTGGTGGATGCGGGAGCGGCGGAGGCCCTGCAAAAACGCGGCGGCAGCCTGTTGCCCGGCGGCGTGCGGCAGGTGGAGGGCAACTTCCAGCAAGGAGCGCTGGTGCGCATCGCCCGTCTGGATGCGGACGGCGGGAGCGCCGTTCTCGGCGTGGGCCTGAGCAACTACAGCGCCCCGGACCTGCGGAAGATCATGGGGCTCAAACGTATCGAAGTGGCGGCCATCCTGGGCGATGCCCATTATCCCGAAGTCATCCACCGGGACAACATGCTGCTGGAGGCCGCCGTTTAGGGCCTGTTAACACTATGTACTGTCTGTTGGGGGGAAGGGCCGGGGAGAGCGACGCGGGCGGGGGACAGTGAGTAGAGTGCCATGGGGGCAGCGAAACCCCCCCGCCGGCGCGGGAGCGGGTTTCCCTTCCCCCCAAGCCCCCCATCCCTTCCCCAGCGCGCTTTTACCGAGGAAAAAGTCCGGGACACGCGGCAACCTGGCTCCAAAGACAAGTGAACCGTGCGTAACTTATTAATTTTATCCATTAAAATTATTATAAAATTTTTTCTGGTACACCTTGGCGCTGTTGCCAGTGGGCAGCGTATTTTTTTGGGGGGGCTCCCCGCGCTGGCAGCGACCCGACGGGCGGCCAGAGGCCGTGACTGTTAGGCGACGCGGGAGCCTTACGGGCATCGACAGCAACACGAGGGCTTCCCCTCCCCCCAATAATTTTTTTCAGGAAAGAGACACGGCGTGGACGTCAGGCGCAAATGCGGGCGAGCAGGTAGCTGCCCCAGACGATCGCAATGAGGAGTTGTGCGGTCAGCTGCGCGGCGCTGCCCATGTCCTTGGCCTTCTTGGCCAGGGGATGCCATTCCGGCGAGATGCGGTCCACCACATTTTCGATGGCGCTGTTGCAGAGTTCCACCACGATCGCCAGGATCAGCGGCAGTATGAGCAGGATGCCTTCCGTCCAGGTGCGGCAGAGCAGCCCGGCCAGCGCGAGCCCCGGCAGGCACAGCCCGACGATCTGGCGAAAGGCCTGCTCGTCCCGCCAGGCGGCGCGGTAGCCGTCAAGGGAATAGCGCAGGGCGTTACGCAGGCGGACGAGGCCGGTACGGCCCTTGAGGGCGTTGCGCTGGGGCGGTGGCGTGTGGCGGTTTTTATCGGTCATGGGACTCTTGTGGGCGCAGGCGGTACGGGAAGCCTGGGACGCATGACATCACGGCGATGCAGGGTGCGCCCGGTGTAAACATTCGACTGGAGAAGCGGAGACGGACGGCATGATCCGCTGGCGCTTTGCCTGCCGCCCACTGCGGCGGCCGTTCGTTCCAGTCTACATGATTACGGGAGAGAAGGAAATGGCGGACCATGAGGCGCGCCTGGTGCGCCTGGAAGAGGGCATGTATTTCCAGGAGCAGCGGCTGGAAGCGCTGCACGAGGCCCTGGTGCGGCAGCAGCGGCAGCTGGATGATATGGAGCGGCAGCTCGCGGAAGCCTGCCTGCTGCTGCGGCTGTTGCGCGAACAGCTTGGCGAGCAGGGGCTCGGGCCGGAAAATGCCCTGCCGCCGCATTATATGCCTGAGCGCTACTGATCTTCGCGTATCAGGCCAGTCGCTTTGCGAGGCGAACCCTGCGGCTGCCGGGCATGGCCGGCGGTCCGCCATCCGCGCGTGATCTCGCCACGAGAAAGGGGTTTTTGGCCGGCGAAACGAAAAAGGGGGATGCCCGAAGGCATCCCCTGCATAACCCGTTGGTGGGGCGAGGCTCCCCAGCACTCGCCCCCAGGCTTGCGCTTTTCTCCCTCCACCACAACAGTCTGGTTAGCCGATGAGCTGCAGAGCCATCTGAGGCATGCTGTTGGCCTGCGAGAGCATGGCAACGGCGGACTGGGTGAGCA